>JAZRXI010000028.1:0-20826 GCA_045600145.1 Clostridia bacterium | reverse complement strand
ACGGGATTGCGGGGCGTCCCATATCAAGGACGGCATACATTCGCAACAAATCTTTTTGAGGCAGACATCCCGGCAAAGTCAGCGCAAAGCCTGCTCGGGCATGCGCAATACGAAACGACAGCGGCGATTTACACAGAACTGCGCAAGCACAAACAAGATGAGTTTGACGCGCGATATCTCGAAAGAATTAACGCCAAGTACACACCAAGTACACACCAAAGCTGAAGAGCCTTACAATTACTGACTTTTGTAAGGGTTCAAGTCCCTTCATTCGCACCAAAGCATTCAAACCCGAACCTTTTACCTATTGGTGAAACGTTTGGGTTTGTTGTTTATTTTTGAAATTTAATACATAGTTCTATTGCTGACAAAAGCGGTGGTACAGATTTTGCTCTGCACCACCGCTAAATTTGTTCTTTATCCGGTTTTTCTTTCAGTTCTTTCTTCCACGCTTTAAACTCTTTCTTGCCTTCGTCACTGTTAAAATATTCTAATATATCAGGCATCAAGCAATGTGCCAATGCCTCAATCTCACTTTCGGGAAAATCGGATTTCAGAACGATTTTTACTTTTCCCATAGCATTGGACTCCTTTGTTTAGATTTCTCCTATTTTGCCGGAGATGTGCAATCGTTATATCATTCAAAAAATCCTTCATATATAGTTCAGCGGTTCAGAACATAATCAATCACGCTGACTTTTGTAATCTTATAGCCCTTACCGCACGGCAGAGTTTTGATAGAGCCGTTTTTAATCAGCTCATAGACTTTACTATGCGCATCCGCTTTCGTGCCACACGGAGCACAATATCACCACGGAGACAAGTACGTTCATAAACAGTGTAAACGGCTATAATTGGCTGGCTTGGCAGGGCTTGATATATAAAACGAAGGCATGGAATTATTCAAGCGTAAAAACGAATTATTCCTGTGATCTGCCGGTGGTTTTGTATGAGGGATATTACGAAAATCTGTGGACAAACGAGCTTGGCGCAAGAATTTAGGGTTATGCCGCGTTCCTGAACGGCATGTGCGGCTACGGTTACGGTGTCGGCGATATCTGGTATTATAAGAGCAACTACGATATGGATGCGGATTCCGAGCGTGACGGCATAATCATCACCAAGGAAGAAAAAGACGTTAAGTGGGGCGATACCGTTAATAACGCAAACTCGGTCAAGCTCGGGTACATGAAAAAGTTCTTCACATCGTTTGATTGGTATGAGCTTGAACCGTGCTTTGACGATAGTAACTGTTTTACGATCGACAATGCGCGCACGTTGGCTACCGGCGCACACATTGGTGTTGACAGATTTCTTGTATATGTTTATAATACGAACACTGATGCTTGTATCACAGTAAAAGGCTTGCAAAGCGGCGCTGATTATTCCGCATATTGGTTTGACTGCAATACCGGGGAATATATACTGATAGAAAAGAGCTTTGTTTTCAACGGAGCGTATTCTGTTTCCAAAAAACCGTCCGGAGGAGATTATGTGCTTGAAATAGTTAAGAACGGAACAGGGCAGGGTTTTGCAGGAGAAGAAAATGAATTTTGATCTCCGTATTTGCGGACAAATTATTTCGGAAAGGCTTTATAAGAATGGCAAAGTATTCACAAAAACGGTGTGTGCATCTTGATTTTCACACATCACCCGATATCACGGGCATCGGCTCGGAATTTTCAAAGGAAAAGTTTCAAAAGGCATTAAAAATCGGTAATATTGAAAGCATTACGGTTTTTGCAAAATGTCATCACGGTTTATGCTATTACCCGACGAAGGTCGGGAAAATGCACCCCTATCTATCATTCGATCTTTTGGGCGAAATGATAGATGCCGCGCATGAAATAGGCGTAAAGGCGCCAATATATATTACCGCGGGGTGGTCGGACGCGGATGCAGAAGAACACCCAGAGTGGATATGCGTAAATGATGACGGATCCTTCAAAACCACGTTCGATATCAATAAATATCCGGATGCGCCGAGGCCATGCGGAGCATGGAAAACGATGTGTTTGCATGACGGTCCGTACTGTGAATCTATTTATGCTTTGACAAAGGAGATCTGTGATCGCTACAGCAATATAGATGGCTTGTTTTACGATATTCTTGAAGCTTCGACCGAATGTCATTGCGCGTTCTGTAAAAAGGAAATGTCGAAGCTCGGCTTCGATGATGGCAACAAAGAAGATATTGCAAAGTATCACCAAATGAAAATCGCGGCTTTTCAGCAAAAGTGCGCCGATATCCTGTATGAAAAGCATCCGGATGCCACGATCTTCTTTAACAGCGGCGGCGCCGATCCCGCGCACAAATATAATCATCCCTATCAGACACACTATGAAATGGAAGATCTGCCTACCGCGTGGGGCGGCTATGATAAGCTTCCCTTGCGTGCACGCCTTTTTCAGATGCAGGATAAGAACATAGTGGGCATGACGGGCAAATTTCATCTTGATTGGGGCGAGTTCGGCGGCTATAAGCTGAAAGAAGCATTGCGCTACGAGGCAGTTATCATGGCAATGTACGGTGTCGGAATTTCAGTTGGCGATCATCTTCACCCCGATGGCGAGCCTGATAATGAGACATATAAGAACATAGGTTATGCTTTTGATTATTTTGAAAAGATAGAACCATATTGCTTCGGCGGAATCAACTGCGCGGATATCGGGATATACGGTACGGTCGATGGACGAGCGTCAAACGGGCTTGTGAAAGCACTTTGCGAAGCACAGCTTGATTTCAGATGTGTCGATGACGGAAACTTTGAAAAATGCGGACTTGTTGTTTTCCCGGGAAAATGCGAGCTTGATGCTGAAAAGCTGGCAAAGCTCAAGGCTTATATATCCGGAGGCGGCAAGGTCGTGTTTATGTATGACGCGCTTGTTGAAAACGGCAGATTTCTTATTGATGTGGGCGCAGAGTATCTCGGAGATGCGGAATATGATGTGGATTATATATGTAATCGCTCCCTTGAATATGATGGTGAGGAGCTTCCAGAAGCGCCGATGCTCTGTCAATTTGCGGGCAAGAGAATAAAGGCTGTCGATTGCGAAATACTTGCCGAAAGTCAAGACCCGTATTTCAAGCGTACATATGCTCATTTCTGCGGCCATAAAAACACGCCAAACAACAAAGGCGGAGAAACACGTCCGTCGGTCATCAAAAAAGGAAATGTCGTGTATATTGCAAACCCGATATCTGCGATATATCATGAATACGGTGCGGTTTTCCAAAAACGGTATCTCTTGGCGGCAATCAAATCGGTTTACAAAAAACCGTTGGTCGAGGTCTTTACGGATGACAATAAGCACATAGCCAAATGCCGCGCGATACTGATAAAACAGCCTGAGCAAAAAAGGTACTGTCTGAATATCGCGTATGCGTCGCCCGTCAAGAGCGGCTGTGCCGAGATCATTGAGGATATAGTACCGCTTTGTGATCTGAATATAAATGTGAACATCAATGAAAAAACAGAATCTGTCTGCACACTTATTTCGGGGGAAAGCTTATGCTCTGAAAACACTGAAACGGGCATCAGATTTACACTTCCGAAACTGAATATGCACGAAACGATAATATTGAAGTACTGATAAATGAAAAAGCTGTCTTAAATGCTTCACGCATTTTTTGACGGCTTTTTATTTTTGCCGTAAGGCATGCGGCTTGCGACAACGTTTTTGTGTTTAGCCGTACATGCCGATTTTATGAAAAATCGCTGTTCTGTGCTGTTTCGTCGGAGAGATTCTTTGCCGCGTTAAGCAGACGCAGATACTGACGCTTTTTCGCTTCCATGTTGAATATGGCGTAATCAATATCTTCTTTTGTTACGGCGTTGTTGAAAACGTTTATTGCCTGTTGCCAGCTTTTATAGGCTTTGTCGATATTATTTTCCATAAAAAAGCATCCTTTCCGGATTTCTCGCTTGAAATATATGACGTGACCGCGAATGTTATAACTCTTAAAAGCCGGCCGGGAATAAAAAGCGATCTGCATTTTAAGCGCTTTGTGAGAATATCAGTTTGACAACTTCTGATAATGAATATATAATAATACATAATACAAATTTTTAAGGAGAGAAAAAACATGGCTGCTTTTTTTAATGAACCGTCACACACTTTCAATGAATATTTGCTTGTTCCGGGTTATTCCGACAGCAAATGTATACCGACAAACGTCAGCTTGAAGACGCCTTTGGTGAGATACAAGAAGGGCGAAACACCGGCAATAGAAATGAACATCCCGATGGTTTCGGCGATAATGCAATCTGTTTCGGGCGATAAGCTTGCAATAGCGCTTGCACGCGAGGGCGGAGTTTCGTTCATATACGGCTCACAGTCAATAGAGGATGAAGCCGCCATGGTAAGACGCGCAAAGGGATATAAGGCGGGCTTTGTTACGAGCGATTCAAATGTAAGATATGACGCTACGCTTGCCGATATTCTGGCGCTAAAGGAAAAAACCGGACATTCAACCGTTGCGGTAACGGATGACGGCACTTCAAACGGTGTTCTGCTAGGAATAGTTACGAGCCGTGACTATCGCGTGAGCCGCATGGATGTAACTGATAAGGTGGAAAAATTCATGACCCCGATGAGCAAGCTCGTGTACGCACGTGAGGGCGTTTCGCTCAGCGAGGCAAACGACATGATATGGGAGCATAAGCTCAATTCATTGCCGATAATTTCGGAGGACGGACATCTTTGCTATTTCGTTTTCCGCAAGGACTATGAGGAGCATAAGAACAATCCCAATGAGTTGCTTGATGCCAACAAGCGTTACGTTGTCGGTGCCGGTATCAATACCCGTGACTATGCAGAGCGCGTACCCGCACTTGTGGAAGCAGGCGTTGACGTGCTGTGTATAGATTCATCCGAGGGTTATTCCGAGTGGCAGAAGCTGACGATAGATTTTATACGCTCGCACTACGGCGACAAGGTAAAGGTCGGCGCAGGCAATGTCGTTGACGGAGAAGGCTTCCGCTTCCTTGCTGAGTGCGGCGCCGACTTCATCAAGGTTGGCATCGGCGGCGGCTCTATTTGCATTACCCGTGAAACAAAGGGCATAGGCAGAGGTCAGGCGACAGCCGTTATTGATGTCTGCCGTGCACGTGACGAATATTATAAGGAAACGGGGATATATGTACCCGTTTGCTCCGACGGAGGTATCGTTCACGACCATCACATAACACTTGCGCTTGCAATGGGTGCCGACTTCGTTATGCTCGGCAGATACTTTGCACGCTTCGATGAAAGTCCATCGGCAAAAATAAACGTAAACGGTACTCTTATGAAGGAATATTGGGGCGAGGGTAGCAACCGTGCACGTAATTGGCAGAGATACGATCTCGGCGGCGCGAGCAAGCTTTCGTTTGAAGAAGGCGTTGATTCATACGTTCCGTATGCAGGTAAGCTTTCGGATAACGTACGTCAGAGCCTTGCAAAGGTCAAAAGCACGATGTGCAACTGCGGCGCATTGACTATCCCGGAGCTTCAGCAGAAGGCAAAACTCACGCTCGTATCGTCGGTAAGCATCGTTGAAGGCGGAGCTCACGACGTTGTACTTAAGAGTAAATAAGATTTTCTGATTGAAACCGTGCGGACATTCCGAAAAAAGGAGAATACGGGATGAAGATTTTTCTCAAAGAGCTTACTAAGATATATCCGAATCAAAGCAATAAGGCTTTTCCCGTTAAAGCGGTGGATAACTTTACGTTTGAGATACCGGACGGTAAGCTGATTGGACTTCTCGGCCCGAGCGGATGCGGCAAAAGTACAACGCTTAACCTCATTTGCGGACTTGAGACGCCGACAGAGGGCAGTATATTTTTCGGTGATGACGATGTCACGGACACGCCGCCGGACATACGCGGCGTGGGAATAGTTTTCCAGAATTATGCGCTTTATCCGCACATGACCGTGCGGCAGAATATCATGTTTCCACTCGGAAATCTGCGCGGCAAGGAAAAGCTGAGCAAAGCGGAAATGAACGCGAGAGTGATCGAAGCTGCACGGCTTGTACAAATAGAAGAGTATCTTGACCGCAAGCCGACACAGCTTTCGGGAGGTCAGCAACAGCGTGTGGCGATAGCACGCGCCCTTGTCAAAATGCCGAAGGTGCTTCTTCTCGATGAGCCGCTGTCGAATCTTGACGCGAGATTGCGTATCCGCACCCGCGAGGAAATAAAACGTATTCAGACGACCACCGGAATCACTACGGTGTTCGTTACGCACGACCAGGAAGAGGCAATGAGCATCTCGGATATAATCATTGTCATGAAAAACGGTGTGATCCAGCAGGCGGATGCTCCGCAGAAGGTATATGATGATCCGGCAAATCTGTTCGTTGCGGAATTTTTGGGCACTCCGCCGATAAATGTCTTTTCGGGCAATATCCGTGACGGCGGGCTGTTCATCGGCGATGACCGCATCGGAGAAGCCGCAGGTGAAAGCGACCGAGAGGTATGGGTGGCGATACGTCCCGAGGGCTTTGTTCCCGACGAAAACGGCGTACTCGGCTGTGAGCTAAAATCAATAGAGGTCATGGGCAGAGATACGAGCATCGTGTCAACAAATCCGGCATCAAAGAATAATTTTGTACGGTCGGTGATAAGTGCCGATAACGGAACGTTCCCGTCTTCCGGCAATGTGCGTTTCAATATCAAAAAGAATAAAATGTTTATTTTTGATAAAGATACCAAAGAACGCATGGCATGGGAGGCAAAATGAAATTCGGAAAATACAAGGGCTGGCTGTATTTACTTCCCGCGTTAGCGTTCATAGCGGTTTTTATGGTATATCCGCTCGTTGATGTATTGATTTATTCAGTCGAGGAAAATTTTAATTTCGCATCTCAGCGTTATACAGGTGTAGGACTCGGCAACTACAGCTATGTGCTCAAAGACCCGTTTTTTATTCAAGCGATAAAGAATACGTTCATAATCGTGTTCATCACAGTACCTGTTTCCACGCTTACAGCACTTTTTATATCATTAGGCTTAAGCTCGATAAAAAAACTGCGCGAGCTTTTTCAGACGGTTTATTTTCTGCCGTATGTTACAAATACACTTGCCGTAGGACTTGTGTTCATGATACTTTTCAAGAAAACAGCATATACAGACGGCTTGATAAATCTGATGCTGTCATGGTTCGGTGCGGGACCCGTTGATTTTATCAACGGACCTTATTGGGCAAAAATGTTGGTGATGTGCTTTTATACGGTTTGGGTCGTATTGCCGTTCAAAATACTGATCCTTACGAGCGCGCTTGCGTCCGTAGATAAAAGCTATTATGATGCCGCGAGAGTGGATGCCACACCCAAATGGCGTGTATTTACACGCATAACGCTTCCGATGATATCGCCGATGATAGTTTACCTTGTCATTACGGGCTTTATAGGCGCGTTCAAGGCATACAGTGATGAGGTGGCACTGTTCGGTACCGACCTCAATTCGGCGGGGATGAATACGATAGTAGGCTATATTTACGATATGCTTTATACAACAGGCGGATTCCCGTCATATGCGTCGGCGGCGGCGCTTATACTGTTTGCGATAGTACTTGTGATAACAGTGATAAATCTGCTTGTCAGCAAGAAAAACGCCATTCGGTGAAAGGCGGAGTAATATGAGCGATTATGATAGAATTGCGAGAAATAAACGTGTCGGGAACGCGATAGGCAAGAGCTTTACTTATCTCGGACTCGGCGTGTGGGCGATAGTGGTGCTGTTTCCGTTTTATTGGATGGTGCTGTCATCAATCAAGAGCTATTCCGCTTATAATGCCGAATATACACCGAAGTTTTTTACACTTACACCGACATTCGAAAATTATATAAATGTTTTCAGGGATGTCCCGCTCGGGCGTTATCTTTTGAATACGCTGGTTTTTACGGTGGTAACGACCACACTCATGCTGTTTGTTATCATATTCGCGGCATTCGCGTTCGCGAAGCTCGAATTTAAGGGCAAAAAGCTTGTTTTTTTGATTTTCCTTTCGCTTATGATGATACCGAACGAGCTCGTTATAATAACAAACTACAGCACGATAACGTCACTCGGTATGCGCAACACGTTTTCGGGACTTATCCTGCCGTCGGTGACATCCGTTTTTTATATGTATCTGCTCAAGGAAAACTTTGAACTTGTGCCCGATGAGCTTTACCGTGCCGCCAAGGTAGACGGTACGAGCGATATGAAGTATCTTTTTAAGGTGCTTGTGCCGGTATGCCGTCCGACAATAATCACCGTGCTGATACTCAAGGCGATAGAATGTTGGAATTCATATGTTTGGCCGCGCTTGATAACCGATGAAACAGCGTATTATCTTGTTTCCAACGGAATACAGGAAATACGCGAAAACGGCTTCGGAAGGGAAAATATTCCCGAAATGATGGCGGCGGTCGTAGCGATATCGATACCGCTGATCGTGGTGTTTATAATATTCCGCAAGAAAATCATGGAAGGTGTTTCACGAGGAGGAACAAAGGGATGAAAAAATTTTCAACTGTTACAGCATTGTTGCTTGCTTTGATTATTGCGGTGCTTACGTTTTCGGGCTGCCATGGTACAATGCAGACCGAGAATCCGGAAGCTACCGAAAAACCTACGTTTGAAGTGCCTGAAGCATTTGACACGTCAAAAGATTTTGAGCTGACGTTTTGGGCAAAAAACGATACCAATAAGACCCAGACTGCCATCTATAAAAAGGCGATAGAGGATTTTCAGAAGGTTTATCCCAATATTACGGTAAAAATGAAGCTGTATAATAACTATGAGAGGATATACAGCGATGTAATAACGAATATCTCCACCGATACCGCGCCGAACATCTGCATAACCTATCCCGATCATGTGGCGACATATATTACGGGCGACGGCACTGTGGCTCCGCTCGATGCGCTTATCAGTGATGCGAAATACGGACTCGGCGGCAGCGAGGTGAAGTTTGCTTCGCCGAAGAAAAGCGATGTCATCGAACAATATCTCAATGAGGGCATGATAGAAGATACGATGTATGCACTTCCGTTCATGCGCTCGACCGAGGCATGCTATATCAACAAAACTTTTGTTGAAAAGCTCGGATATACGCTTCCCGAAAAGCTTACATGGGATTTTGTATGGGAAGTTTCCGAAAAAGCAATGGAAAAGAACGGTGACGGCACGTTTAAGATAAACGGACAGCAGGTGCTTATTCCGTTCATATATAAATCCACGGATAATATGATGATACAGATGCTCAAGCAGAAGAATGCGGATTATTCGACGGATGACGGCAAAATACTTCTTTTCAACGATACCACCAAAACCTTGCTGAACGAGGTAGACAAGCACAGCCGAACGGGTGCGTTTTCGACATATGCGATATCGTCGTATCCCGCAAACTATCTTAATGCGGGTCAGTGCATATTTGCCATAGATTCCACGGCGGGATCCACATGGATGGGCAGCAAAGCGCCCTTGCTCGATATCCCGAAGGAGCAGATAGTCGAATTTGAGACGGCAGTCATGGAAGTACCTCAGTACGATACCGAAAATCCGAAAATGATGTCTCAGGGTCCGTCAATATGTATATTCAATAAGAAAGACCCGCAGGAGGTGCTTGCGTCATGGCTGTTTATGCAGTTCCTTCTGACCGACGAAACGCAGATAGGCTATGCGCAGACCGAGGGCTATATCCCCGTTACGAAAACGGCACGCGAAAGCGACGCATACAAAGACTATTTGCAGAGAGCGGGCGAGGACAATGACCTCTATTACGATGTAAAGATCGCCGCTACGAAGCTTTTGCTCGATAATATTCAAAATACGTTCGTAACACCTGTTTTTAATGGCTCGGCAAACCTGCGCTCAGCCGCACTCCAGCTTATTGAACGCACTACCCGCGCGGCACACGCCGGAGAAACGGTCGACGATGCTTTCTACGATAAGCTGTTCAAAGATATGATTGCCCAGTTCCATCTTGAAAATGTAGGGTAATGTAAAAGCTTTTCGGGGCTTCGCCCCAAATCCTATGCGGGGGAAAAAGGCTTCGTCCCCCCTGCACCTCATGCAAAGGGGCTCTGCCCTTGACCCCGCCCGCTTTTTTGAGAAAAGCGGGGGTGAAAAACTTTTAATGTGCTTCACGCAAAGTAAAATAAATACAGTGCCTGTGCAAACTTTTGCGCAGGCACTGTGTTTTTTTATTGTGTATTGACACTTGATCGGAAAAGCGGGCAGGGGGAGGAGTCATTGTATATGGATATTGGAGAACAGAGTTCCCTTGCATAAATAGAACTTATTCGTCAAAATCAGTGCAAGGAAAAAGCAAGCATTAAGAGAATTTTTCAATCGGGAGATGAATTTATATGACAATTATGCTTAACGGTGAGCTCGACCATCACAGTGCCGAGCTGTTCAGAAACAAGCTTGACCGTGAAATACTTTCTGCGGACGATGATACCGTAATACTTGATTTTTCGAATCTCACGTTCATGGATTCAAGCGGAATAGGCGTTTTGCTTGGGCGGTACAAGCTTTTTGCAACGCGAAAGCTTTATATCGCAAACGCCAAAGGCAGTGTGGACAAACTGCTTAAAATGTCGGGTATATATACGATTATTCCCGAATATCGCGGAGGTGCCGTATGAAAAACCGAGCCGAACTGAAATTTGATTCGCTTTCACAGAATGAGAGCTTTGCTCGAATAACCGTATCGGCATTCATTGCGCCATTAAATCCGACAATAACCGAAATTTCGGATATACGCACAGCTGTCAGCGAGGCTGTTACAAATGCGATCGTTCACGGTTACCGTGATACTGTCGGAACGATCGAAATGCGGCTTTTCTACGAAGATACCTTGGTACGCATCGAAATAGTCGATGACGGTGTCGGAATCGAAAACATAGAGCAGGCAAGACAGCCTTTCTTTACGACAAGTGATGACGGAACACGCTCCGGAATGGGGTTTACCGTAATGGAAAACTTTATGGATGATGTAACAGTAGCCTCCGCACCGGACGAAGGGACGCGCGTCGTAATGTATAAAAAGCTCGGTGGCAGGCATTGAAATGGGACAAGGAAAGTACAAATGAGCTGATACGCCTTTCACAGTGCGGAGATGTTAATGCACGCGAAACGATCATGCGTGAAAATGAGCCGCTTGTCAAGTCGATAGTTCGGCGTTATCTCGGGCGCGGCGTCGAATACGACGACCTCATGCAGCTCGGCAATATGGGACTTCTTAAAGCGGTGTCCGGCTTCGATTCGAGCTACAATGTAAGATTTTCCACATATGCCGTGCCGATGATAATTGGTGAGATAAAGCGCTTCATACGCGATAACGACCTTGTAAAAATACCTCGGTCACTCAAGGAAATGCAACAAAAAATCCGATTTGCGCGTCAACAGCTCTCGGTCACGCTTGGGCATGAGCCCGGCACGAATGAAATCGCGGATTTCCTCGGAGTAGATATCGAAGAACTGTTGTTCGCACTTGAAAGCATGAACACTTGCGCTTCGCTTGATGAGCCCGCGTATGATGAATCTGATGCAAATATGATCGACACGATAGAAGACAAAAGTCCACGTGCCTCGGTTTCGGATAAGCTTGCACTCAAACAGTGCCTTGACCAACTCGACGAACGCGAACGCAAGGTGATACTGTTGAGATATTTCAAAAATTATACGCAAACGCATATAGCGGAAATAATGGGGATTTCACAGGTGCAGATATCGCGAATAGAATCCCGCACGCTTGAAAAGCTCCGACGCAAGCTTGGGTAAAACGGGACTTTAAGCATAAAAGGTGTCTGAAAGTGCAAATACGTCGTTTTGTACATTTACTTCTGCAAACGAATCGTGTAATATTTGTATATCAATATTGTACGGAGGCAAAAATGCAACGCAGTGATATACATTCATTCGTTTTTTCACAAAAAGCGGAAATCGTAAACACGCTTAAGACATTTGTAAAAATACCGTCATTCAGAGGGACACCGCGTACGAACGCTCCGTTCGGAGAGGCGTGCAAAGCCGCACTTGAGTTTTCCGAAAAGCTGTATCGTGAAAACGGTTTTGAAACAACTCTCAATTACAGCGGCGGATACATGCTCGCAGAACACGGGAGCGGAGAAAAAACAATAGGCTTATTCGCACATTCGGATGTTGTTGCGCCGGGTGACGGCTGGATGTTTACACAGCCGTTCGATCCTGTTGAAAAAGGCGGCTATCTTATCGGACGGGGTACGCTCGATGATAAATCCGCAGTGGTTGAAGCCATTGAGCTTGTTACTATGATGATACTCCGTTGCGACGAAATACTGAACGAGTGATCAAAAAGGCTTTCGCGGGATGCTGTCCACACCAAAAAAATTGTTCACGGGGACGTTGACCCCGTGAACAGACATTTATTATTTTATCAGCACAGCCGAGGCGTGGGCAGGAAGCGTTATGCGTATTTTGCCGTTTTGCGGCGCAAGCATTTTTTCACTCCAAAGCTCATATGTATCCGTGTCGGCATCGACTTCGAAGGTTTGTTCGGTATCGAGCCAATTCATTACATAGCGCTTGTTCTCCTGTACCCACTGTGCGGGCAGATCGCTTATGAATTGGTCTGTAGGCTTTGCGGGGATTTCAGAGCGGTTTTCAAGCGCTTTACGTATTACGGTCATACCGTCTTCATTCAGTACGGAGAGACGGTCGGAAAGTATCATATTGCCGCCTGTGAGCATCACACATGAAGCCCATGTCTGCGCCTCGGTAAGCGTCATATCATCACCGCCGCGCCAGCGGGCGTGTACAGGCTCGTGCGCACCGGGATCAAGCGTGTTGCGCGGAAGATCGTCGTTGTCGGTCTCGGGACCGCGCACAAGCAAAAAGTCGATATCATTTACCCACAGCCTCGGCTGTTGACACCAGCAATACTGATAGTTTTCCATCGACCATGTAACATGTCCCCACTTATTGTGCATATCAAAGCCCGTGCGTCCGCAATCGACATCGGGCGAAGCCGCTTCCGCAGGGAACGAGCAACCTAGAATAATGCTGTCCTCACCGACGCACTCACGAACATCTGACATAAGCAGTCTCAGCGCATCATAAGGACCTGCGGTCTTATCGTAGAAATACTGCATGTCAAGCACACGTGAAAGATAATCAAGCTTGAACAGGCGTATGCCGGCTTTATAAAGCCAAGTAAAAAGCTCCTTCATTGCCTTGCGCGTGTCAGGATGTGTCGGGTCGAGATAATACATTCCCTCTATACGTTTTGGGTCGCCGAGCGCATTGGGCGAAAATCCCCTAAGTGAACGCTGTGCGGGTGCAGATGACGGATTCACGCAAAGCGGAGCCGTCCATATACCGGGTATCAGCCCGTACGAACGCACAGTTTCCGAAAGCTTTTCTATTCCGCCCGGGAAACGGTAGTTCGGCACCCATTCGCCCCACGCGGTCTGCCAACCGTCATCGACGGTAAAGTATTGAAGATTTTCCTTTAAGAACGGTGTTTTACCGATGACATCAAGGTTTTCCTTTACCTTTTCAAGAGAGATATCCGAGAAATAATAATCCCAAGTGTTATATCCCGTCACCGGGCGTGGCTTGCGCGGGTTTTTAGGCAGAAGCGATGCAAAGCTTGCAAGTGCCGTGTTCATATCTCCCTCGGCAACGAATACATTTTCCGATGCGACTGTATCACATTCATAGCTGTCCGGCAGATATTTGCGTATCGCAAGCACCGTACCGTCCTCAAGTCCCTTGAGCTCTGCGTTTTCGCGAAATTTCAACGGGAATACCGTGCGGGCGAAAATACCCTGTCCGTTTTTATCGTAAAGCGCCAAAAACGGTGTCCGTAAATCATCTCCCGTCTGTACGGTTACATATTTTGACGTCCACCCGTAACGGATGTACTGATGCTTGTCGGAAACATCCTTGCCCGATATCCTTATGGGGCAAAACTCTGTACAGCGGTGCGGAGCTATGCCAGAAAGCTCAAGCTTGACAAGCCTTCCACCCGAAATTTCGGTAACGGTCTGACGCGCCGTTACTCCGTTGTATATACCTTCGCATACATCTCCGGAGCGGGTGAGAGAGAACTCTTGTTCCGTGATTTCCTTGCCGTCAATCACTACTGAAAATCCTATCATTTTGTTTCTCCTTTCTTTTTCGGGAAATCTGTTCCCGAGGGGGCGATTTACACTTTATATTTATAAATGTAACGGCAACACATCAATCGTTACATTTATTTACCTTTTCTATCAGTCCGGCGATTTCCGTATCTACACGGGCGATCTCTTCTTCGAACTCTGCGGATGACATCCGCAGAACTCCCGAATGAACTGCCGAAAGCTGTATCATGGCATCTGACGTGACTACGCGCACCTGCTCGTTCTTTCCGATCTCGCCTATCAGCTTTTCTATATAGTTATCCGCCGTTTCGTTCTCCTTGGTAAATACGATGCTTATTCCGCGGCTGTCGAACTTTTCGCCTGTATTGCCCTTCACTTTATATCCGTCAAACACCGCGACGACCCGAGTTTCGGTGAAAAGCGCGTAATTTGACAGAATACGGCAAAGCTTTTCGCGCGCGCCGTTAAGGTCGCTTTCGGCAATGACTTTAAGCGACTGCCATGCAAAAATGATGTTGTAGCCATCTGCGATAAGGCATTTGCGCTTGATGAACGTGTGCATTTCCGTTTGATGTGCATCGTACTTAACAGTGGGAGGTCTGTACAGCTCCGTTCTTACGGGACCGAACTCACGGAGCATTATCGCTTCAAGCTCTTTTTCATCAATGCTGATATTGCGATGTACATGCTCGTCGCTTTTTCGCTTTGCAAAACAGCTTTCAAGGTGCATATAATCACAGACATCACGCCAATTCACATTAAAGCCCGCGCCGTGCGCACAGAAAACAGAATCGGCGGTATTTTCGACGTCGTGTTCTGCTTCGTATCCGATCGTGCTGATGACCTCGTCAGCGTTATGGCAGATGTCATAGCCCGCAGGCTCGGTCGAAAGTCTGCCAAGTCCGCCTGTATACGATACGACCTCCGCCATATATCCGTCCATTTTTGTAACGGGGGCCTTTCCGCGAAGTACGGCTATTTCACCGTCGTTTTGCGGCTGTGAAAAGCTGCCGCCCATAAGCTTTATATCGTTGATCGCACGCCCGATATGCGTAACGGGGACTTCAAGCCTGAATCTGCAATACGGCTCAAGCAGGATACTTTTTGCCCGCATCAGTCCGTGACGTACCGCACGGTATGTTGCTTGACGAAAATCACCGCCTTCGGTATGCTTGATGTGTGCTTTGCCGCAGGCAAGCGATATTTTTACATCTGTAAGCGGTGACCCGGTAAGCACACCGAGATGTGTTTTTTCCTTCAAGTGCGTAAGCACGAGATGCTGCCATGAACGATCGAGCTGTGCTTCGGAGCAAACGCTTGCGAATGTAACGCCGCTGTTGCGAGGCGCCGGCTCGATAACAAGATGCACCTCGGCGTAATGACGTAGCGGCTCGAAATGCCCCACACCCTCGACGGTATCTTCAACAGTCTCCTTGTAGATGACGTTGCCGTTCACGATGCGTATATCCGTATTGAAGCGGTCGAGTACTATGCTCTTAAAAATCTCCGCCTGCACCTTGCCCATGAGTGTGCAATGAAATTCGCCAGAAAACTCGCTGTATGTGATATGCAGCTCCGGCTCCTCTTCCTCAAGACTTTTAAGCTTTTGGAGCATTACCCGCGCGTCGGTGTTCTCCGGCAGGACTATGCGGTAACGCATGACCGGCTCAAGTATTCCGGCACCGTTTTCACGCTCACAGCCGAGCCCCATACCCGATGCCGTCCTTGTAAGTCCCGTCACCGCGCAGACCGTTCCTGCCGAGGCTTCGTCAACGGTTATGTATTTTGCACCGGAATATATTCTTATCTGATTGACTTTTTCGCTTATACCGTCATATACAACGGTATCCTTCACGTGCAAAGTGCCGCCCGTAATACGCAGCTTTGTAATACGTTCGTTTTTATCGTGTATGATCTTATACACACGCGCGCCGAACGATGTGGGATATTCTCTTTCCGGTGTGTATTTGTCCAAAAATTCCGAAAATTCTTTTATGCCGTAGTTTTTAAGCCCCGAGCCGAAAAAGCATGGGAACAGACAGCGGCTCTTTATTGCCGAGGCAACAGAAGATCCACTCATTATTCCGGAGACCAAATATTCGTCGAGCAGTGCTTCGCTGTGCATGGCAACGCTCTCACTCGACAAAAATCCGTTATTTGAAAAGTCCTCGACTGCGCCGAACTCTTTTTGAAGCTCTGCGAGTATATTCGCGCGCGACCTGCGCTCCATGTCACATTTCGTCACGAAAATTAAAACGGGAATGCCGTATATTTCAAGCAGACGCCATACCGTGCGTGTATGTGCCTGAATACCGTCGGAGGCACTTATCACGAGCACAGCATAGTCTATCACGCTCAGTGTGCGCTCGGTTTCTGCCGAAAAATCGACGTGACCCGGCGTATCAAGCAACGTTATCTCGGTTTCGCCCGCAGCAAATACAGCTTCGCCGGTGAATATTGTTATGCCGCGTTCCTTTTCAAGCTGATGTGTGTCAAGTGCGGTGTTTTTTGCATCTACCCGCCCCTGAGTGCGGATAGCACCGGATCCGAACAGCAATGCTTCGGCAAGTGTGGTTTTTCCGGCATCAACATGAGCCAATATACCGATCACCGTTTTTTTCATACCGCAGAATCACACCCGTAAACTTATATGTGTCTATTGTACAACATAACGCAGTATCTTTTCAAGCCTTTTTGCAAATTTTTTATAAATATCGACGACGTATATTGACTTTTGCATTTGTTTTAACTATAATAATGGCATTAAAAACAAAGGAAAGGTTTATTATGAAAACAGTGATCCTGCCGCGTTCGCCGCTCGGCAACAAGAATCAGAAGTGGCGGCAGAACGATTTTATACTTTCGGTATTTTCACCCACAGATACGTTTTATAAGAGCGATGACGATACCTTGCGTCGTGCGGCGCTGTCGGTAAAGACATGTGCAGACGCGGGCTTCAATCTGCTTGAAACGGGTTGGGCGACGCAAGAGCATCTCCGTGCGGTGCTTCCCGCGTGCGAGGAATGCGGGATAGATATGATTTATCAGGATCTCGCTGTATGTGGCGGTATGCAGGACAGATATTTGAAGGATATCGACGCATCGGTCATTGACGGCGTTATCGAAAAAACAAAGAAATATAAACACTGCGTCGGATATTATGTCTGGGATGAACCGTATCTGCCGCACCAGATAAAGGAAGCCGCAAGACAAATGGCGATGTACCGTGAACGTGTCCCCGAAAAGCTGCTGTTCACGGTGGCGATACCGAGCTATAACAACGAATGTACATGGCAGAATGGCAAATTCAAGGAGTATCTGCGCAATTTTGTTGATACGCTTCAGCCGCCCGTGCTGTCGCTTGACTATTATCCGATCGGGCTTAAAGAGAGCGGCATAAAGGCTACTACCGAACGGACACTCATGTGGTGCGATCTTGCAATGATGAGAAAAGTTTCGCGCGAAAACAATATGCCGATGTGGTTTTACTATCAAGGACAGGATGTTTGGAAATCCGGTGAACTGACATTTGACGAGGTACGTCTTTTTATGAACGCGGGCGCGCTCTACGGCGCAAAGGGGCTTCAGCATTATACCGCCGTCGGTGCCGTTGTGGATGAAAAGACGGGCGACAGAGGGATATATTTTGACAAGCAAAAGGAAATACATAAAAAATTCAAGGCGCTCGGCAATACACTTATGGCACTTGACTGTGTTCGGGTGATTCACGATGACAGCTTGTTGAGTGATTCACCGTATAAGGACGGATTATTCGATTCCGTAGCGGAAAGCGATATTTTCACGGAGCTTCCGCAAAAGGTTTCGGCTTCGGAGCATGAGGACGGACACGGCAACAAATTTGTAATGGTGCTTTCACGTGATTGCGAAAATGAAAGACAGCTTGCGCTCAAGCTGAAAAAGAATTTCCGCATATATTTCGTTTCGGATGAGGACGGAAAGCAGGAGCTTGTAAACAACGGCGCGGATGTATTAAACGTCAGCCTTGTTCCGGGCGGTATGAAGCTGTTCCGCTTGCAGAATACGGGTGAAGAGCCGTTTTTAATAGAATACGCACTTAAAGAGAGGTATGAACAATGAAAGCAAAGCTTACAAAGGAAAGCATTTCTTCATTTATCGGCGATGTTGTAAGTCTGCGTCTTGTTGAAGACGGAGAGCCGAAAGCAGCATCGTGGAATATTTCTGGCGATGCGGCAATAATAAGAAAATTCGATACCGTTCCGTCAGCAGTGCTTGTAAATCTTGTTAAAGAGGGTACTGCGACGATTATCGCAGATGACGGCGAAAACAAGTATACATGCAATGTTTCTGCGCGTCCGATGCGACACGCACAATCGAGTGATGAATTTAATTATTATATCGGCGATATGCACGTTCATACGTCAAATGTCCATACTGCCGACAAATTCCCCTCAAGAACGGATGGCTCTCCTCAAAAGGTCATCGACGACCTAACAAAAGAGGGGATCCTTGATTTTACGGTAATATCTGACCACTCCTGCGTGCTTAACGAAAGCGAATTTTTGCGCGGCTTCATCGCCGCTGAGGAAAGCGTTCATGACGGACTTGTTGTTTTGCCCGGCTCGGAATCCGAAATCACTTTTCTTGAAAATGACCGCTACGGCATAAGACACAAAAACTCGGGCGAGATAGTTTCCGTCAACACACTGTATAATTCTGATTCGCGGACATACGAGGAGTATTACAAGCGCATCGGTTCGGCAAATGAGCCGATATCGGTGCTTGCGCATCCGCAGGTAATGGGCTCTTTCATCCCGGGCATATGGAATTTTTGTCTTGATCGCAATCAGGAATTAAAGCGGTTTGTCAAGCTTGTAGAGATGGGCAACGGTACAACACGTGACGAAACTCCGTTGTTTGAGCATACGCTGTCGGTTGCTCTCGACAACGGCTTCCGCGCATCCACAAGTTGCGGAAGTGACCACCACGGACCGTCATGGTCTGCCGCGGTCTGCCCCGGCAAGACGATAATTATGGCACGCGAAAAAACAAAGGAAGCGTTCATCGACGCTATCCTGAACAAGCGTTGCTATGCCTCCGAGCAGGGAAATATAAAAATACGCTACTCCGTCAATTCGACGTTTGCACCTGCCACTATCAAGGCGGCGGACAGCTACGAGTTTGATATTTTTACTTCACATCTCGACGGTACAAAGGCGGACGAACTTAAAACGCTTGAAATAATCACCGATGGTGAGGAGCGTGCCGCACGGATAGAAAACGTTGATTTGTCGCATATAACCGTAAAAGTTAAAAGGGAGAATGCGCATTGGTTCTATCTGCGCTTCGTTGCCGAAAACGGACAGAAGACATGGTCAATGCCCGTTTGGACGGATATGCCGAAGGCAACTGCCGCCGTTGATGGACTTGAGCTGATCAATAAATCCGGCTTTGAGGCGTTCGATGCGATCACCGGCAAGAACGCACAGATACTTTTAAGCGGAAGTCCGGTCGATAAATACGAGGGCAAGCGTGTCGCCGAGATCATAACCGACATGAAATGCGAAAAAACGTTGCGCGCGGTAAGCATTCTCGCACCGATGTTCGATAAAAGTGAACAGCTTCCGCCGCGTGATATACGCCCCGAAAAGCTGATGCACTTCCCGTACAGAATAGAAGTTTTTGGCTCTGTTGACGGCGAACGATATCAAAAGCTTACCTGCGGCTATGCTCGCGTGTTCGGCGGCGAAAATATCTTCTCATTCCCCGAAACAAGCATGAGATATGTAAAAATCAATATTCTCTCGTCCGTTGGTCAGGCGACGGGACGCCCCTGCTACGCCGACACACCCATTGACATCGGAGAAATCGAGTTTTATTCGTAAGGCTCTGCGGGAATTTTGTCATCGCAACCGCCGTTTTTTGAAAATTTTGCTTAACATGGATTACCGGCACTTTCATGATGACCCAAAAAATAAACACCAATAAAAAACAGTGTCTGCGCTATAATTCGGCGTAAGGCACTGTTTTGTTTTTACTCTGTGCGAAGTGCAATAAAAATATTTTGTCAAACTTTGGAAACAGTTTGCGGGGGGTGGGACGGAGCACCAAACCTCTTGCCGAGAAAATCAAATATCGTCCGATACGGAATCGAGATAATCGAGGTTGTCAAGGCACTTCCCGGCACCGATGGCGACACACGAGACAGCGTCCTCGGCGACGTAGCAATTCACGCCGAAATTCGACGAGATCAGCTTATCAAGTCCGAGCATGAGCGCGCCGCCGCCGGTAAGCACGATACCGCTTTCGATGATATCCGCCGCGAGCTCGGGTGGAGCGTTATCGAACACGTTATGGATCTCGGTCAGAATACGGTCAAAGGAATCTTGGAGCGCTTCGTATATTTCCTCTGACGAAACCTCAATGCTTTTGGGCAGTCCGGTGAGCAGATTGCGTCCCATGACCTCGGAGAACAGAGGCTCACTGCGAGGCCACGCCGAGCCGATGTTTATTTTAAGCATTTCGGCAGTACGCTCGCCGATTAACAGATTATGTTTTCTGCGCATATACTTTACTATATCATCGTCGAACTTGTTGCCCGCGACCTTGACGGAGGAGCTGATAACACAGCTTCCGAGCGAAAGCAATGCTATGTCGCACGTTCCGCCGCCGATATCCACTATCATCGAGCCGTGCGGCTGATTGATGTCGATATTCGCGCCTATTGCGGCGGCACGGGCT
>JAZRXI010000027.1:0-5816 GCA_045600145.1 Clostridia bacterium | reverse complement strand
TGACAAGATCATCACGGATCGATCCGCCGGGCTCAGCAATGTATTTTACCCCGCTTGCGTATGCTCTGTCGATATTATCAAAGAACGGGAAGAACGCATCGGAGCCAAGCACAACATCATTCATAGCCTCGAGGTACGCTTTCTGTTCCTCATCGGTAAACGGATCCGGACGGGAGGTAAAATACTTCTGCCATACGCCTTCCGCGCAGACGTCCTCTTCGTTTTTGTTGATATACCCGTCGATCACATTGTCGCGTTCCGGTCTTCCGATATCCTCCCGGAACGGCAGGGCAAGCACTTTTTCATGCTGGCGCAAGAACCATGTGTTTGCTTTTCCTCCGGCAAGTCTCGTGCAATGGATCCTGGACTGCTGACCTGCGCCGACGCCGATCGCCTGCCCGTCATACGCAAAACAGACAGAGTTGGATTGCGTGTATTTCAGAGTGATCAGAGAAATGATCAGATCGCGGACCGCACTGTCCGGAAGATCTTTGTTTTTCGTTACAATGTTGGAAAGCAATTCCCTGTCGATCTTGAAATTGTTTCTGCCCTGCTCGAACGTTATGCCGAAAACCTGCTTATGCTCAACTGGATCGGGAACATAATCCGGGTCTATCTTTACGATGTTATAGCCGCCCTTGCGCTTTGATTTAAGTATCTCAAGTGCTTCCGGCTCATATCCGGGAGCGATTATACCGTCGGAGACCTCGCGCTTTATCATTTTAGCCGTCGTAACGTCACAGACATCCGAAAGTGCCACCCAATCGCCGAAAGAACACATTCTGTCTGTGCCTCTCGCGCGGGCATATGCGCACGCAAGCGGTGAATCGTCAAGACCCTCGATGTCATCTACGAAGCATGCTTTTTTGAGCTTATCGGAAAGCGGGATGCCTACTGCCGCAGATGTGGGGCTTACATGCTTGAACGATGTTACGGCAGGCAAACCGAGTGCCGCCTTAAGCTCCTTAACGAGCTGCCATGAATTGAATGCATCAAGGAAATTGATGAATCCGGGACGGCCGTTGAGTATCTCGATGGGAAGCTCACTGCCGTCAGCCATAAATATCTTTGCCGGCTTTTGATTCGGGTTACAGCCGTATTTGAGTTCAAATTCTTTCATCGCAGTAATTCTCCTTAAATGTTTTTGTTAATAAGTCTGTTTTCGTTCTTGCCTGTCGCAAGATCGGTATAACGAACATAAAGTGATATCTTATTGTCCTTATCAAGCGCATCCCAGAGCTTTTTGGTGAACTCGTCTATATCAGACGGGATCGCTACGCGCTCCGGCTCACCTTGGAATGTGGGGATCGGATTTCCGTCGCAAACGTATGTATGGATAAAATGACCGAGCCCTGCGCGTGACGGATACGAAAATCCGTAGCGGGCACATTCACTGCCATCGGCATCAATGCTCTTGAGAATGCTCATCCGATATGAAAAATCATTGTCGGCAAATGTAAGCATACCGCTTATGCGGGGTGTAAAATTGGGCTTGTCCGGCTCAAATGCACGCTTTTCAAGTGCTTCGTCGAACGAAAGTCCCTCTTTAAGCCCGTCATATACGGTATCTGTCTGATCGCCGTTTGTTACGATCAGCTTGTTTTCATATTCACGCAGTGCCGCGTAAATGATCAGGCTCGGGTCTTCCACCTTGGAAGCATCGAACGGTTCTGTAAACACTTCCCCGTTTCTTTCAACAAAAACACGGTTGCGGCTGTTTGCACTTCTGCCCATTATAAAATAAGCGGTGCAAGCCTTTTTGCCGTCTGCCGACTTACCTATCACGATGCCTCTGCCTACATATGAATTATCCTTTATAAGCTCAGCAATGTCATTTATCTTATATATATCCATTTTTACACCTCATTTACCGATTATTTGTTTACATACTTTTTCAGCCGAAAGCGGAAGTATCTTCCACTCGGCGAGCCTCATTACACGCTTCTGCAAGGTTTCGGGAGTGTCGTTTTCGCGGATGTTTACCGCTTTTTGCATGATTATTTCACCGCCGTCGGGTATTTCGTTGACGAAATGCACCGTTGCGCCCGTGACTTTCACGCCTTTTTTGAGTGCCGCCTCATGAACGTGAAGTCCGTAGAAGCCTTCACCGCAAAACGACGGTATCAGTGACGGATGAACATTTATTATGCGCCTTGCGAATGTATCAGTAAAGCGTTTGCTTAAAATCGACATAAAGCCCGCAAGCACAATAAGGTCGATATCCGCCTGTTGAAGCTTCTCCGTTATAGCCGCTTCAAACTGTTCCTGATCGGCATGATCCTTTTTCAGCACCGTTGCGGTCTTTATGCCTGCATTTTTCGCCCTTGTGAGCGCATAAGCGTCGGCTTTATTTGAGATCACGAGCTTGATTTTTCCGCTTGTGATGATCCCCGATCTTTCCGCGTCGATAAGTGCCTGCAGATTGGTACCGCCACCCGAAACAAGGACTGCAATATTGGCTTTCTTTTTCATAAGCTCCTCCGAAAAATATCAGATAATGGTGATTTTCTCGTCCGAATCGGTTATTTCACCGATAACATATGCATCCTCGCCGCATGCGTGAAGAATGTCAAGCGCCTTTTGCGCATCGTTTTCGGGAACGACGACGCTCATGCCCACACCCATATTGAACGTATTGAACATATCGCGCTCGCAGATATTTCCGTCCTTGGCAATAAGCTCGAATATCGGAAGTACCTTTACGCTTGCACGGTCGATCCTTGCGCCCTTGCCCTCGGGTATGCTCCGCGGAATGTTTTCATAGAAGCCGCCGCCGGTGATATGCGATATTCCTTTTACCTTGACCTGCTCAAGAAGCGCAAGCACGCTCTTGACATATATTCTGGTAGGAGTAAGCAGTGTTTCGCCGAGCGATTTACCGCCGAGTGCTTCAAGCGGAAGCTTAATATTTTTGTTTTCAACATCAAAGACCTTTCTTACAAGCGAAAAGCCGTTTGAATGAACGCCGCTTGACGGCAGTGCGATAACCACATCGCCTGCGCACATGGTCTTGTTATCTATTATTTTATCTTTATCCACAACACCCGTGGAATAACCCGCAAGATCGTATTCGTCAACAGGATAGAATCCCGGCATCTCTGCTGTCTCACCGCCGATAAGTGCCGCACCTGCCTGAACGCATCCCTCACACACGCCCTTTACGATATCGGCGATACGCTCGGGAACATTCTTTCCGCAAGCGATATAATCGAGAAAATACAGGGGCTTTGCGCCGCAACAGATTATATCGTTGACGCACATCGCAACGCAGTCGATGCCGACAGTATCGTGCTTGTCCATCAAAAACGCAAGCTTGAGCTTCGTACCGACGCCGTCTGTACCGCTGACAAGCACTGGCTTGTTTATTCCCGTAAGATCAAGCTCGAACAGTCCGCCGAAGCCTCCTACATCCGAGCAAACGCCCGAAGTAAGTGTCTTGGCGATATGCTTTTTCATAAGCTCGACAGCCTTATAGCCTGCGGTTATATCAACGCCCGCGGCTGCATAAACATCTGATTTTGAATCCATTTTTTATTCCTTTCCGTTCCAGCAGTATGTGCAAAGCTTACACGGCTCGATGCCGATAGCTTTTATAACGCCCTCAAGCGACTGAAATTCAAGTGAAGCCACTTTAAGCTCCTCACACATACGCTTGCGCAAATTTTTACCTCTTTCGGTGTTGGGATCGCTGTATTCTTCTGTATACTTAAAGCCTTCCTCGCCCTCAAGCTCCATTATCATTCTGCGTGCCACAAGATCCATATCAGTCGTATTACGCGAGAAATTAAGGAACTTACAGCCGAACATTATCGGCGGACAGGCAGAGCGAATATGAACATTTTTCGCACCGTTGGCATAAAGGAAGTCAACCGTTTCCTTGAGCTGTGTGCCGCGCACGATGGAATCGTCTACAAACAGCAGATTCTTGTCCTTGATAAGCCCATGAACGGGTATCTGTTTCATTTTTGCTACATGTGAACGCTCTGTTTGCTTTTGCGGCATAAAGCTTCTTGACCAAGTCGGAGTGTACTTGATGAATGCTCTTGCAAACGGGATACCGCTTTCGTTGGCATAGCCTATGGCATGCGGTGTGCCTGAATCGGGAACGCCGCCGACATAGTCGATATCAGGCAGCTTGCCTTCTTTTTTGTCGTTCTGTGCCATGATATGACCGTTGCGGTAGCGCATCATCTCGACGTTTATATCCTCATATGTCGATGTCGGATATCCGTAATAGCTCCACAAAAACGCACAGATATGCATTTCCTTGCCCGGACGCGCGAGCTGTGTGACCTTATCGGCGGTTATCTCGACGATTTCGCCGGGACCGAGTTCCTTATAATCCTCAAAGCCGAGCTTTTGATACGCAAACGATTCAAACGAAACGCAGAACGCATCATCGCGCTTGCCTATCTTAACGGGAAGTCTGCCGACCTTGTCGCGTGCCGCGATAAGCGAGCCGTCATCTTTAAGTATGAGTATCGACGATGTGCCGTCGATTTCCTTCTGCGCGAACCGTATGCCCTCTTCGAAGCTGTTTTTTTGGTTTATCAGCGCGGCGACAAGCTCAGTAGAATTTACCTTTCCCCCGGTCATCGCGTCAAAGTGTCCGCCGCCGAAGGAGAGATAATTACTTATAAGCGCATCGGCATTGTTTATCACGCCGATAAAGCTTATCGCATACGTTCCGAGGTTTGATTTGATAAGCAACGGCTCGGGGTCGTAATCACTGATACAGCCTATTGCCGAGCTCCCCTGCATCTCCTCGAAAACATGCTCGAAGCGTGTTCTGAACGGCGAGTTCTCTATGCTGTGTATGACCCTTTGCAATCCGATCTCGGGATCATATGATGCCATTCCGGCACGCCGTGTTCCGAGATGCGAATGGTAATCCGTACCGAAGAACACATCCTGTAAAATGTCGCCGTTACGCCCGACTGCTCCGAAAAATCCGCCCATTGTATCACCTCCGTAAATGTTGAATCGCTTTCGGTTTTTTGGAGAATCAAGCGAAGAAAAGCTTTGAAAGTGTCATGGGGTCGATATATTTGCCGTCCTTGTATACGCGCATATTGCCCGACGCTATTTCGTCTATGAGCATTACATTGCCGTCGGCATCGTAACCGAATTCAAATTTGATATCGTAAAGCACAAGTCCTTTTTCCTTAAGGTCATCCGCAACGATCTTCGTTATTTTCTGCGTCATTTCCTTGACAGCGTCATACTGCTCGGCGGTCATTACACCGAGGTCAACAAGTCCGTCCTTCGTTACGAGCGGATCGCCCTTTTCGTCATTCTTGAACGTCGTTTCAACATAAGCGGGAAGGTCTGCACCCTCTTCGATATAATCGCTGTAACGGCGGAAGAAGCTGCCTACTGCCTTATAACGGCAAATTACCTCAAGTCCTTTGCCGAAAACCTTTGCGGGAAGCACTTCCATCGTGGTGTTTTTAAGGTCTGCCGAAACATAATGCGTTCTGATGCCAGCCGCATTGACTTTTTCAAAGAAATATACGGACATTCTGAGGTTTACATCGCCTACGCCCTCGATCGTAAGTCCGACGGAATTTTCACCCGGATCGAACACACCGTCTTTGCCTGTGCAATCATCCTTGAACTTAAGCAAATAATTGCCGTTGTCAAGTGAATAAACATTTTTTGTTTTTCCTGTGTAAACGAGATTCTTTTCCATAGCGCTATTCTCCTTAAAATAATTTTATATCAGCCGGGAATAACCGGTCTGTACAATAACATATAAAATGGTTTTTGAGACAGCTTTGCCGTCTCAAAAAAAATTCTAAAACTTTGCCGCAACA
>JAZRXI010000026.1:0-6797 GCA_045600145.1 Clostridia bacterium | reverse complement strand
CCTCGCAATGACACGATAAGGTTTTTCGGAATAAATACTTTGTTTCCTGCCCGCGGGTTGAGTGGAAAAGCAACACTAAAAATTCGCTCGGCAACGTTCACGCCGAGCGAATTTGTTAAGTAATGAAATAAAAGTTTTTTGCCGAGCTTTTTTTCAAAAAAGCTCGCAGGGTGCGGGACAGCGTCCCGCGAAAAAGGGGTGCGGGGGCAGCGCCACCGCGAAAGTGGTTTGGGGCAGCGCCCCAAGAGAGGGGTGCGGGGGCGAAGCCACCGCGAAAGACATTACTGCTTTATTTTTGCGATAAGCTCTGCCGGGTATTCCGGTACTGCTTCGAGCTGTGTAACGACATAATCGGAAAGCGCGGTAGCGCGCTCAACACACTTTTCGATGCTTGCACCGCTCAAATAATTATATACGAAGCACGCCGAGAACGAATCGCCTGCGCCTACTGTCGAAACGACCTTTGATCGCGGCTTGGGCGAGTATATAACACGCTGAGCCTTGCAATCGTAAACAAGTGAGCCGTCCTTATCAAGCGTAACGATAATAAGCTTGAGATTCGGGTATTTTTCAGCCAATATCTTACATTTTTCCTCGTTTGTGCCGCTAAAATGCAGAACATCTATCTCTTCGCGCGATATCTTGAACACCGTTGTGTGCTTAAGCGATTCGTCGATCATTTCGTCGGAATAATAGTTCTGGCGGATATTTATGTCGAAAAATACTTCGCCGTAATTGCCCTTCTCCAAAAGCGCACGGAGCGTATCATAAGACGTTTTGCTTCTTTGCGCGAGCGTGCCGAAATAGAATGCGTTGGATTCATAAACGCCGTCAGATGGCAGGGGAATGTTGTCCATGGCGGTATCGCGGACGATATCATACGACGGTGTGCCGTTGCTGTCAAGAGTTACGATACAGCGCCCGGTAGGCTTTTTGACGGTGGCGATATACGCGGTATCGACACCGACAGCCTCGGTGTTTTTGATGACCTCTTTGCCCAAATCATCGTTGCCGACAGCCGAAACGAGCTTTACACTTCCGCCGAGCTTTGCGACATGTGCCGCAAAGTTGAACGGTGCGCCGCCCATCTTTTTATCGTCACCGAAAATATCCCACAAAATTTCACCGAATACGGTAATCAGCATTTGTTTGCCTCCTTATTTTGCCTTCGGATACTCGTTGCAGAGCAGATACAACGGTTTTTCGTCTTCTTCAATGGTGGGGAATCTGCCCATTTTTTCATAGAAGCGGTTGTCGGTATTGTCATCGTTTACCATGGAAACTTCACCTATAAGTACCTTGCCGAAGCCCTTTTCAGCCCAGAACGCATGATACTGATAAGGCGGCAGTGTGATGCTTTCGCCGGGCTTTAAGCAGAGCTTTGTGCCGGCGGGAACGGTGAATACGCGTCCGTCGCAGGTGACGGTAACGGGAGTATCCGCAAGAGATTCGTCGGGAGCGCAATTGTAGACTTCAACTATAAGATGTCCGCCGCCGCGGTTGATGATATCCTCCATTTTGTGCCAATGAAAGTGCATCGGCGAATACTGATCCTCATCGGAAATAAGAAGCTTTTCGGCATATGTCTTTTTGCAGTCGGGCTCGGAAAGCGAGCCGTTGCGGAGCGTGAACAGGAACAGTCCCGTTTTATTAAAATCGCCGTGACCGTAGTCGGTGATATCCCAGCCGAGCATGTGATTTCTTATTTCGTCATACTCGTGTCCTTTCTCTTTCCACTCCTCGGGGGTAAAATAGGCAAACGGCGGAAGATTGAAGCCGAGACTTCTTATAAATTCGTCGTTTTCCTTCATGATTTTGTTAAGTTCAGATCTTTTCATTGTAAACCTCCTATTATTTTAACGGTGACGGTTTCACCTTTTTTTAACATAAAGCAGTTATCCGAAAGCATGTACGGTACATCGAGCATCGCATACGGCGTAAATTCGTCGGCTGTAACGGTAAGCTCGGTATCTGTTTGTTTTACGATGCGCACCTTGCCGTAGCTGATATCAAGATCGCTGTAACGCTTGGGGATCAGGAACGAACGGTCGTTGTCCGTATCGCAGATCAGAACGACGGATGAACCGAAATACTTTTCAAACTTGTCCGCATTTGTCTGATAAACGCTTGCGGAAGAATTTTCCGCTATGGTGTAGTCAAACGTTTCTTCATGAAGAACCTCATTTTTGATGAAGTCGTATGCGTACACCTTGCCCGAGCCGCTGTGCTTTTCAAGCGAATCGTTTGAGATATAAACATCAAGCTTGCCGTTTTCAAAGAGAAGCGATGACATAACGGGCTTGGCGCAGCGCTTGAAGGTGTAGTACGCGGGCTTTGGATTTGTGTAGTAATCAAGGAACGACCATCCGTTCGCCGCAGGCCAGCAATCATTGAACATCCAATATACTATGCCCGATGAATACCACTTGTTCCTGCGGTAAAGCTCAAAGCTCAGGCGCGTCCATTCGCAATGGAGCATCTGCATCTTGCGCACTCTGTCCTCGCCCGAAACAAAATCGCCGAAAATCTTTTTCGAGAGCAGCTCTACATAGCCGTAAAGCGTTATCGCGCCTAAGCCCGGATTGTTCTTTGTGTGGAACTCGCTCATATATGTATCGTCACCGAAAATATCTTCATCGGTCAAAAATTTTCTGAGCGATGAAACGAACGGCATGCCGATCGCGGGCTGTTCGACATCCATACGCGAAAGATACGAGTTGAAGTAATCGCGGTAGTCGGCAAAATCCGATTCGCGGGAGTAGGCGAAAAGCGGTCCGAGATAGTATGTGACATGTGAGGTACCGCGTGTCGCTGAGGAATAGAAATCGCCGCCGTATGGGGAAGAGGGCAGGAAACGCCTCTGCGGGTCAAGCACCGACAGCACCGGCTCGATGCCGAAGGTCGCGCTGAGGTAGCCGGGGAAATCGGTCTTGTTCTCATTGCCGAGCACGGCGTTTTCGTTGTCGCCGCTCCACCACGCAAGACACGTGTGATTGCGAAGTCTCAGCGCCGCCGCCTTTGCTTCTTCGTTGAGCGCCTTAATGAACCACTCTTCTTTTTCGGGATAAGTGCCGCACGCCATAAGGAAATCCTGTGTTACAAGTATGCCGAGACGGTCACATTCGGAATAAAACTCGTCGCGCTCGAATATGCCGCCGCCCCAGACACGCAGCATATTTACGCCCGCCGCGCGCCCTTCTTCAAGCAGACGGGTTATCTTTTGCGGAGTTTCTTCCGACGGGAACGGCTCACACGGTACCCAGTTGCCGCCCTTGCACATTATTTTTATGTCGTTTACAAGTACCGTAAAGCAGGCACCGCTCTTGTTGTGGTCGTATCTTTCGGTAAAATCGCAGTGCTTGATTTTTTCGGTCATCGCTTCTTCCTTTGAGCCGGGAACGTCTTCAAGCTGCAGGATAACAAGCTTGCGTATACCGAACTTTACTTCCTTGGTGTTCGCGCCTGTCAGCCTGAGCGTGTAGAGCGGCTGTTTTCCGTAACCGTTCGGATACCACATTTCGGGCGAGGGGATGTCGATAAACTCGTTTATGTCACTGCGTATGATCTTGCGTTCCTTTGAAAAAACAAGCTTGTTTTCGGGAGAATATATCTCTATTTTAAGCACATCATCGCTTTCGGCGAAATCGCGGATATTTATTTTCAGCGCTATTTGTGCCGAGTACGGATTGATGTCGTTGGTGTAGACATATACATCATCTATTTCGTTGCGCTTTCTGAATACAAGACGCACGTCCCGGTAGATGCCCATGGTAACGAAGCGGTCTACCCAATCCCAGCTGTAGGTGCATTGTATCCTTCTTGTACGCATACGCTCGCGCGTGAACGCACCGCGCATCAGCTCCTGACCCTCGACCGCCTTTATGGGGGAGAAAAATCTCACCTCAAGCACGTTTTCGCCGGGCTTTATGATGCCGTCAACGCAAAACTCATAGGAAATGTGCATGTCTGCGCAATGAGCGATTTTTTGCGAATTGAGATAAATATCGCAGTAGGTATCAAGCCCGTCAAATTCAAGATACGCGTTCGGCTCAACAGAATCAAGCGTGAACGTCTTTGTATATGTGTAATCGTTGTTTTCTATCCATTGTACTTTTTTTGAATTGTCACGGCTGTACATATCGCCGATGATGCCGTGCTTTTGCAGATCGGTGTGTACGCATCCGGGAACAGTGACCTCTAAATCAAGCTGTTTACCGTTTTCGTCCTTGCCGCTCAAAAGCCATTTGCCGTTAAGCTCCATAAAATACACTCCTTAGCATTTATTCTGATATTATTATAAATTGCCGAAATAGTAAAGTCAATGCAAAAAACAAGAATTGTATGCAATATTTCACTTTGTTGCCGAATGTACGAATTTGCTCGGCGATACGCCCGTTATGCTTTTGAATGTTTTGCTGAAATGATATATGTCGGCAAAGTGGAGCTCAAGTGCGATCTCGTTTACGGAAAGCATGTCGGATAAAAGCAGTTGTTTTGCACGCTCAATGCGGTGCATTTGTCTGAATTCCATCGGCGAATAACCGCTGTATTCCTTAAAAAGCCTGCGGAAATAACACTCGCTGACGCCGCACGAACGGGCGATATCGGCAATGCTCATATCCGAATCGGCTTCAAGCAGTTCGATGCCGTTTTTGATGCAAGCAAATTTGTTTGTAGCCGTCGCTTTTCTTCTTTTTTTACAAACGCTTGCAAGTATCTTGTATATCGCCGCGTCGGTTTCGGGTATGCACACTATGTTTTTCTTGAATTCCTCACAAAGCTCCTCAAGCGCAAGCCCGGTGGAAACATCGACATTTTTTATGCAAAGCTCGGGAGAAAGCGTGGGCGCGATGTCACAGCCGCACGCATCGGTCATCTGAAAGTGAAGCACGATGGAATCCACCTGCCCGGGTGCGGTATCGAAAAACTCAACAGTGTATTCGGTGTCCTTAGCGGTATAAATGAGCTGATTTCGGCTGACCTCAAGCATATTGCCGTTCTTATCGGTCACTCTGCCGCGGGAATTTTTGAACCACAGAAGCGTGTGTGACGGCTTTCTGCGTCCGATACACGAATAGATGTTGTCACGCGAATACCAATTTTGAAATTTCGCAAACGGCTCGCTGATGAAAAAGTCGGTGTGGTACAGCTCTTCAAACGGAATGATTTTCATGTGTACGCTCCTTTTATATCATTAAAACATATTCTATCACATTTTTGACGTTTTGTATCGTTTTTGACAAAAAATAAATTGTTTTTAACATTGCGGAATTTTACTGTCATAATTATAATGAAAGCAAACAAAAGTATGGGAGGAAATTTTTATGATTGATCACAAAATCAAAATCGGTCTTGTGCCGCTCAGACGCAACACCAACAACCGTCCCGCCAAAACGTTTTTGACGTGGGTCTCCGCGGAAGCCCGCAAGGACAAGTTCATCGCTTATATCGAGAAAAATTTCGCAAGTGAGAACGTTTCGTTCGTCGATACGAAGGGGCTCGGCTGTAATGACCTTATCTTTGACGACGATTCCGCCGCCGCGTGCGCGGAGCGCTTCAAAGGCGAAAATGTTGACGCGATAATGATAATCAACTGCAACTTCGGCAACGAGGAAGCCGCCGCAGACCTTGCAAAGGCAGTCGGCAAGCCCACACTGCTCTGGGCTCCGCTTGATGACGAATACTATGTTGACGGTGTGCGCCCCACGGATTCGCAGTGCGGTCTGTTCGGACTTTCGCGTCAGTTCCAAAGATACGGCATCCCGTTCTCGCACATCATTTCGTGTGAGGTCGAATCAGATGAGTTCAGGAACGGATTTGATAAATTCGTCCGTGTTGCGTGCATGGTAAAGAATTTTACGTCTCTGCGCATAGGTCAGCTCGGCACACGCCCCGCGCCGTTCTTCTCGGTAATATGGAATGAGGGCGAGCTGATGAACCGCTTCGGATTAAAAATCGTTCCCATAAATCTTGCTGTTTTGCAGGATCGCTACAACAAAAATAAAGAAACCAAAACCGAAGATATAGCAAAATTTGTTGATTTTCTCAAGAAAAACTACAAAATGGACGAGCTTACGCCCAAATACCTTGAAGCTATGGCTTGCCTTGCGGTAACGTATATCGGGCTGTTTGAGGAATTCAAGCTCGATGTTATGTCTGCCGAGTGCTGGACGGCAACACCGCTTATGTTCGACGGACTTGCGCCCTGCGCGATGTACGGCATCCTGAACGACATGGGATATATGATAAGCTGTGAAAGCGATATCCACTGTGCCATGACGATGGTTCTGCTCGAATCGGCGTCGCTTGGCAAGCAAAGACCGTTTATGGGTGAATTTACGGTTCGCCATCCCGAAAACAAAAATGCGGAGCTGCTCTGGCATTGCGGACAGTTCCCGTTCTCGGTCAAGGATGAAAACTGTCAGGCGCGTCTTGTAAATCAGCGCGCGTGGTTCAAGGGCAAGGAGGGTACATATACACTTGCAAGGATCGACCAGGATAACGGCACATATTACATGCTTGCCGGCAAGGTCGATACCGTACCCGGACCGCAGACGCACGGCTCATACATCTGGGCTGAGTTCGATAACCTCAAAAAGTGGGAGGACAGACTGCTTGACGGTCCGTACATCCACCATTTTGTTGAGATAGCGGGCGATTATACCGAGGAAATGCGTGAATTTACAAAGTATTTCCCCAACCTGAATATTGATAAAACATTAGATTAAGGAGAATGAAAAATGCAGACTAATGACTTTTTGCAGGCAATGATCCTTACCGAGCTTGAAGACGCGGTA
>JAZRXI010000025.1:0-3432 GCA_045600145.1 Clostridia bacterium | reverse complement strand
GGCTGCGCAAAAATGCCCTTGCAAGCAAGCATTTTTGCTTATGGTATAATATTCGCAGAAAGTCTTGCCACGCAAGCCTTGTACGCTTCGCGTACCGTATCTCCGATACGTCTGCTCTATTGACGGCTGCGCAAAAATGCCCTTGCAAGCAAGCATTTTTGCTTATGGAAAAAAGGATATTTCAGTATTATGGCTTATGTTTTTATGTTGACCTCTGCGATCGCGGGAATAGTAAGCAGCTCGTTTATGAAGCAATACGACAAAAATCATGCTTCGGGAAGATTCATTTATCTTGCCATTCTGTGTTTTGCCGCTTCACTTTTTTTTGCCGTAACGAACAAAAACGGCTTCAGCTTTGAACCGAAAATCATTTTTTACGGTCTGCTTTCCGGTGCTTTTTACTGTTCGGCATACTTTTTTACATTTGTTGCATATTCCAACGGTTCGTTTGTGCTGACCAACCTTATAATATCTTTTTCACTAATCTCATCCGTAATATACGGGATCATTTTTCTGAACGATTCGCTTTCCGTATTTGGCTATATAGGCTTGGTTTTGATATTCGTTTCGATGATCCTCATCAATATAGCCAAGGGCGGTGACGGCATCGGCAAAAAAGGCATTTCGCTCAAATGGTTTTTTGCAGCACTTGCATGCTTTATCGGCAACAGTGTGATCTCAATAGTCAAAAAAGTCCAACAGCTCGAATTTAACAGGGCTCACGACAATGAATATGCGATATATATGATATTCAGTTCATTCATAGTGTTCCTGATAATCAGCCTCATAAAGGAAAAAGACGAATGGCGGCACTTCTTTTCGCCCGGTCGTCTGTACGCCGTCGGCTCGGGTCTATGCAACGGCTTGCAGAACTTTTTATCGCTGCTTGTAAACAGCATGATGATACTTTCTATTGCGGGACCGTTGACCACAGGCATCACGATACTGTTGAATTTCTTCGTATCTCTTATACTTTTCAAGGAAAAATTTTCAAAGCTTCAGGTCGCCGGTGTCATTCTCGGCGCGGCGTCTGTTGTAATGTTAAGCTTGCGATAAAGGAGATTTACAAATATGGAAAACAAAAAAGTTAAATTCGGTCTTGTCGGCTCAGGTCCTCGCGGTATCGCCGTTATGAGCGACGCGCTTCCGCTTGACAGCTTTCAGCTTTGCGCAATATGCGATATAGACCCGGAGCATCTTGCAAACGCAAAAAAAGAATTTGAAGCAAAGGGCGTGACTGATCTTAAATGCTTTGCGGATTATGACGAAATGCTCGATACCGACATCGAAGCAGTTTTTATTGCGACATTCGCCATCCGCCATGTTGAATTTGCCATCAAAGCTCTTGCAAAAGGCAAGCACGTTTTAAGTGAGATACCCGCAGTCAATTCACTTGAGGAAGCGCAAAAGCTCTATGACGCGGTAAAGGCACATCCCGAGCTTAAATACATGACTGCCGAAAACTGCTGTTATTGGCGAAATATACAGGCATGGAAGGAAATGTACGATAACGGCAAATTCGGCGATATCACCATTGCTGAAGCGGAATATATCCACTGCCGTGACTACAAGACCTTCAAAAAAGAGGATTTCCCCGCAGACCATTGGAGGCAGTACAATTCGGCGATAAAATATCTTACGCACGATTTAGGTCCGCTTCTTTACATAATGAATGACGAATGCGTTTCCGTATCGTGCTTTATGCCCGATGTTCCGTACAATCCCTACAAGCAGATACAGTCGCAAAACGGTATGGCTATATTCAAGACGAAAAAAGGCGCTGTCATACGCATACTTATATGCTTCGGCGGCTACCGCGATTTCACGCACAATTACAGGCTTATCGGCACACGCGGCGCGATCGAAACCGATTCGACAAAGCCGATGGACGAAAGCTATTCATACGCATCTTTTTCGGATATTCCCGGCTCACGTGAGAAAATGATAAAGCTTCCCATCACGTTTGAAGTCGGTGAAGGCGGGCACGGTGGTGCCGATGCTGTTATGGTAAAGGATTTTATCCGTTGTATTATTGATGATGCACCGTCGCCCATTCCCGTTGAAATGGGTATTGCAATGACATTACCGGGCATATATGCCGCCGAATCGCAGATCAACAACGGTCAGGTATATGAGATCCCGTCGTTCACAAAATAAAATCATTTTTCGGCAGGAGTAAACAGTCATGCTGTATAACACAGGCAAAACAAATGTAACATGGATCACATCGCAGAGATTTAACGGCGATGAATGGGCGGTATACACTAAAAAATTCATTGCCGCAAACAATACCGTCGAAGCCGTTTTCCGTTTTGAAAGCGATTGCGTATGCGCTGTTTACATCAACGGCAAGTTTATAACGAGCGGCACGGGACGTCTGCCCGAGCGTGTTGTTTGCCATGAGGTAACATCAAGGCTTTGCAGGGGTGAAAACGAAATAGCTTTGGTTCTCTGCGGCCCTTACTTTCAGGGTGAAGGCTTCGCCATAAAGGAACAGCGCGGTTATTGGCTCAATTCCGCCGCATTTGAGCTTTGCGTAAAGTATTCGGATGGCACCGAACAATTCATTTCCACTGATGATTCATGGTCGGGCTTTGCCGACGGCAAGCCCATAGAGGTCATCGAAAGCATGCGCGTGACCGATGCCGAATACGATATGTTCTGGAAAAATGCCGCGGTATGGATGGAGATCGGGCTTCACAAAGAGCCGATAGCACCTGAGATCGTCAGGGTCGTCGGCAATGAATATTTTGAGTACGCAAATGCCCCCGCACCGGAATATGCATTGCCGTTAAAAGTCATCGAAACGAACATGACCGAAAATAACGGCGTATATTCGCTCAGTGATACACATCAAAACGAGCCGCCGTATATAGTTTACGATTTCGGCAGGCTGGTCGTAGGCTTTACCGAGATTTCATATACAGCCGAAGCCGACGTCAATGTCCGTCTTTATCACGATTTCACAGAACGGGCTACCGATTTTGCCGAAAATGCGGATTGGCGAACATATATAGACAAGCTTTCGATAACGCAAAGCTTGAATAAAAGCAACACCGATGCTCTTATTTTGCGCCGACGCGCATTCAGGTTCTTAAAGCTTCGGTTCGATTCCGACAAGATCACACTCGACAGTGTAAAGGTAAAGCTTTGTATGTTCCCTGCGCTTAAGCACGGCTGGTTTACTTGCAACGACAGCATCCTTACAAAAGCTTGGAATGTGGGAAAATATACGCTTCATGTAAACAAACAGCAGGAATATGAAAGCTGTCCCCGCAACGAAATGGAATTTTTCTCGGGTGACGGTGCCATTGACGCACTTGTCGATCTCTACGCGTTCGGCGAAGACGAGCTTATGAACGCATCACTCAGTATCAAAGAGGATATCCGCTGCGGCGGTATCGCGTTCGCGCCGAAATTCAATAAAAGCAC
>JAZRXI010000024.1:0-41411 GCA_045600145.1 Clostridia bacterium | reverse complement strand
TCGGCACTGTTGATACTGCCTCTTACATCAAGTGAAACCTTGACGATATAGTTTATTGCACTATTTGCCTGCGCAAAGCTCTTTATGTATGAGCCGAGCGACCACATAGGTGAAGTATTGGCTGCCGCATAACCATAGTAGTTAAGACAAAGCGCGCCGCCGGAAACAACCTTGCTGTAAATATGACTGTCTGTCACATAAGTGAGATGCTCATGTGTTGTTACTCCGCCCGCATCGAACGTCGATATCGCCGCCGGAAGAAGGTTGTTGCTCACAGTACCGCCATCCGCAAAAGTAACAATACTCAGAGCGCCGATGAGCAAAGCCATGCTCAGCAGAAGAGATACTACTTTTTTCATTCTTTTTGCCATCCTTTCAAAATCATAATTTTTTTATTCGGGCGATACTGCCCTTTAAATCGCTTTCGTTATTCCTTGCCCGCCACAGACGTTCATGCTCGGGGAGAATAACATCCTGCAATTTTTTCAAATAGTTTTTATGTGATTCCTGCGTGCCGCCGTGGTAGATACCGAGCTTGTATCTGCCAAGCTCACATGTGAAGCGCAGAATCCTTATTGCGTTTTTCAGTTCGTCTATGATAAGTTCCGCATCGTCGCACTTAAGTTCACAATCGCCTATTCTGCCTTCGATCAGGTCAAGATAACTTTCGACCTTGCAAAGCTCCTCGTTGCTGAGCTTATCCGCCATTGATTTTTCCTCAAGCGGATAGTACAGTATACCGATGACAAGTCCGCGCGGCGTGCCGGAGAAATCAGCCATCTGATGGTAATTTCCCGCATCAAGCAGAAGCTGTGCAAATGAGCCGTTCGCATCCATGAAAACAAATTCGTCAAGATAATCGGCAAGCTCCGCACGCTGTGCAGGCGTCTTGTTCCATGCCATTGCCGCGGCGTAGGCAAAGCCCGGATAGCTTATGGGCAGATACTGCGGATGATTGAGATCGCCCCAATCCGTCATCATAAGTCCCTTGCCGCCGTATTTGATAACGCCGTTCACGGCAAAATCGACATTCTGGAACATCGTTTCCGTATTGCCCAAGATCGTGTTCCACGACTGCGTGCCCGGAGCGTTATAGAACGGAAGTCCTATTTCTTGGAACGCCTTGCAGTTTTCCTCTTTGGGTGTGACAGGCGAATATCCCCAGTTTATCGGAATGACGTTTTCGGGAAGCTCCTTTAACAGCTCGGGTGCTTTTGTGATGATATCGCCCCAGAACATTACGTTCTTTTTGTACTGCTTAACATAATCTATCACCTTGAGCAGATAATCGAAATATACTCTTTCCGTTCCTCTTTGCTCGCATATCTCCTTGCTTTTGCCCCAGCCGAGTTCTATCGTTTCATCGCAGTCGATATTCACGGTGTCCGACGAGAAGCACGGCAGGAGATCCGAAAACAGATTTTTTACAAAGCCGAACGATTCGGGATCTTCCGGCGCAAGGCACGTCGGCGACCAATGATCCCATTTGAGCTGAAAGCCGTCGGGGCACTCGGCAAGATGCTTAAATTCTTCTTTTACGAGCCACGGTGACATATGACCGAAGCAGTTTTGATTCGGCACAAGCTCGATATAGCGTTCTTTGCAGTACGCATCAAGCTCGCGGATATCCTCGGGCGTAAGCGGCGTGTAGTCCTTCCACACATCGGGATAATGTTCGTACGCGAACGGATAGCCCTCGATATAAAGCTGAAGCTGATTTATCTTAAGCGTCGCGAACATATCGACAAGCCGAAGCAACGTCTTCAGGGACGGTATCTTACTGCGGCTTATATCAAGCATGATACCGCGGTTTTCTATCAGCGGGAAATCATGGATAAGCACACTGTTTTTTTCCTCAGTGGCAATCAGCTGTGCGAGCGTTGCGCGTGCGCGGAACTCAGCTTCATCGTCACGGCAGGTTATTTCCGTACCCTTCGCGCTTGTTTTAAGTATATATTCATCCCTTTTGAGCATTCCATCATGCTTGACTGTGACTGGCTCATATACCGGCTTTTCTACTTTTATATCTATCATCGCCGGCCACGGATAAAGAATCATAATTTATCTCTCCTATATTCGCTTATCGCGCGCTTGATGCCGTCAAGCCGCTCTGTATTCGCCTTAGGCTTGCCGTCTTCGTCAAAAAGCTGTCTGCCGTTTTCATCTACGGCTATCGTCGGCGATATCCATCCGCCCTCATCATGCTCGTTCCATGCATATATCTGAACTGTTCCCGCCGGAGTGAGCTTTTCCACCTCGGGTCGTTGCATATACTCAAGTGCCTCCGTAAGGTGCTCATACAAATCCTGTCCTGTCGGATATTCTGCCCATGCGGTATTATCCACCTTGAGCCACTTTACCGGAGTTTCGTATCGCGGCAGACTGTGCCAGCCCCCCGACACCTCAACGACATAGTCAAAATTCTTCTGCCGGAATTCCTCCCAAAGTCTGCATGTCTCGGTACGGAGCTGTGAGAACTTCATGCCGTTGCATCCTGCAATGCCATACCGACCTATCGCATCGGCACCGGAATCCACGGTATCCTCAAATCCGATATTCATTACCACCGAATACGGTGCCTTTATGCCCTCTTTTTCGCACGCTTCCTTAAGCGCCGCGATGTCACGCTTTGCAAGCGTGCCGAGGCAGAAATAGTACACGAGCGGTCTGCCGTCGCAAACCGTCTGATAATAGCTCTGCTTAAAATGATGAATAAGCTCTCTCTTTGCATTCTCATTCATGTTACCCTGCATGCAGACGCTCATCTTTACCTTGTCGTTATATTTACTGTTTTCATAAAGTGCGCGTGATTTCTTCATATCATCGTTGTACCAAACGAATGTAAAATAATCTATTCCCGCATCTATTGCGTATTCCATTTCACGGTCAAAAATCTCTTGATCGAATTTCGGAATGATTATTTTATCATCCGGGGTTACTTGTGCGTAAAACGGTGCTCTGTGATGATAGTGCCGCGGTGAAAGTGTTGCCTCCACCTGTGAAATGACGCTTTCCGGAACGCCGTCGTGTCCGTACCACGCATCCCAGCGTATCGCTCCTACGAGTATTTTTCTATTCATGCTGTTTTCCTTTCTTTTTCCGTACAAGTACAATTGCCGTAACACTCACTGCCACAAGCACGACTACCGCGCCGCCTGCATAAATAAGCCATGTGAGTCCGCCGCCTGCCGTCTGACCGCCGTTATCCGGTGTTGCAGTCGGCTTTTCATTTGCGCCGTAAAGCGCCTTTGCGTCCGTCAAAACCTTTTTAAGCGCTTCTATTCGGCTTGTATCTATAAGCTTTTCGCCGTTTTCGCCGAAAAGCTGATTGCCGTTTTCATCAACCTTAAGCGTCGGACAAAGCCAGCCGCCCTCGTCATGCTCGTTCCATGCGTAAACAAGCACCGTATTCACAACGGTCTTAGCCGGTGTTTCAACGTTGGCATATTCTATCGCATCCTTGATATGCGCAGCTATTTCGTCCGCAGTACCGTATTCGGCATAGGAATCCCCTCCGACCGTAAGCCATGTTACGGGATTTTCGTAACGGGTTATCGAATGCCAGCCTGCCGTTGCGGTCGGCACATACTGCATGCCCGAAACCGAATAGCTCTTCCATGTTGATTTTGCATGTTTGGTAAGCGATTCAAAGCTTTCGCCGCCGCTGCCCGCAATAGCATATATTGATATTGCGTCCGCGCCCGTCGCTTCGGTTTTTGCAGTGCCGAGATTCAAAGCCACTACATACGGTGCGGGGATGTCCAACTTCTGACATATCTGCCTGAATTTGATTATGTCGTTCTTGACAGGCTCCGCATCGCCGAAATAGTACATAAGCGGTCTGCCGTCAAACACTGTCATGTAATAATCCTGCTGAAGTAAATATGCCATTTCGACAAGCGTTTCATCGCTCGAATTTCCGTTCAGCAATGCACAGAACTTTACCTTATCTTTATATTGACTCGTGGTGTGCAGCTCACGTGCCTTGCGCATACCGTCGTTATACCAATTGTAAACGAAATAATCTATTCCTGTGTCGATCGCGTATTCCATTTCCTTATCGAATATTTCCTGCGTGTATTCCGGGAACAGTATTTTGCCTTCGTCCGTGATATCCGCGAAGAATGGTGCGCGGAAATGATATTTGGCAGGTGAAAGCGTCTTTTCCACCTGATTGCAAACCTCCCACGCATCCTTTTGATGACCGTACCATGCATCCCAACGGATCGCACCTATCGTAAGTGGTTCACGTGCTTCACCCGAAACATCTATCTTGCCCATCTTCGGAAGCGGCAGATCCTCAAGTATCGAAGCGTCGAAGTTATCAGCTTCCTCGGAAACATCTATATCGTCATTGCCGACCTCTCCGTACTTGACGATACTGAAATCATCAAGGCAGAAATCGACATTTTTCGTTCCCTCGACCTGCGGATAGAAATATATATAAGAAATATTGGTAAAGTCAAACTTAAATGTCAATACGAAGCGCTGCCACTCCGTAGTAAGTGTTGTAGCTGTTGTAGTCACGTAGTGAACGCCGCTTTTGCGCAGCCCGTAATTCATAACGAGCATACAGCTGGACTCCGTCTGTTCCTCATAGCGCTGTCTGACCCAAAGTGAAGCACGGTATGTTCCTGTTCCCCAATCGATCATCTGCTCGGTCGCTTCATATTTAAAGGTGGAATATCTGCCTTTTCTGTCGGAAACACCTATGCCCTTTTCGCCGTTATGGGCGCACGCACTCTCACAGGAAACGGTACATTCGGGACCATACACCTCAAAATAGTTCTCATTGTCGATCTCCTCATCGGTCTCCTCGTCGTCCCAATAGTCTACTTCAAAACCTCCGTTGAATACAAGCTCCTCACTCGGATCGACATCCGTGCTCGGCTCCGGCAGGTCGCCGCGTTCGCTTCCATTAAGCTCACCGTGCTTTTTGATGCTTATGCCGTCAATGCAGAAATCAGCATCATACGCGCCGATCACCTGCGGATAAATGAAAACATGTGTAGTCCGCAAGAAATCCATCGGCAGGTTTTTCGTGAACGAAAACTTCTGCCACTCTGCCGTCAGCGGCTTTATATCAGATGTTATGTACTGATCCTTTTCGCCTTCGAACGCATAGTTGAACACAAGCTGACAATCATGTTGTTTGGTCTCGCTCTTTGTGAGCCGCGCCCAGAATGTTATCTCGTATTCGCCGTTGCCGCCGAGCGCCATAAGCTTTGTTACATCCGTCATCACCGTCGAATACTTGCCCGCTCGGTTGGATATTTTAAGACAATACTTCCCTTCATGCGGATCGTCTGTTATGACCTCTCTGTCATTCTCGGGACCGTAAAGCGTAAAGCCATCCTTTGTGCCGCTCTCAAAGCCGCCATTTTCAAGCAGCTCATCTGATACGGCAAAGGTAACGATCCCCGTCAATTGTGCCAGCAAAGTGACCATAATGATCACCGCCATGGTTTTAAGCAAATTTCTCATCTCAGCCTCCTATTATTTCAAATTTAGTATACCAACATACGCCATGATTTTCAATGACCTCTGTGGCCTAAATACAATTGACCTATATTGTTATATCAAGTGTTGATTTATAGTAAAAAATGTTAATTTTCAACAGTTGATAGAATCGTTTTTTCGTTGCTTGACATCAGCCGTGCTATATATTATAATTGACATATATATTGATTTTTTATGTGAACAAGGAGTAAATAGTGATGAATGATGACAGTCTCAAAGAAGTTGAACAAGAGATATTACAGCAAAAGGTTTTTCCGTATTATGTGGAAAAAATAGAAAAGTACAACGGTACCGGTGACAGTGTCGTTATAGCTCCGAATCACCCCGTAGGCTCGGTTATGCTTTATCATTCGCACACATTTTTCGAAATAAACTACGTTATTAAAAGTGACTGTCTGAATCTTGTTGAAGGACAGAGTCTGCATATGCACAGTGGCGATTTCATCATTCTGCATCCCGAAGCCCTGCACACATTATATTCAAACAGAGAATGTTCCGTATTCAACATTCTTATAACGATCGAGTGGATGGAAAACTTTGCAAAACGTCTCGGGTCATCAAAGCATCCTCTTGTTCAATTTCTGAAAAACGTTTCCAATTCCGATGCCTTGAAATATATATTATTCAAGCGCACCCCCGAAACCGATGCGATAGCAAAAAAGCTGTGCTACAGCGAAAATATGCCCGAACGTGCGCTTTTGCGCGAAGCGCTCTTGCAAGAGCTTTTATGCAATCTGCTCACGCGCGATGACAATGTGATACTTTCCGAAGTTCTGCATATAAGTAATACGCAAATGAAGAAAATGATATCGTTTATGAACGCATATTTCAAGACAGTCGACCTCGACACGCTCGCTGAAAATTTTCACTATACAAAAAGTCATGTATGTAAAATGTTCAAAATGAATACCGGCAAAAGCTTTACCGCCAATCTCAACGAAATACGTATTCGCCGTGCACAGGTTTTCCTTGCGAAATCCAATAAAAAAGTAACGCAAATTGCCTATGAATGCGGATATGAAAGCATCGAATATTTCCACCGGCTGTTCAAAGAACATACCGGCATGACACCGCTTGAATACCGTGAATCGTTTCAGACACCGGTAAAGAAATCGAGAAAGCAATAAATTATCAAGCCACTCGAAAAAACCGCACTCTTCTCTTGACATCGGTCGGCTTTGCAAATATAATATAGTTAGTTTGTTGCGAAAGGAGATTTTATATGCTGTATGTAGGATATGACCACGGTTTCAGTAAGATGGAGCCGGGTGAATTACTTTTTCACGATGGTTTTACCGATCCCGATATCTCAAAACGTTGGGAGGTAACAGGCGGCGATTGGAAATGCGGGAACGGTATCTGCACAGGCGTATACCGTGAAAACGGCGGAGGGCTGATATACACACTCAAGCAGTTTCCGGGCGACGTCATGCTTGATTTTTACGGTACGATTCTTGCTCCGTGCAACAATGACCTCAACTTTTCATACCGTGCGCGAGGCTGGGATTACAAAAACAACGATGCCGATGTAGGATATATTTCCGGCTTGAACGGCTGGTATCTTAATTACGCGGGAATAGAACGCTATCCCGAGCTCAAGATACACGCGTTCTGCGATACATTCAAGGCGGAATCGGGACGTGAATATCACATTCAGGCAGGTATCGTCGGCACAGACTGTTTCCTTGCCGTTGACGGACAGATGATAGTCAATCTTACCGACCCCGACCCGATCAGCGCTCCCGACTGCAACCGTGTCGGTCTCGGAACATATTGCAGTCAAATACAGTTCCGAGATTTCAAGGTTTACCGTCCGAAGCTCGAATACGTTTATATGGAGTATACTCCGAATTTTTAGAGGTAATAAAAAATGTTGTATGAACTTAAAAACTGCCGGGATGCTTCTCCGGCAACGTATCACACAACCGTCGACATAACTGAAAAAGACGGCATCTTAAACTTTGTGTTTACCGCGAAGCATTCGTCGTGCTACTGCCCGTTTGACGGCTATAACGAATTACATTCCTCCGGCGATGCCTGCGAAATACTTATCGGCTCAGACCCAAACAGAAAATTCTATTATGAAATAGAAATAAGCCCGAAAAACGATTTGATGATAGCACTCATGGAATATCAGGGCGAAGGGCCGGATGAGCCTCTGCTCGGAATGGATTTTCAAGAGGATTGCTTTGTAAAAAGTACAGTAACAAAAATCGAAAACGGATATATCGCAAATCTGAGCTTTCCCAAAGAGCGCATAATGTCCGGCGACGGCGAAATATTCTTCAACGCATACCGTCTCGATACCGATGGCGAGGAAACGGATCGTCACCTTTTTGCACTCAATCCCACGATGCGCGCGAAATTTCACACGCCTGAATACTATGTGTATCTGAAAGATTATTGCGAAAAGCTGTAATAACGGAGATTCCGGAAAATAAATAGTAACTAAGGCACACCGAATAACGGTGTGCCTTGATTTTTTATCTTATGAAAATTTCCAAAAAAGTGATTGATTACGTAACTTACTTTTCGTTTTCGCAGGTGCAAACTGTGTTTTGGGAATGTTTTGCACGGCGTTCGATGCGGCAGAACAACAACGGATAAACCGTCATAAACAGGAACGGTGCTGAAGCCTGCAGGAAGAAATGCACAATGCCGATCCCGATAGCTTTTCCGAGCGGTTCCATCACGATATTCCAATAACCGATGAACAATAATGCCCCGACAAGGCAACGCATGACCTTCTGATACGGCGTTCCGTCTGTATCAAAATGGATAAAGCGGCGTTCAACGAACCACCCGAGCACAACGCCGAACAGCCGTCCGGGATCCTTGAAACCGCCGACAGTCATTTTTGTCGGATCGACCAACAGTTCGCCGTTCACATAGTCCATGGGATAACTTTTGAAATACATGTACGGCAACAAGATTGCACACAATACCGCCACGATAACAACTATCACCCAGTCAAGCTTCGGATGACGGGAAACGAAACGAGCAGCCAAAAGTACCAGCATAGTGCCTACCGCACCAACGAAAAGTCCCGCCAAGACATCCTGCGGTGTATGTACGCCGACATAAAGCCGTGAGAACATCGTCAGCGCGATCATCGTGCCAAGCAAAGCGCAAAGACCCTTGTGCTTTCTGTATACTCCGATCAGACCGCCGTACATTCCGCTAACGGAAGCACTGTGTCCGCTTGGAAAGGAATATCCCGTCGCTCCCGACATGACCTCCGGCAGAGGCTTAATCAAATTGCTGCGCACCCACGGACGGTAAACGCAAAATGTAGATTTAAGAGCCGAAACGCTGTAGCAGGCCGCACCGTAAGAGCCAAGTCCTATAAGCCCGGAACGTTTGTTGAACGCCCAGAACAGAATAAGTCCCGGCAACATTATGTAGTAATCGACCGCTATCGTAGTGAGAAAAGCGAAAAAGCTGTTTAGACAACCGCCGATAGCTTCACGTAATTCTTGAAGCAATAAAAGAATATTGATGTCCATTTCAAAACCTCCATTTTATATATGCGAATAGTATAACATTTTTTCCTCAGTTTTGCAAGCGAAATATCAGCAAAATAAGTTGAATGACGTGCTCCATTGCACGCACAAAGTACACATCATGTTACGCACAGTGGAACGAATCGACCAAAATGCGACCAAAAGGTATGTCTGTTCAACAAACCGAGAGTTTTTATTTATCATCGGTCCATCTTAGGGGTGTTCTCGGGCGAATACAGTTCGTCACTACAGATATATTGTATTTTGCATTTTTTCGCCGTGCCGATCATTCTAAAATACCGCTTTGCGAATAATCGTATTCTTCTGTTATATTTTCTCATTTCCATATTGACACAGGATTCAGCATTCATGTTTTTGTTTTATATTCCGGGATCTGTAAAGACGTAAAATGCTTTATGAAATATTCGCTAATATGCTTTTACAGGTCGAGTATACATATTCTTTCGAAACAAGATTAAAACTATTTGTAATATCCGGCTCATCCGGCTCGACTGCTATTCCGAAATTGTCTTCTTCAATTTGCAAATCAACATAATTTTTCTTATAGCGTCCTTGTAATTCAATACACCTTAATTTGTTTGCCAATCAATAAATATGTTTACATTTGAAAGACCTAATTCCGAAAAATAACTTTCTAATCCTCCGCTTAAATAATCATCAAGTAACTCATCGAATACAGATATAGACTCCGCACGATTGTCAAGATATTGTTTTATTCTTTTGAGTTTAACCAACATATTTGCTGACCTCATTCTTTTATTGAACAAATTCTGATATGACAATAATTGTAGCATAAATCCAAGTAAAAATCAATGATGCTTCGGCATTACCGAATGAAGCTACTCACCTTGCTCACAATGATACGATGTTTGCCGCACATATCCGCAAACGCATCATTAGCTAAGCATCATCATTGCCGTAGCGGGCATCATTTACCGAAGGCAAGCATCATGCAAAAATCGGCGGATAGTTTTGAACTCTTGTAACATTTAATGCTATATCACATTTAGGCGATATGATATGCCTCGCTTTGCTCGACATGATATAATATCCGTTTCTTCATACGTCGTCATGCGTATATCATCCGTTCCGCAAGGAACGGATATCATTGCAAAAAGCACTTGCTTTCACAAGTGCTTTTTGCATGTGATCGGACTACGAAAAAGATATTTTCGACAAATCTGTGGATGGTGTTGAACCCTCGTGGAAAAAGAATGTGTGATAATTTAATACAATGCTTTGTGAAGCAAAGCTTTTTCTTTTCACTCTTCTCCTTTATCTCTTATCCGGAAACGACAAGTTTCTTTCAGAGAAGTGAGAAAAACGAAAAGAGAAAAGAGAAGAGAACCAAAAAGAAACGACTAAAAGGTACATCTCGAAAAAACGGGATTTTTCGGGCTTATACTGGCAATTCTTTTATCAACTTTACTTTCAAATCTCTCTTGGTCAAAAATTCTGCGTTCTTATCCATGGATGATTTTGGATGCGGATAAATATCTATTCCAACCACGATTGATTCGTCAATAACATATAAATAACCGTACTCAGTTCCGTTGTGCTTAATGATTCCGTTATCTTCATATGACAAACCGCGGGGTTTATGAGAAAAGGCTTCGGCTAATGCTTGCCACTGTGTTATTGTACTTCCCTTTTTCAGCACTGCGAATTTTTGGTTCGAACCGTGAAACCATTTACCATTTTCAATAATTTCTATGTTCATAATACATTCCCCGCAAATCCTGATTTGTTGTTATTTACCGGTTGGATTTTTTTGCGGTATTGATTGAAGCAATCAATAATCTTCGTATTGTTCCGCAATCGTTGTACAATTTCTTTACGCTTTCACGGTCAAGCAGCTCGGATTTTACAAACAATTCGAGCCAATATTCTGTTTCATAGCATTCTTTCAAAGCAATTTGGAGTTTTGCCACGAAATCCGGCTTGCTTTGTGCATAATTTGCTTCGTGAATATTTGCACCGATAGAAGTTGCAGAGCGTTCCAATTGATTAGTGATAGAAAAATGTCCTTTGATAGAGTCACATAACTTCAATGCTCCGACCGCGAAATCCATAGATAAATCCCGTAGTTTAGATTCAGCCAAAGCTAACGCCACCTTTCTGAATCAAGCATATCATAAATCTTTTGGCTTTTCAAGTGAAATATCGGCTGATGCCGATGTGAAATAATGGCTCACGCCATTGTGAAATATTTTTGCTCGCGCAGAAATGTGAAATGAAATAAATCCACCCACGCCCGCAGGCATTTCACATGCCGAAGGCGTATTTCGCGCACGAAGTGCATTTCACAAATCCCGTCAGGGATTTATTTCGTTAAAAAAAGCATCCCGAAGGATGCTTTTTTCATGGCGGAGACAGAGAGATTTGAACTCTCGCGCCGGTAACTCCCGACCTACACCCTTAGCAGGGGCGCCCCTTCGGCCAAACTTGGGTATGTCTCCGAATGATTGGCGGAGAGAATAGGATTCGAACCTACGGTACCTTGCGGTATCACTGGTTTTCAAGACCAGCTCCATAAACCACTCGGACATCTCTCCGTATATTCAACTTTGCCGTTTCGCCTGCCGACAGTGCGACATTCGAAATTAACATGCACATTATAACAGAAAAATATCAACGTGTCAACAGAAATTTGCTGTTACGGCGGAATAAATTCCCGTGATAAATTTTCTCATATGTTGACAAAATCCGAAAATTCAATATAATAGCGTTAGAATTTATTTGTGTTAAAGAGGTATGAACATGTATTTGCCAGAACATCATACGTTCGTTGTATGTGCGTATAAGGAAAGCCCTTATTTGGAAGAATGTATCCTTTCGCTCGAAAAGCAGACAGTCAGGACGAATATGATAATTTCCACGTCGACACCGAACGGGCACATATCTTCGATAGCCGAAAAACACGGACTGCGCGTATTCGTTAACCACGGAGAAGCAGGTATAGACGGCGATTGGAATTTTGCGGTAAGCTGTGTTGACACACCGCTTGTGACTATCGCGCATCAGGACGATATTTACGAGCCTGAATACGCCGAAAAAATGTTGGAGGGTGCAAACGCCAACAGCGATATGATAATTTGCTTTTCGCATTATGCGGAACTGAGGAATGGGCAAAAAGTGTGTACGGACAAGCTTCTCAAAATAAAAAAGCTTATGCTCGCACCGCTGAAAATTTTCAAAAGAAGCATTTTTGTTCGCAGACGCATCCTGTCGTTCGGAGACCCCATATGCTGTCCAGCGGTCACATACAAACTCAGCATTTTGCAAAAGCACCCTTTTTCAAAAGGCTTTAAAAGTGATTTGGATTGGGAACAATGGGAAATACTTTCGCGCGAAAAAGGAAGCTTCGTATATATTTCTAAGCCGCTTATGTGTCACAGAATACACGAAGCATCGGCGACAAGTGAAATAATAGGAGATAATCTCCGCACAAAAGAGGATTACGAAATGTTCAGAAAATTCTGGGGAAAAGGTATGGCGAAGCTGTTGGCAAGCGCATATTCCTCAAGCGAAAAGAGTAATGATGTTAAGAAATGAGTAAATCGGATATAAAACGCGTGCTCGGCTCGGTACGCCGCGCGGACGAAAAATTCGGAATGATCCTGGACGGCGACAAAATAGCCGTAGGCGTTTCGGGAGGCAAGGATAGTCTTTTGCTTCTGTTTGCGCTGTCGATATACAAACGCTTCTCAAAAAAGAATTTTGATTTGCAGGCAATAACCGTGTCTCTCGGACGAGAGCCGTTCGACACATCTCGCGTTAAGGAGTTTTCCGAAAATCTCGGAATAGAATATCATCGAATAGAATCCGATATCGCGGAGGTCGTATTCGATATAAGGAAAGAAAAAAATCCTTGTGCGTTATGTGCTAATATGCGCAGAGGTGCAGTAAACAGTGCTGCCAAGGATTTAGGATGTAATAAAGTCGCGCTTGCGCACCATCGGGACGATGCTATCGAAACGCTCCTCATGAGCTTGTTTTTTGAGGGCAGAATGAACACCTTTGCCCCGGTCACATATCTTTCGCGCATTGACATAACGGTCATACGTCCGTTTATATACATTCCGGAGGATATAATTCGGAATTGCGCATATGACAATAAATTGCCCATAGTGGAATCACCCTGTCCTGTCGACGGCAAAACCGCGCGTCAGGATATTAAGGAGCTCATTGCGACACTGTCGCAAAGCTTTCCCGATCTGCACGAAAAGCTTTTGCATGCGCTCGATAATACGGAAAAGTACAATCTTTGGGATAAATACGTAAAGTGATGCCAAATGGGCAATATGTGTTATTTTTATTCTTCAGTTTCCGCTTCCTCGCGTTCGCTGTCCTCATTTTCGAGCTCAGCCATAGCATCGAGCGAATCATCAACGCTGTCTGGCAGCATATCGTCGGAATCCTCGTAGGAATCAACTGAGTCATCAGTCTTGCCTTCACGTTTCATACGTTCAAGGCGGCAGGTATAGCAGATTTCCTCTCCTTCTTCAAGATAATTTTCATTACACTCGGGACAGAGCTTATAGTCCTCGTCAAGATCAAGCTCGGGCTGCCCCTGGATCTTTCCCATATCTACAAGGCATACCTTGCAGTACTGCTCGGTTTCCTCGTTGATATAGTTAAGCTGACATCTTGGGCACTTAACATACATGTTTAATTCACCTCGGCTGTTTTTTAATGCCTACATTATATTTTATTTATGATAAAAAAGCAAGCAAAATTTTTATCACCATTATAATGTATGAATTTCACAGTGATTATACTATTTTTTTATCCATGTTGACGGAGAAAGCGTTATAAGGATCGGATATATTTCCAATCTGCCCAGAAGCATTGCGAACGACATGAATGTTTTTGACAGCCCTGAATACGCCGAATAGCTTGATGCGGCGGCACCGTATGCCGGACCTACATTGTTGAAGGTCGATACCGTGGCTGTAAGATTGCTTTCAAGCCCGAACGGTTCAATCAGGCTGAGCAGCAGAAACAGTACCGCCATGCACAGAATATACAGTGCAAAATATACGCACACTCCGTTCGCGGTATCTTCATCTACCGTCTTACCCTCGAATTTTATCGCCTTGACATTATGCGGATGCAATATATGCTTGATCCTGTTGTCAATTACCTTGAACAGCAACATTATTCTTGATATTTTCAATCCACCTGCGGTCGAACCCGCACAGCCTCCGAAAAACATCAGAATGAATATCAACCCTTTCGAAAACGCCGGCAGTGCGTCTATAGTGCATGTGGAATAACCCGTAGTGCTGATTATCGATGCAACCTGGAAGAATGCGTGTCGCGGAGCACTTCCGTCGAATGTGGACAGCAGGTTTACGGTTATCGCCACTGACGAAACGAGAACGATTCCCGAATACACCCACAGCTCACGGCTCTTTATTGCCGACGAGAATTTACCGATAAGTATAAGGTAGAACAGGTTGAAGTTTATTCCGAAAATAAACATGAATACGGTTATGACCCATTGAATGTACGACGAATATGAAGCTATGCTGTCATTGAGCACGCCGAAGCCGCCCGTACCGGCTGTTCCGAACGCAAGGAGTACACTATCGAACATGCTTAATCCTCCGCACGCGAGAAGAACTGCCATTACTGCGGTAAGCACAAGATATATTATATAGAGTATTTTTGCCGTATCTTTCATTTTGGGCACGAGCTTGCCGACCGTAGGTCCGGGCATTTCGGCACGTGCCATATGTATCGTGCGTCCTGTGGCGCTCGGCACTACCGCCAACACGAGCACGAGCACACCCATACCACCTATCCAGTGTGTAAGACTTCGCCAAAAAAGCATTCCGTGAGAAAGTGCCGTGACATCGTCGAGTATCGAAGCGCCCGTGGTCGAAAGTCCGCTTGCGGTTTCAAAAAAGCAGTCGATATAGCTTGGTATTTCCCCACTCAGGCAAAAAGGAAGCGCACCGATAAGTGAAAGAAACAACCACGAGAACGCGACGGTAACAAAGCCCTCCTTGGCAAAAAACGTTTGGTCTTTCGGCTTAAAAAAGCGCGTAATGCCGAATACCGCGCCAGCGATAAGCGCCGCTATAAGAAGATACATGCCGTGCGCTTCGCCGTATATCAGTGAAATGAGCGATGAAAGCAGCAAGCAAATGCTTTCAACGCCGATTATCATGCCTGTCGTGTGTACGATCATTTTATGATTCATAAATTATACCTCAAAAACATCAAACGCCGGGAATTCATCTGAAAATATCCGCAAGGTCACTGAATTTGTGGTCTGTCGAAAGCACTATAACGCGGTCTTCCGGAAGAATGACATCGTCGCCCGCGGGAATCAACGGTTTGCGCTCACGGATGATCCCGGCTATCAGGATGTTTTTCTTAAGCTTCATTTCCTTGAGCGGGATTCCAGTCATTTTGAAATCGGAAGAAACCCTGAACTCAATGGCTTCCGCCTTACCGTCCATCAGATTATACAGTGTCTCGACGTTGCTTCCGGTAGAATTATTAAGTGCGCGTGCGTAGCGCACAAGCACATCGGATATTATTTTGTGCGGAGAAACTATCGTATCAATGCCAAGCTTTTCAGCCATCGGGAAAAGCTCCTCACGGTTGATTTTTACTATTACCTTAGGCACCTCCAACGAAGCCGCAGTCATTGATACAAGTATGTTTTCCTCGTCCATGCCTGTGAGTGCTACAAAAGCATCCGCTTCTCTTATGCCCTCTTCGATAAGTACTTCCTGCTTTGTACCGTCATTTCTTACTACCGTTATTTTCTCTATGTCATCAGTAAACCGTTTGCAGACCTCGGGGTCGCGCTCGATGACCTTGACGCTGTTGCCCGACGTCGACAGCATTTTTGCAAGATAGTACGCTACACGACTTCCGCCGAGTATGATTATGTCGCGCGCCTTTTTCTGATAATAGCCTATCGCCTTGAACAGCTTTTGTATTTCGAACGGCGTCGCGGTAAGACCGATCTTATCCCCGCTTTTCAGTACGAAGCTGCCGTCCGGGATGAACACCTCATCATTACGCTGAACGGCGCAGACAAGTACCTTGGCTTTGAATTTTTCGCGCATCTGGAACAGACTCATGCCGTCAAGCATCGAGTTCGGCTTCAGACGAATTTCGATCATCTCAAAATCTCTGCGCGAAAACGTCTCGATTTTAACAGCTGACGGGAATTTGAGAATATTGTATAATTCCTGTGCGGCAAGCATCTCGGGATTTATCGCCATTGACAGGTCTAACTGTTGACGCAAGAATATCAGTGATCTATAATTATATTCCGGCGTGCGTATACGCGCTATCGTATGCTTTGCACCCATTTTTTTTGCAAGAAAACACGCAAGCATGTTCAGTTCGTCCGATGCGGTCGATGCCATAAAAATGTCCGTGTGCTCGATGCCGGCTTCCTTTAAAACGTCACAGTCGGCACAGTTGCCGTTCACGGCTATCACATCATGAACATTCGATATTTCGTCAATTACCGTTTGGTCGATATCAAGCGCTACTATGTCATGCCCCTCGGCAACAAGACTCGACAATGTTGTGCGGCCTATCTTGCCGCAACCTGCAATTATTATTCTCATTTTTGATTCCTTCCTTTGGGGCTCCGCCCCATTGCACTTTCTACACCCGCCACGGATTGCATGGATCCGGATCGGTCGGATCCCACGAGCGTGCGGGAGATTCGGGATCTATATACGGCACCGGCTCAGGCTCTACATTTTCCTTTTTATCCTCATAGATCACGACACATGTGCCTATCGGGCAATTGTCATAGATCCACTTGCAGGCATCAACGGTCATGCGCACACATCCGAGTGACGCGGCAGTACCGAGTTTATTGTACTCTTCATATTCAAGCGACGCCTTGTTTATGCGTTCATACGGCACGGAATGGAACAAAATCGAGCCGACTATTCTTGTGGCGTACTGTCCGAACGTGCCGCCGTAAAGTGAACGCCAAACATACTTATGTGTCGTAAAGAACGTGCCGACGGGCGTATTTTTATCCACCCCTACCGAGCAGACGAACGCTTTGACAAGCTCCGGTATTTCTCCGCCGAGCTTGTACACCGCAACGGTATTATGCAACCTGTTCACGTTGACGATGTACGGTAGCGCATAGTCATCGGGCATTTCGCCGTAAATGGGAAATCCCTTCGGTGCGGGCACGGGCGCAAATGTTGTTCTCGGCACAGGGCTTACCGACGGAGTTACCTCATGCGTAGGCGACGGCGATATCGAGTGTGAGGCTGTCGGCGGCACGGCGGTGCCGCTATCAGACGGCGACGTTGAAGCGACTGTCGCGGTCGTGGCAGACGAGCATCCCGTGGCAAAAATAAGTATGCAGCACAAAATTATCTTTATGATTTTTGAGCTTATTGTAACTATAACTTTTTTCATATGATAATGATATCACACTTAGCGTGATTTGACAACCGAACTATTGCAATTTTGTTTTTTATATATATTCGGTGAACATCCGGTCAACTCCTTGAAGGCATGCAGAAATCCCGAAAGTGAACCGAATCCCGAATTAAAACACGCTTCCGTCACGGAAAATCCGCTTTTCAGAAGCATTTTTGCACAGTTGAGCTTGCGTTCTGTAAGATACTGTATATAAGTCTTGCCCGTCGCTTTTTTGAACAAATTACCGAAATATACCGGTGAAAGACACGCCTGCTCCGCAGTCCGTGCAAGTGTAGGGCTTTCACGGAAATGCGTTTCCGTATAAAGGATCGCCCTGCGTATCGGCGTAAGCTCCGATTTCGTTTCGATATCGGAAAGAATCACCGTCAAAATATATTCCATCAGCGGACGTATACACCCGTCGCAAAGCGATTCCTGCCGCAAAAGCTCCGCAGCAGTATCAAGCTTCCTCAGCCCGGCTTCATCAAGCTCGTGCATGCCGTCACTTGCAAACATCGCCTCGAGCTGACCCGCGTTCAAAACCGTCTCGTCAAACGAAATGTTCCACTGCAGCATTTTCCCCGAAACCAAAACCTCGTGAAAATCCGCAGGTGTGAGCATGCACACGCTTCCCCGCTTAAGCTGGTACTCGTGACCGTTCAGGACACTCTTACCAAGGCCGTCAAGCACAATCTCTATTTCAAAATAATCGTGTCCGTGAAGCGGGAACGAAGCAGTATTGCGGTGAAGCACCCGTATATGCTTGTTTACTCCGATATATTCATTTTTGTCAAGCCGCGGCTCCGTCATAATATCACCCACTGTTATTATAGCTGAACAAATAAATAAAATCAATCGGATTCTTGAAATTTCGTGTGCATAAAGTGAAATTTGAATTGAATTTGTCTTAAAATAATATTAAGATATATACAGAGGTGAAAAAAATGTATTTAGGCGTTGATATAGGCGGTACGAAATGTGCTGTCACATTGGGTGACGGAAACGGTATAAAGAAAAAAATACGCTTTGCGACCTCCGGCGCGGACGAAACGCTTGATAAAATAACCGAAAGTGCAAAAAGGCTGATGGACGCTGACGTCAGCGCGTGCGGGATCTCGTGCGGAGGACCTCTTGACGAAACAAAAGGGCTGATACTTTCGCCGCCGAATCTGACGGGCTGGGACAGCATCCCCATAAAAGAAATGCTGGAACGCGAGCTTTCGGTGCCGTGTGCGTTACGTAATGACGCTAATGCCTGCGCGCTTGCGGAATACTATTTCGGCGCGGGACGCGGAACACAAAGCATGGTATTCATGACATTCGGAACGGGGCTTGGCGCGGGACTTATCCTAAACGGCAAGCTGTATTCGGGCGCGAACGGCTTTGCGGGTGAGCTCGGACATATACGGCTGGATGCGTTCGGACCGTCCGGCTACGGCAAGTGCGGATCGTTCGAGGGCTTTTGCAGTGGCGGCGGCATAACGGAGCTTGCACGTCTCTACGCTTATGAGGCGGTTCAGCGCGGAGAAGCGCCCGTGTGGGCTGACTCCTTTGATGTTAAAACGGTCGCAGACGCGGCGCGGAACGGTGACAAAACCGCGCTTAAGGTCTTCGACATCTGCGGCAGAAAGCTCGGAGAAGGGCTTGCGATAGTGATAGATTTATTGAATCCCGAAAAAATAATCATCGGAAGCGTGTTCGCGCGATGTCGCGATCTGCTCGAAAAGCCAATGAATGAAGTTCTTGCACTGGAAGCACTCGCGTCTGCACGTTTATCGTGCGAGATAACCGTACCGGGATTGGGCGAGGCAATAGGCGATTACGCGGCGCTGGCGGCGGCGCGGGAGGCGGAAAAATGACAGACTATATCAAAAATACAATAATCAAATATCCTGCACTTGATGCGTGCACGGCGGATATTTATGCCGCTGCCGATGTGCTGTGCGAAATGTATTTTGCGGGCGGTAAACTGCTACTGTGCGGCAACGGTGGCAGCGCTGCTGACTGCGAGCATATTTCCGGCGAGCTACTCAAAGGTTTTTTGCTCAAGCGTCCGCTTGAGAACGGCAAATTAGATGTTCCTTTTGCGGACAAGCTTCAAAGCGGCATACCGGCTGTGCCACTGACAAGTCTTTCGTCCGCGCTGACCGCGTTTGCGAACGATGTTGACGCAACACTCATTTTTGCACAGCTCGTGCTTGCGCTCGGCAAAAAAGAAGATATATTTTTTGGCATTTCGACATCCGGCAACTCGGCGAACGTCGTTGCGGCGGCAGAGGTCGCCAAGGCACTCGGGATAAAAACAGTATGTCTTGTCGGTGAAAAGGGCGGTAAGCTCAGTGAAATATGTGATATTGCAATCAAAGCACCCGCGATCGAAACATTCAAGGTACAGGAATATCATCTGCCGATATATCACGCCATTTGCGCGCAGGCAGAGGAAAAAATATTCGGATAGCACACGGTCGAAAGGAGAAAAAAATGAAATTGGATTCTTGGAAACTGGCATACGCCAACAACAGCACAGTCACGGTGTTCCCCAAAACACGCAAGGAGATCATGGCTTCGGGCTATGAGATCATTCCCGCGGCAGTTCCGGGCAACCTTGAGCTTGACCTCGTCAAGGCAAAAAAGCTTCCCGATGACATTTATTTCGGCGAAAATATACTTGAAGTGCAAAAGCTTGAAAGCACACATGTATGGTATTTTACCGATTTTGAAGCAGAGGACAACGGCAAGGACAGATTTTTGCTGTTCGAAGGCATAGATACCTCAGCCGAAATATTCGTTGACGGCGAATTTATCGCTCATACGGAAAACATGCTCATACCGTATGAATTCTGCATAAATGACATTTGCGCGGGCAAGCATGAGCTTGTTGTACATATCGAGCCTGCGAATCTGTATTCAAAAAGATTCCCGCTTGATCAGAATTTAAGGGCAATGAAATACAATTATGCATCGCTTGCCATAAGAAAAGCACCGTACATGTACGGCTGGGATATAATGCCGCGCACCGTTTCGATAGGTCTGTGGAAAGACGTTTCCGTCGTTTATAAAAACAAAGAACGCATAAATGACGATTATTTCTTTACTACGACGGTAGTCCGCAACGATGAAAATTACGCCGAAGTGACATTCGCCGCAAGCTTTGAGCTTTCCGGCGATATTTATCCCGAATACAGCGTAAGGATAAAGGGCGTATGCGGGAACGATCCGTTCGAAGGCTTGCAGACGCTGTATGCGCACGAAACACGCATGACACTGCGCGTACAAAACGCTCATATCTGGCGGCCGAAAAACTACGGAAGCCCGGAATTATACGATATCACCGTTGAGCTTATCAAAAACGGTGAAGTGCTTGATACAAAGACGCTTAAGTACGGCATACGCACCGCCGAGCTTGAACGCACATCTCTTGCAGGCGAAAACGGTAAATTCGGTTTCATTATAAACGGCAAAAAAATATTTGTACTCGGTACTAACTGGGTCCCCACGGATGCGTTCCCGTCACGCCACCGCGAATATACACTGCGCGGATTGGAAATGGTAAATGACCTGAACTGTAACATGATACGTTGTTGGGGCGGCAACGTTTATCACGATGACGAATTTTACGATTACTGTGATGCGCACGGCATTCTTGTTTGGCAGGATTTCGCCATGGCATGTGCGATATATCCGAACGACGAACGCTTCTGTGAGCTTATGCGTGAGGAAGCCGAAGCAACGGTAAAAAGGCTCAGAAACCACCCGTGTATCGTGCTTTGGTCGGGCGATAACGAATGTGACTGGTCGCGGATGTGGTTCCGCACCGAGATCGACGGCAGAAGGCTCCATCGCAAAAATCCAAACGATAATAAAATAACAAGAAAAGTATTGAAGGATGTCCTTGCATCTCTTGACGGCTACAGACCGTATTTGCCGTCATCGCCGTATGTCGACGAAGCGGCTTTTGCCGCAGGCGGAAGTATTTCCGAGGATCATCTGTGGGGACCGCGCGATTACTTCAAGGGCGATTACTACAATAAAAACTCAGTATGCCACTTTGCTTCGGAGACAGGCTATCACGGCTGCCCCGCACCCGCGTCACTTAAAAAATTCATCGGCAAGGAGCATCTTGACAGCCACGGTGACGGCAAGGTGTGCGCCGATCCGCATTGGCTCATCCATGCCACTTCGCCGGAAGTATCGACAAGTGCGCCGTGGGCGTACCGCATCCCGCTGATGACACGGCAAATAGAGAGGATATTCGGCAGTGCCTCCGCAGAGCTTAATGGATTTGCGCTCCAAAGTCAGATATCACAGGCGGAAGCAATGAAATTCTTCATTGAGCATTTCCGCGTGGGCAAATGGTATCGCACGGGTATCATCTGGTGGAACATCATCGACGGCTGGCCGCAGATATCCGATGCCGTGGTCGATTGGTACGGCACCAAAAAGCTCGCGTATGAGTATATCAAGCGTTCGCAGAAGCCGTTCTGCATCATGCTCGACGAGCCGGATGAAAACGGAAAAATGCGTCTGCTTGCGGCAAACGATTCGCGTAACGAAATACATGCTTCGTTCAGCGTGACCGATGCGCTCAGCGGCAAAACGCTTCTTGATGGCGATTGCACTGTTCATCCCGACGGGCTGGAGCTGCTCGGCACGCTCGATGCCCGTTCGGCAGAATACTATAAGATCGTGTGGAACGGTGATGCTTCGGGCGAAAATCAGTTCGTTGACAGCATCGGCGACGGTATCACGCTTGAAAAGTACGTCAGCTTCATGAAAAACTGCGGTCTGTACGACAAGCTTGAAGGATTTGAAGAATAACGTAAAAATGAGCCGCATAATAATGGCTCATTTTTTTCTTTCATACTGATGTAAACTCACACTTGACACGGCAGTACAAAAAATTCAAGCAATTATTGATTGTAATATAAAAACTAAAGTGATATTATAATCGTATATATTGTTTTGATTGAGGTGAATTTTATGCTTGAAACCGAAGCACGCAATCCCAAGACAACGCACATCGACAAAATGAGCGCGGGTGAGATCATTGACATCATGAATGAAGAAAATGCCTTTGCAGTAGAAGCTGTACAAAAGGAGCGCGACGCGATCGCCGCGGTGATAGAAGCCGTGACGAACAGCATCAAAAACGGCGGCAGACTTTTTTATATCGGCGCAGGTACATCGGGACGGCTCGGTGTCGTTGACGCGGCTGAATGTCCGCCCACGTTCGGCGTTTCACCGGAGCTTGTCTGCGGAATAATAGCGGGCGGGATAGGCTGTATGGTAGCGGCATCGGAAAATGCCGAGGACAGCTATGAAACAGGCGCGGCAGACATCGTCAGCCACGGTGCAAAATGCGGCGATGTCGTAATGGGCATTTCTGCGGCGGGCGGCGCGGCATATGTCGTCGGCGCACTTGAAAAGGCAAAAGAACTCGGCTGTATAACGGCGGGGCTGACATGTAATCCCGATACCGCAGTGCTTAAGGCGTGCGATCTGCCTATATGTACACGCACGGGCGCAGAAGTCATAACGGGTTCAACGCGCCTCAAGGCAGGCACGGCGCAAAAGCTCGTGCTGAATATGATATCCACCGCTTCGATGGTCTTAACGGGCAAGGTTTACGAAAACTTTATGATAAATTTAAGACCGTCGAACATCAAGCTCAAAAAGCGCATGATAGGCATCGTTTGTGAGCTTCGCGGATGCGATGATAACACCGCGGAAAAGCTTCTTGACAAAAATTCATGGAGCATACGCGCTTGCATGGAGCAAAAATAATGGATTCCTGCGTAAAAGAATATAACGGCACTCCGCATTTGTTCATAAACGGCAAACCTCACGCGGGATGCGCGTACATAACGTATTTTACCGAAAAAAACGATTATCGCTTTTTCGGCGAAACAGGCTTTGATCTGTTTTCGCTGCCTGTGTTTTTCGCCACGCGCACTATAAATGAAACGACGGGATTACCGCCGATACAGAAAGGTATTTTTGACGGCGGCGGCTTTGAGGTATTTGACGAAAACATGCGCATGCTGCTTGACGCAGTGCCGAACGCATATGTTTTCCCCCGGGTAAATGTCAACCTGCCGCGCGCATGGGAGCGTGCGAATCCATCCGAGCTGTGCGACACCAAGGTCGGCGAAGAGCTTTGTGCCTGCTTTGCGTCGGAGAAGTGGGCGGAAGAAACAGAACGTCTGCTGACAGAATTTATTGACCACGCGTTAAACTCGGAATTTGCCGAACATATAATCGGATTTCAGATAGTCGGCGGAAATACCGAGGAATGGTTTCCGTTCGATATGGCGGGCTCGCTCGGTGCGCGTTTGCGTGAAAAAGGCGGCGATATCTACAGGATGATGTCGGAAACCGTAGCCGAGCGCATCATACGGCTTTCGCGTCTTGTTAAAAAACTGACCGACGGCAGGCTCGTCGTCGGCTCGTTCTACGGCTATACGCTTGAATGTCCCAAGCGTGAGACAGGTCATCACGCGCTGTGGCGCATCCTTAACGATGACAGCGTTGATTTCATTTGCTCGCCGGTTTCGTACGCAAACGCGCGTGCGCTCGGGCGCGACCACGCCAACATGACGCCGATAGATTCGCTCAAGCTTCACGGCAAGCTGTATTTTGCCGAAAACGACACACGCACCGATCTCACCGTGCCTGTGAACGATATGCCTTATTACAATCTGCCCGTATGGTACGGACCGAAACGAAATATTGCGCTTGAAACAATGAAGCTCCATTTCGCGCGTGCGCTGACGCACGGTCACGCATTCTGGTGGTTCGATATGTGGGGCGGCTGGTATAAGGCGGATGAGTACCGCGAGCTGATAGGAAAACTGTTCACAATAAGCAGTAAAGCGCTTGAAAAGGATAATTCAAGTGTATCGCGCCTTGCGGTGTTTGTCGATGAGACCGCATACGACATTATAAGCGATGACAGCGGAAGTATATGCTGCGATATCCGTGAAACGCTCGGCAAAACGGGCATACCTTACGATATTTTTCTCATAAACGATTTTGATTCCGTTGCGAAAAATTATAATGCACATATATTCATCGTTCCCGCCGCAACCGAATCGGTATCTGTCCGCATCGGATGCGATACGCTTCCTTGCCTTATCATTACGCCCGCAAACGCGGATATTACGACCGTCTCTCTGCAGACTTTCTGCGAAAACGCCGGTATCACACTTTATACGCATTCCGATGCCGTTATTTATGAAAGCAAATCATACGTTTTCGTCCACACTTGTGAAAACGGCTTAAATGACCTCCGCTTCCCGTTCCCTGTGCGTGAGGTTCTCGGTCAGGACGTAACCGGCACACTGCCGCCTTGCAAAGGCTTTTTGTTTGAGAAAATATAGAGCTTCGCTTCACGAAAACATTGTCTATGCAATATCACCCGTTCAGTCTGACATATTCAAGCGGTGTCATGCCCATTTCACTGCGGAAAACTCGGGCGAAGCTTTCGGGCGGGATACCGACGGCAAGTGCGGCAGCATTGACCTTGAAGCCGCCCTCAGTCATGAGAAGGCATGCTTTTTTTATGCGAAGCTGACGCAGATATCTGTACGGTGAGATCCCGGTTTCCTTTTTGAATACCGTTGAAAAATATGTGCGTTCAAGTCCTACCTTATCGGCGATATCGCTGACCGATATATCCGTATAATACTTAGCTTCTATCAAACGAATTGCAGATTCGGTATAATCCGTTACAGCATTGCCGCAGGTTACGAATCTGAGCAATTCACCGAACATTTTGCTGACACACCCGCTACGCCGCATATCAGCGCCGCTGTCGGTGTCATCCTTTAACAAAAGCATTTCGTTTATTTGCTCAAGTACTCCGTCAAACGCACCGTCCGGCGCGAACGGTTGATGCGAGCTGACACCTATTTTTGCGAGATATTCATTTATCATAAAGCCGTCAACGGCACACCATACGCCGCTCCTCGGCTTCCTTGTATCTGCACTGTGGATGATTATGTCACCCGGAAAAAGTATATAGCAATCGCCCTTCTTAACGGGAAAATACTTCCCGTTCACACTCACACCGCCGAAACCTCCCGTACAGCATTCAACTATATATAAATCACGAATTACCGGGCCGTATGTTATCCCGGCAGGCAAATTCTCATCACGATCGCAAAGATAAAGCTCCATATCGCGCTTGCGTCCCGTGTTGAAGTGCGTATATAACATGATTTTTTCTCCAATCCAACAAACTGTTGATATATTCTAACACGGTGCGCTTGCTTTTGTCAATAGAGCGCGCTATAATATGCACACCAGGATGAAAGGAAGTGTTTTGTATGAAAGAAAAAATCAACGTTGTCGTTATCGGCGTGCATACGATGGGATGCCGCCATGCAGAGGGCGTAAATCTCCATAAGAATGCGGTGCTGTACGGCATCTGCGATACCGATGAACAGATACTGAAGGAAGCCACCGAGCAATTAAAGCCGCTCCACGATACCCGCGATTGGCGCGATTTCGTCAACGATCCCGAGGTAGATGCCGCTGTACTCGTCGTTCCCGACAAGCTTCACCTTGAGATGACTGAAGCATTCCTCCGTGCAGGCAAGGATGTGCTTTGTGAAAAGCCCATGTCGCTCTATGTGGATGAATGCAAAAAAATGATGCAGGTTGAAAAAGAGACCGGGCGCATGCTGATGATAGGTCAGATATGCCGCTATACAGCAGGGTTTATGGCGGCGAAGGAGATAATCGACGCAGGTCGCATCGGCGAGCTTTATTTCGTTGAAAGTGAATACGCTCACAATTATGAGGTAGCGCGTGGCGTAAACGATTGGCGTGTTGATCCCGACCGTCACGGCTTTATCGGCGGCGCGTGCCACGCGGTAGACCTCTTGAGATGGATAGTCGGGAACCCGATAAGTGTAAATGCTCTTTCAAACCACAAGTGTCTGAGCGATTGGCCGTGTGATGACTGCACTATAGCAATTTATAAATTCCCAAACAATGTGATCGGCAAAGTATTCGCGTCGATAGGCTGTCACAGAGATTATACGATGCGTTCTGTATTCTACGGAACAAAAGGAACGATAATCTGTGATAACACATCCGATAGTATAAAGCTCTACACACGCGACGAGGAGCTTCCCGACGGCAAAAAGGATTATACCGTACCGCAGAGCATTCCCGTATATGTCAACAATCACAACACAGACGATGAGATAAAATCGTTCGTTGACGCAATAATTTCCGGCTCACCGTCACCCATACCGTCGAGTGAGGGCGCGAACACGGTAACTGTTTGCTGCGCTACTGTTCAGGCGGCAAAAGAGGACAGAACAATAGTCATCGAATATCCGAAGGTATAAAAATCAAAAGATATATTGCACCGGCAGTATGATGCCGGTGCATTTTTACACTTGACACGTTCGCCCACGGTTTTTATAATAATGTTTGCCGAACAATTGCCGGCACACTGTCGGCAGTTTACAAAAAGCCAAGATTTCGCTTTTGCGGCGAAAGCGTTTCGTCGCAGGACACTATAGTTTATAAGGTGATTTTATGTATAAGCTTTTTATAGTTGAGGACGATTACGGCATAGCAGATGCTGTCAAGCTTCTTGCCGAGGGCTGGGAGCTCGAGGTGCACATCTGTGAAAATCTACGCAACGTGACGGACGAGTTTTCAACATTTGCGCCGCACATAGTTTTGCTTGATATCAGCCTGCCGTTTTTCAACGGATATCATTGGTGCAACGAAATAAGAAAGATATCAAAGGTGCCGATAATATTCATTTCGTCGGCATCGGACAACATGAGCATAGTCATGGCGATGAACATGGGCGCAGACGACTTTATCGCCAAGCCGTTTGACAGCAATGTGCTTATGGCAAAAATGCAGGCGCTTTTGAGACGGACATACGATTTTGCACCGTCTTCGCAAGTGCTTCAGCATAACGGAGCATTTTTGAATACGGGTGACAACACGCTGACATTTAAGGACAGCAAAATCGAGCTGACTAAAAACGAATACAGAATATTACTTACTTTGATGGAGAACAAGGGCAAGGTCGTCAGTCGTGAACAGCTCATGGAGCGTCTGTGGGAAACCGACAGCTTTGTTGACGAGAATACACTGACCGTAAATATCAACCGATTGAGAAAGAAGCTTGACGCGCTCGGACTTGAAAGCTTTATAACGACCAAATTCGGCGTAGGATACATTATAAAGTGAGCGAATAAGGAGAATAAATGTTTTTCAAATATTTGAAATCAAAATTGCCGCTGATCGCACTGTTTATTTTATTTGCAGTGCTGTTTGCCGTAATATTTGCGTTGTATTCACTGCCGCCGGGAGCAGTGCTTTATCCTTCATTGATGTGTGCGGTGCTTGGCATTTGCGTGCTCATGATTGATTTCATAAAAGTCAGAAAACTTCATACCGAGCTTTGCAGAATAAAGAAAATGAATGCGTTTATGATAGATACGCTTCCGGAGGCACGAACGCTAACGGAAGCCGATTACCGTGAAATAATGGAAAATCTGTGTGAGCAGACAAGACAACTGCAAAGTATCGAAAGCGCTAGGTTTGCCGAAATGACCGATTACTATACCGTTTGGGCGCATCAGATAAAAACGCCGATAGCTTCAATGAAACTAACGCTCCAAAATGAGGATTCACGGCTTTCACGACAAATGCGAACAGACCTTTTAAGGACAGAGCAGTATGTGGAAATGGTACTTGCTTATCTGCGACTCGATTCGGAATCGAACGATTATGTGTTTGCAGAATACTCACTCGATGCCATAATAAAGTCGTCGGTCAAAAAATTCGCTTCGGAATTCATTTACAGAAAAATCAATCTTGAGTATGAGCCGATAGATAAAAAGCTCATCACCGATGAAAAATGGTTTGGTTTTATTATTGAACAGCTTATTTCAAATGCACTCAAATACACAAAAAATGGAAGCATCAAAATATACATGCACGCACCCGAAATACTTGCGATAAGCGATACGGGCATCGGAATAGCAAAAGAAGACCTGCCGCGAGTGTTCGAAAAAGGCTATACGGGATACAACGGACGTACCGATAAAAGCGCAAGCGGCATCGGACTTTACCTGTGTAAAAGGATATGCAAAAACCTCGGTATCAGTATAAGCATAGAATCCGAAGCAGGTAAAGGAACAGTAGTATTTCTTAATATTTCTCAATACAAAAGTATAAACGAATAATACTTACATAACTGTAAGTTTTCTTTGGGGAAATGTAAGCCGAATCTATGGAGGCGCATTTCCTTTTTTGATATAATCGTACCGTAAAACAAAAAAGGAGGAAAGACTCATGAGTATTCTTGAAGTCAAAAATCTTAAGAAGGTGTATTCGACACGTTTGGGCGGAAACAAGGTCGAGGCACTTAAAAATGTAAATTTTACGGTAGAAGCGGGTGAATATGTCGCGATAATGGGCGAATCCGGTTCAGGTAAAACGACACTGCTGAACATCCTTGCGGCACTCGATAAATCGACGAGCGGCAATGTATTCCTTGAAGGTAAAGAGCTTTCTTCAATAAGGGACTCCGCGCTTGCGTCGTTTAGGCGCGATAATCTCGGTTTTGTGTTTCAGGAATTTAATCTGCTCGACACATTTACGCTTGAGGATAACATTTATCTGCCACTCGTGCTTGCGGGCAAAAGCTATAACGAAATGCGTAAACGGCTTGTACCGATAGCGGTAGACCTCGGCATTTCCGAAATATTGAAAAAGTATCCGTATGAGGTATCGGGTGGACAGAAACAGCGTGCCGCAGTGGCACGTGCGTTGATAACAGATCCGAAGCTGATTCTTGCCGACGAGCCTACCGGAGCACTCGATTCGCGTGCGACAGACGAACTGCTTAAATTATTTGTCAAAATAAATAATGACGGCAAAACAGTAATAATGGTAACTCATTCGGTCAAGGCGGCAAGCACCGCACGGCGCGTTTTGTTTATCAAGGATGGCGATGTGTTCCATCAGATATGGCGCGGAGACGACAGCGATGACGAAATGTACCGTAAAATATCCGATACGCTGACGATGCTCGCAAAGGGAGGGAACCATTAATGTTTTTTTCAAAGCTTGCGTGGACGGGAATAAAGAAAAACAGTAAGCTGTATGTCCCGTACATCGTTTCGTGCGTGGGAATGGTCATGATGTCATACATCATGCAAAGCCTGCGGTATTCGCCGTCGCTGAACGAAATGCGCGGAGGGGATGCGCTTTCATCCGTGCTCGGCTTCGGCAGATTCGTAATAGCGATCTTTGCCATGCTGTTTCTTTTTTATACAAATTCATTTTTGATGCGCCGCAGATATAAGGAATTCGGCTTGTACGGCATTCTCGGCATGGGCAAGGCGAGCATCGCGGGAATACTGCTCTGTGAGACTGCTTTAACAGCCGCAATAAGCGTAGTTGGCGGAATGGGCTTCGGCATACTGTTTTCAAAGCTTGCAGAGCTGTGCCTCATTAAAATGGTGGGCGGCAGTGTCGATTATAAAATAACGGTCTCACCCAAAGCAATATGGCTGACGCTCAGCTTCTTTGCCGTAATATTCGTACTGCTGTTTTTGCGTTCGCTGTGGCAGGTACGAAAAGCACGCCCGCTTGAATTGTTGAGAAGCGAAGTTTTAGGAGAAAAGAAGCCGAAAGCAAATTGGGTGTTTTCCGCAATCGGCATCATTTTGCTCGGCACGGCGTACTATTTTTCAGTGACCATAAAAAGTGCGCTTACGGCTACTTTATTGTTTTTCGTTGCGGTAATAGCGGTAATAATTGCGACCTACATTTTGTTTATGTCGGGGTCTGTCACGCTTTGCACGCTCCTTAAGAAAAATAAACGGTACTATTATAAGAAAAACCACTTTGTCTCCGTATCTTCGATGACATACCGAATGAAGCGTAACGGCGCAGGACTTGCGTCCATATGTATTTTGTCTACCATGGTGCTTGTAACAGTATCAACGACGGCAAGTCTTTACTTTGGCAGAGAAAACATGCTTAAAGCGCGTTATCCCATGGAAAATGAAATCTCGGTATATTTTGATTCGACAGAAAAGCTTGCTGATGGCAAATCCGAAGTATATGAAAACTACGACAAAATTTTGGCGAATTATTCAAAAATGCCGTTGAAAGAAACAAAGTATACATACATGTCTATGGCCGGCTTTCTGACAAAAAATGAAATAGAGCCTGATGTAAACAATGTACGCTATTCGGCAATAACGCTTGATAAAATCTATAATATTTATTTTATGGAGCAAGACGAATACAACCTTGTGACAAATAAAAGCTTTTCGCTTGAAAAAGGGCAGGCGATGCTCTACTGCATGAGATGCACATATAATTACGGCAATCTCAAGATAGGCGGGCTTGAGCTTGAAATCGTCGGCAAGCTTGATTCGTATGCGTCGATAAGCAATGCAAATGCCGAGATAATGCCGGCGCTGATGCTTGTTATCCACGATATATCGGAGCTTGAGCCGCTTGGATCACTTGTCGATTTTAACGGCAATACCATGCTTGAATCGGTATGCTATTACGGTTACAACATCGAAGCAGATCACGACACTACGATCGAGCTATTCAACGATATGTGTGATTCGATCAAAAATGTGTCAGAGGCAGCTGATGAAAAGGGCGCTGTGAACACCTATCGCTGTTGTGTCGAAAATGAAAGATACGGATTTCTTTCCGTATTCGGTGGATTGTTCTTCCTCGGGACGATTTTAAGTATACTGTTCATGCTCGTAACGGTCATGATAATATATTACAAGCAGATTTCCGAAGGCTATGAGGATCAGGCACGCTTTGCGGTAATGCAAAAAATAGGCATGATGAAAAAGGATATCAAAAAGAGCATAAATTCGCAAATTTTGACAGTGTTCTTCGCGCCGTTGCTGTTTGCGGGAGTGCATCTTGCTTTTGCGTTCCCGATGCTGTGGAAAATATTGCAGTTGTTCAGCCTGCAAAACCTCGGCTTCGTTATCGCCGTAACAGCGATCGCGTTTGCTGTATTCGGGCTTTTATACGCCATAGTGTATAAAATAACCGCCGGCGCGTACTACAAAATAGTAAGTGGCACAGACTAATTAAGGGCGGAGCCCCTACCCGCTTTTGGAAAAGCGGGATAAAACTTTCGTCGCTTCGGCTTTAACAGGTAACGGCAAAGTAATCCACTGTAAAAAGCTCCCTTGTGTCATGACCGCATCGCTATAGTGTCTTGTAATGGCACTAATAACAAATAAAAATACAGTGCCTCCACAAAAATTTGCATAAGGCACTGTATTTATTTTACTTTGTGCGAAGCGCAAAAAGGTGCGGGGACAATGTCCCCGCAAATACTCAATTAACTATTATCTTTTTCTGCGGCGGGTGATTGCGGGAAGGTCGAAATCTATATCGTCATAATCATCTGACTCGTTTCCGCGCAATGATGAGAAGATGCCTCCGCGCTTCGACTGTGCTGGCTCTTCATCCTCATCCTCCTGCAGATGGCGACGTTCCTCTCTGCGAGGAATAAATATCTCATCGTCATCATCATTATCCAACTCCGGCTTTGCCGCTCTTTCAAAGCTTTCGGATTGACGTTGAGATTTCTGAGGCTCGAAATTTGTCATAACTAAGCCCTCATTTTCGGGTTCTTCGGGCTCTTCCTCAATTTCTTCGGGTTCGGGCTCCTGCGGACGTGCTATGCGATCATTCATGCGCTGAGGTCTTGCAGGACGCTTGCCGTCTTTCTCAAAGCCGGTGGCAATAATGGTGATGCGTACCTCGTCATCAAGGCTTTCGTCGATACCCGCACCGAAGATGATGTTGGCATCGGATGCAACTGCCTCATGTACAAGATATGCAGCTTCGTTGATCTCGTTGAGTGAAAGGCTCGCGCCGCCCGTAACGTTAAGAAGAACGCCTGTCGCGCCTGCGATGGTGGTCTCAAGCAACGGACTCGATATCGCATGCTTTGCCGCGTCGATAGCTCTGTTTTCGCCCGAGCCGACACCTATGCCCATGTGAGCAATGCCCTTGTCCTTCATGATAGCGCGAACGTCGGCGAAGTCGAGGTTTATCATGTTGTCGCGTGTGATAAGCTCCGAAATGCCCGATACGCCTTGGCGAAGCACCTCGTCCGCCTGACGGAACGCCTCCATCATGGAAGTGCCCTTTCCCACTACCTGAAGCAGTTTATCGTTCGGGATTATGATAAGGCTGTCCACAGCCGCCTTAAGCTCGCTGACACCCTTATCGGCATTGACCGACCTTGTCTTTCCTTCAAAAAGGAATGGATACGTAACTACACCTACGGTAAGAATACCCATATCCTTAGCTACCTCGGCTACAACGGGAGCGGCTCCCGTACCCGTTCCGCCGCCCATGCCCGACGTAACGAACACCATATCCGCGCCGCGCAACTGATCCATGATATCGTCACGGCTTTCCTCAGCCGCTTTTTTGCCGATTTCAGGATTGGCTCCCGCGCCGAGCCCTTTTGTGATTTTTTCTCCTATCTGAAGCTTTTTGTTTGCCTTTGAACGCTGAAGTGCCTGACGATCGGTATTTATGGCAATATACTCAACGCCCGTAAGTCCGGCGGCGATCATTCTGTCAACCGCGTTACAGCCGGCGCCGCCTACGCCTACAACCTTAAGCTGAGCGAAGCCGCCCATATCAAGTTCAAATTCCATAATAAAATTCTCCTTTCAAGAACTTATCTATAAAATAAATTTTTTATACTTTCCCAAAAGCCGGGCTCATCGTCAGCTTCGGCGTCAAGTGCCATATCCATGACCGCCAGCGATGAAGAATATGCAGAATGATTGAAGCAAGTCGATTGCGGCTGAATGATGACCGTGTTATGCTCGGTGAATTTTTGAACAAATTCACGGATGCCGCGCATGGAAGCCGTCCCTCCGGCAATATAAAGCGGTATATACCGCGGAAGATTGCACCCGCTGTTGTCAAGCGCGTGCAACACTATCTGTATCATTTCAGTCAGACGCGCCTCTATTATTTCCTGTACCTTCAATGCTGGAAAACGCACAAGCTTGTACGAATCACTGTCGCATACCTCATAGAAATCGTCTTCACCGAGTGAAAGCCCGAATATCGCACGTTTTTTAAGCTCCTCCGCCATCGCGTGCTTAACGTTGAAAACTTTTTCAAGGTCACCCGTGATATTTCCGCCGCCGAACGGCAAAACCTTATGGTATATAAGTCCGTCACCGCGTGCCACGGCAACGCAGGATGAATACTCGCCTATATCGAGCAACACCGCTCCGCGGTCACGCTTTTCCTGCGGGATAAAACGCATCGCTTCCGCATACGACGAAGCTACGAACGTGCTTGTTTCGTAGCCGTTTTCTTCAAGCACTTTTGTTACGCCGCTTATAAACCACTTATCCGCCACAACGTACGAAACAACGGCGCTGAGCTTTGCCGCCTGCCTGCCGACCGGCTCCATCGTCCGATACGTGCCGTCAAGCATAAACTGTACCGGACAGCGGTGAAGCATTGTATACGATTTCGGGAGTTGTAGCTTGCTTCCTTTTGAATAAAGCGCATCTATATCAGCTTGTGTTACGGTTTTGCGTGTCTGAAACGTTACTTCGTTGCGTTTGCAGGCTATATGTATAAAATCGGCCGGTATGCCGATATGTACACGTTTTGTGCGTCTGCCTGCTTTCTTTTCCGCTTCATGCAAAACTGTAAGCATTGTATTCGGAAGTGAATTGCGGTCAAGCAATTTTCCGTTTTTACATCCGGTGTATGTCCGCGACGCATTGCCGAGTATATGGGCTTCATCATACTGACCGACTTCGCCTATTATCGAAACGATCTTACTCGTACCTATTTCAATTACAGTCGAAATCTGCCGCATCAGCTTCGGTCCTCCCTGCCGCGGAATGTATTGCAAAACAGCACTTGAGAATTTGCTGTCGTCGCAGATATATAATACCTCATATATATAATAACAGAAAACTTAAAAAAGTGAAAGCATTTTTTTTACAAAATAGCCTGTTTTGTCAAATTTATTTTTATTTTGTGCTTAAAACAGCATTTTCAGCACATACAAAGCTTCCAAAACCGACATTTTACGCATCCGACTATTTTATATAATAGCCGTCCTCGCTCTCCATATGTAGCACTCTGCCTTCGGTAAGCTTGTCCGCGACCGCCGCCACGGTAGCATCAAGCTTGCGGAGCTTTGTATCTGCGGTGGCACCTCCGGCTATCTGCACCGTAATCGTTTTTTGGTATGTAAGAACGATTTTTTCCGGATCGCTTATATTTATTTCGGTAATCTTCTCGTTTAACGAATACTTGTCCATCGCCGCCAACACCTTCGCCAATGCGGATATTTTCTCCTCATTTTCCGCCTGCACGGTATTGCCCAATACCGGCTCGGTTATTCCGACACCTGTAACGGAAGCGATCATCTCATCCGGAGCGCCTATAAGCCCAAGCGCCGTACAGTTTTTATCAATAATGTAGTATCCGTTCACCGTGCCTATCTGTGCCACGGGCGTGCGCTCCGCAACGTATATTTCTATTCCCGTGGGGAACACACGCCTGATATTTTCCACTATAAGATACGGGTTTTGTTCAATGCCCTCTTTTGCGGCGTCTTCGTTGACTTTGATTATATTCATATCAAAGGTTATGCCGCTTGCATCGACTATTTCCTGACGACTGAAGCGTTCCGCGCCGTATACGGTTATGTTTGAAACATTAAAGAGCGAGCTGTGCAAAAGAAAATACAAAACGACGAGCAGAATGATGACAAGCACCCATAAAATAATCGGTCGCGGTCCGTAATTCTCTTGTTCAAAGCTCTCGTCGTTCCGCTTTTTCATTCTATCCCTCCGTAACACTTATCTGTGCGCCCAACGCGCTGAGCTGATTCTCAAAGCCGTAATACCCGCGTGCCACAAGTCCGTTATCGCTTATTTCGGTAACTCCCTCGGCGGCAAGTCCCGCTATGATGAGTGCCGCGCCGCCGCGCAAATCATGCGTGCGTACCTTTGTTCCGTGAAGCCTTTCCACGCCGTGGATAACCGCTACGCGCTCGTTTACGGTAATATCAGCACCCATCTTTTTGAGCTCACCGACAAGTCTGAATCTGTTTTCAAAGACGTTTTCAACCAATATACATGTTCCGTCGGAAACCGATTGCAGTGTCATCATCGGAGACTGCAGATCCGTCGGAAATCCCGGATATGGCATCGTCTCTATCATTTTTGAAGATCTCATGCGCTTATCGGCTTTTATAAGAAGTCCGTCATTCAGTTTTTTGATGTCGCACCCGCTGTCGGAAAGCTTCGCGCTGAGTGCGGCTACATGCTCGCTTATGGCATTTTCGATAAAAAGCTCGCCGCCACATGCAGCGACAGCTATCATAAACGTTCCCGTAACTATTCGGTCGGGCATCGCGCAATATGTACAGCCGTGAAGCTTTTTCACTCCGTGTATCACAATCCGTCCGCTTCCGGCTCCGCTTATCCTGCCGCCCATCATATTTATGAAATTCTGTAAATCGACTATTTCGGGCTCTTTTGCCGCATTCGTTATGACTGTTGCGCCGCACGCAAGTGATGCCGCCATCATGATGTTTTCCGTCGCTCCGACGCTGGGGTAGTCAAGATATACTTCCCCTCCGTTCAGGCACGTACAACAACATTTTATGTGTCCGTCACACTCGTTTACTTTGACTCCGAGATCGCGTAATCCCTTCAAATGTAAATCAACAGGGCGGATGCCTATATCACAGCCACCCGGATATCCGAGCTCCGCATTACCAAGCCGAGCAAGTAATGGTCCCAATATAAATATCGACGAGCGAAGCTTGTGCATGAGTAAATCATCCATGCAAAAATTGCAGACACCGCGCGGGTCTATTTCCGCACAGCCGTTTTCATATGTAACATTACAGCCGATGTCCTCCAAAAGCCTGAGCATTGCCGTAACGTCCGAAAGCGGCGGACATTTTTCTATTCTTACCGTTTCGGATGAGAGTATCACTGCCGCCAATATAGGTAAAAGTGAATTTTTTGCGCTGTGAACGCTTACTTCGCCGTTCAGGGCATTGCCGCCGCAAATCACTGTTTTTTTCATTGTTCACACCCCATATAATAAAACTTTTTCCGTTTTAATATATGCGGATGTATTTCGAGGTGTTACTCTGCGCGTATACGGCGTTTTTTCTTTGCCGTCCGATATGATGAAATACTTAAAAGTATGCCGGTAGATGCAAGTGTCATCAGCAGAGATGATGCTCCCTTTGAAATAAACGGAAGTGTCAGTCCTGTGGACGGCATGACATTGGTGGCAACGCCCATATTGACAAACGCCTGAAACGATACGAGCATCGTGAGCCCTGTTGCGACGCAAACACCCTCTCGGTCATACGCCTCCATTGCGATTTTTATTCCGAAAATCATATATGCGACATAGAGACCTATCAGCACAAGTGCTCCGATAAAGCCGAATTCCTCACAAACTATTGAAAATATGTAATCCGTGTCACTCATAGGCAGATGTGATATTTTCTGTTTACTGTTGCCTATTCCGACGCCGAACAGTCCGCCGTCTCCAATCGCATAAAGCGATTGTATGACCTGATATCCCTTATCCTGCGGGTCATCCCATGCGTGAAGCCACGAAACAAAACGGTCTCCGTGATATCCTTCGCCCGTAAATAGCTTAAGTAAAAATATACCCACTACTCCGAGTGCGCACACCGTCAACACATACCACGGTGTTTCATTTACAAACAAAATAGCGCATATCGCAACGCAAAAGCATATCGTTGTTGAAAGATCCGGCTCTTTATAGATCAAAAGGATCATTAATCCCAATGGTAAAAACAGGCTGATCCATGTTCCCAACTTAGTATACCATTTTTTATTCTTATTGATAAAAAACGCGGTATACAGCACACCGATTATTTTTGCAAACTCCGAGCTTTGGAATGTAAAGCCGCCTACCTCCACCCACCGGTGTGAATCCCGCACTCCCTCGCCGCGAAACACCAATACAAGCAGTACGATGGCGATAAGGTATTCCACAACAAGTGTCCTGAATGACAGAAATATGTGGTAATCCACTCTTGAAAAGACAAACATTACAAGTATTCCGACAAGCCCCATGCCCGCCTGGGTCGCTACGGTCTTAATGTAAGACGCTGTAGGCGAATGAATAAGTGTACTGTTATATGTACTGTTCAGCACCATTACGATGCCGGCACAGGTAAGCAGTATCGCAACAAACATTAGCGGGAGGTATATTCCCTGATACTTCATTTTTGGATATCTGCGCTTTGGCATCGTATCACTCCCGAAAATCAAAATCTGTTTACTGTTTCCTTAAAAACTCTGCCGCGTTCCTCGTAGTCCTTAAACATATCAAAGCTTGCGCACGCCGGTGACAGCAAAACGTTATACCCCTCACCCGCCGCATTTTTAGCCGCGATCACGCCGTCTTCAAACTTACCGTTTACGACGGTATAATTTTTCCACCCGAATTTTTCGGCAGTCTGCTTAAGACGCTCCGCGGTAACACCTATCAGTATGGTGTGTTTGATGTTGTCCGTAAACGCTTCAAACAGCGAATCAAAGCTTCCGCCCTTATCGTAGCCGCCGAGTATCAGCACCGTCGGCTTCGTCATCGTTTCTATCGCCTTTATCGTGGAATCGGGGTTCGTACCCTTTGAATCGTTTATATATGTTATGCCGTCCTTTGTGCAGACGGTCTCTATCCTGTGCTCAACGCCCTTGAACGTTTTGAGTGTATAAGCCGCCGTTTCCGCTCCGACGCCGCAGAGCATAGTAAGCGCAACAGCCGCAAGCGCGTTTTCGATATTGTGAGGTCCTTTTATGTAGATATCCTCCGTGCGGCAGACATATGCTTCAACGCCGTTGAGCTTGAAAACAACATCGTCGTTTCTCACGAACGCGCCCTCTTCAAGCTCGGTCTTTCTTGAGAAAAAGAACGGCTTGCCGTTCACCTTGCCGGCGAGCGAGCGAACGATCGGATCGTCATAATTCAGCACGGAATAATCGTCTTTCGTCTGATTTTCAAATACTCTCATTTTCGCGGCGATATAGTTTTCCATCGTCTTATGGCGTATCATATGGTCTTCGGTGATGTTCAGGAGTGCCGCCGCGTGAGCGCGGAAATCCTTTATTCCCTCAAGCTGGTAACTGCTTATTTCGGTGACCATGACGTCATTTTCTTTTGCCTCGAGCGAATGTGCGATATACGGCTCTCCGATATTTCCGACAACGAACGTTCCACGCTTTGCGTTTTTAAATATCTCCCCTGTCAGCGTAGTCGTTGTGGTCTTGCCGTTAGTACCCGTTATCGCAACCGTCATGCCCTTACACAGGCGGTACGCAAGCTCGATTTCGGCGATGACCTCCTTCCCCTGCGCACTTGCTTTGTCGGCATAAGGTAAATTCAAGGGAACGCTCGGTGAAACGACAACAGTATCGGCGTTATCGACAAGTGCATCCGGCGGACAGCCGAGATGGAATTCATATGCGTTCTTGTCAAGAGCTTCAAGCCCCTCAAGCTTATCTTCCGTTTTCGAATCGTTCAGCACGACGTGCGCACCGAGGCTTTTAAGCACAGGTGCGGCGGCAATACCGCTGCGTGCCATACCTATAACAAGTACATTATCAAGCTTCATGATCTTCTCCTAAAATCCGAATTCAAACGCAAGCATCATCGATAGCACGCATGCCGCTATGGTGATCAACGTGTACATTGAAGTAACTGTCGTTTCGTGATATCCCAACAGCTCATAATGATGATGGAGCGGTGCCATCTTGAATATGCGCTTGCCGTGGCGCAGCTTGAATGAGCCGACCTGCAATATTACCGAAACGCATGTGGCAACGAGCATCACACACATAACGGGAAGCAATATCGCCATGCGCGAAAACAGTGCGCAAAGCGCAAGACATCCGCCGAGCCCGAGTGCGCCTGTATCGCCCATAAAGATACGCGCGGGATAAGAATTGAAGCGAAGGAAGCCGAGGCACGCACCGCCGAGTGCGGAAGCCAGCATCGCCACCTGCCGCATATCATGTGCATCTGTGTTCATATATGCAACATTCGCTATAAGTACCGCAAGTGTGATACCTTCAACGAGCGTCATCCGTGACGCAAGACCATCAAGTCCGTCGGCAAGGTTCTCGCCGTTCACGATAGCGAGTATAACAAACATGCTGAACGGGATATACCACCAACCGAGGTCGCACAGTCCCAAAAACGGAATAAAAATTTTGCTTCCGATAGCTTCGCTTTTATAAGCGTAAACGGAAACTATCAGTGCGATCCCAAACTGCCCGATTATCTTCTGATACGCCCGCAGACCGAGCGAACGCTTCTTGATTATTTTAATTATATCATCTAAAAATCCGATAAGTGCATAGCCGACGGTCGCAAGCAGTGCGATAAGCGCGCTTCCCTCAAATCGGAACACAAGCCCAACCACAGCCAAAGCCACTATCATCATTATTCCGCCCATGGTCGGAACGTTTTGCTTTTTTAAGTGTGACGCAGGTCCATCATCGCGCACCTGCTGACCGAAGCGCAGCTTTTGCATAAGCTTTATGACGAACGGTCCGATTATCAGACACACAACAAACGCCAATGCAAACGGATATAACAGATATGTCATTTTTACCCTCCTATAGCGGAAATCTCATGTTGTTCATTTTCCGGCGAACGCGAACCGCACAGCATAAGGGAGGCAGTTCCGCTCCGCGTATTTTCCAAAAAAACAAGTTTTCAAATAAGCTCATTAACGACTTCCCTGTCGGAAAAATGATGCTTTTCACCCTTTATTTCCTGATAATCCTCGTCGCCCTTGCCGCATATTGCGATAATATCGTCCTTTTGCGCGTATTCAAGCGCAAGCGCTATCGCCTGCCTGCGGTCTACATTGCGAATATACTCGCATTCGGTCCTTTTGATTCCCTCTTCTATTTGGTCTATTATTTGCTCCGGCTCTTCAAAACGCGGATTATCGCTTGTAAGCACGCAATAGTCGCTCAGCCTTCCGGCTATCTCGCCCATTATCGGGCGCTTTTTGTCATCGCGGTTTCCGCCGCATCCGAACACGCATATGAGCCTGCCCTGCTTGAATGCGTTTATCGCATTCAAAAGATTTTCGATGCCGTCGGGCGTATGCGCGTAATCCACTATCACTGTGATGCCCGTGTCCTTTGTATCAACAGCCTCGAATCTGCCGGGTACAGACGTGAATTTTTCTATTCCTCGAATACAGCCATTGATGCAAACACCCGATGCAAGCGCACAGCCTATCGCGCACAGCGCATTGCTGACATTGAACATGCCCGTAGTCCGAAGCTTTACCGGGTAAATGTCGTTTTTATATATTATATCAAGCTCCGTGCAAGCCGCATGTATCGTTATGTTTGTCACATGCAGGTCTGCACATTCGTGCAATGAATAACTCGTGCAAGGCATTATCCTGTTTTCATAAAGTTTTTTCCCGAAATCGTCGTCAATATTAATTATTGCCTTTTCCACAAGCTCGGGAACGAAAAAGCTTTCCTTGGCGCGGGCGTAATTCTCCATCGTACCGAAATAATCAAGATGATCCTGCGTCAAATTGGTAAAGCCGCCCGCAACGAATCGCATGCCGTCGATCTTATGCAGATCAAGTGCGTGCGCCGTGACCTCCATTACCACCCATTTTGCACCGCGCTTCACCATTTCGCTTAAAATATACTGAAGCTCTATCGGATCGGGCGTTGTCGCCGTAAGGAAGCTTATATCGAGCTTTGTGTCATCAAGGTATATCCCGCCCGTACCGATAATGCCGCAGGATATGTTATTTTCGCGTGCTATGGCTTTTATCATGTACGAAATGCTCGTTTT
>JAZRXI010000023.1:0-100191 GCA_045600145.1 Clostridia bacterium | reverse complement strand
TGGTGCGAATGAAGGGACTTGAACCCTTACGTCTGTTGACACATGATCCTTAGTCATGCCTGTCTGCCAATTCCAGCACACTCGCAATTCATTTAACGCATTTATTATATGTGAAACTGCTGAATCTGTCAAGCGATTTTTCAAAATATTTTCGATTTTTTTGAAATAGGATTAATGCGTTAAAATTCAAATGTTACGCTCTGCTGAAAATGCGAAGCTTACTCCATGACGAGCAGCTTTGACGCATATTGACCCGCAGGAATGAACAACTTCCCGTTTTCCGTCTTGAAAGTTTCGCCGTTGAACATATTTTTGTATGTTCCGTCGGGAACGGAAACAGTAGTATCTTCAAGCGCGTAAACTCCGATGACTTTGCTGTTTACATAAACGCAAGCTGCATCGTCGTCACAGTAGATATGCACTCCCGCAAGGCGTGCGATGTTGCGAAGCACCGCACCGCTGAGATTTCCCACCGCGCTGTAGATGCTTGTATAATCGCTGAAGCGCTTCATACCTATAGCCACCTTTTCGGTGTTCGGATATACGCCAAGCGGCATTACATCGTTGTCTTCTATGAAGAAACGAGGCTGCGGCAGCTTATCGTACACAAGCTTGCCCTCGTGCGTATCTACGCTGTCTTCTTCACCTATGAGCTGAACGATGTTGATATCAGTAATACTCTGCATTGCGGATATCCCACCGGAAACATAATCGGGAGCGTATATCCACAAGACGGTTTTACCGCTTATTTTCAGCTGTTCTGCAAATGTGCGCAGAGGCGTATTCATCTCAAAAGCGTCAAGGAATATCACGAGCTTATATTTATCCATGTCTACATTGCTTATGTCGCACATCGAATATACGTCATACGGAGCGCCCATTCGTGCAAGCCCGCCGCGCTGTTTGCTGAGGCACGCAAGATTCAAACCGCTGTTCTTGTTCACGCCGTACAGTGCTTCTCCGGACGCGATAACAAGTATCTCGCTGACGCTCTTTTGCGGATAGTTCGAAAGCTGCTTTTGTATTGATATCATCTGCGCTATGGATTCCATCATTTCTTTTGATGCGAACCAACCGTTAAACATATCGAACCACCACAGCGCCGCGCCGTGCGCAAGGCAAAGCATGAAATCACGCTGCATGACGTTGAGCGTTTCCGTTTGATCCTTGAGCTTGTTATGCCCCCCGGGGATAAGCACATCGGCGACCTTGGCTGGTGAAAGATGTGTTATATGGTCAAATTCAAGATAATACAGCTTGTTGTGGAAGTCAAGGGTATCATAAGTTAGCATGAATGCGCTTGTGGAATCCACTGCGCGATACGCATATGACGAAGGTGAGGATATCATATTTATATCGGGTGAGGTGAATACCTTTTCGTAAGCAAGATGCCCCGCGTTCCAAAGACGCGCGCCTTCAAGCTCAAACAAATATCCGAAATACAGTCCTAAAAGCTTTTTATGTTTAAGCACCTTTTGCGCTTCATGTGCGAAATACAGGATACTATCGGATATCAGCTCGGCATGGAATTTGCGGTAATTCTTTACTTCACCCATATATTCAGGCGACACGAATGCCTGACCGTCTACGCCGTCAAGCATTTCCTTTGACGGAATTTTAGCATCGGGCATGTTAAGATATTTTTTGTAAGCTTCTTCCTTTATGTCAGACGAAGCTTCCTCATCGAATTGGCTCATCCATTCGGTAGTGAAGCCGCACATGAGAAAATATCCGTAAAAGATGTCGCCGTACTTTGCTTCAACGTGCTCAAGCACGGCTTTCATGTAATCCGTTGCGTCGTTGCGCCACTTTTCCTGCGCTATTGTTTGCGAAAGATGTGTGAACGTGTACGGCACGCCGTATTTTTCGGTGTACCACGGGCGCGTATCAAGCTGTATCATCAGCGCGAAATACGAATCCGGAGCGTTTTGTCTGAACAGTTCTATCTGCGCGTCAATAACATTGAAATCGTATTCGTGGTCTCCGATCCAGCTTTCTCCGAAAAGTGAGTATTCAACGCCGAGCATGCTTATCATCCCGCTCGATAAAATGCTGAACAGCTTTACACCGGCTTTTGAGAAATCGGAAATATTTTCTTTTGTCGGACGGAATGATTTGAACGATAAAGGCTCAAAAAGCTGACCGTCAATATCTATTTTCAATGCTCCGTTTTTACGGACAAGACTTACTTTTTTCATTAAAATACTCCTCAAAAGTATAACTTGTTTCTTATATTTTACCATATAATACAATTAAAGGCAAGAAATATTTATGATGCTTCCTGCGGGGGGACTCCGTCCCTTGCCCCCCTCCCGTTTTTTTGAAAAAAGTGAGATAAAAACTATTGTGACTTTCTGAAAAAGCTCTTCCGACGTATATAATGTCTGCTGAATAACTGCCTGCACGCCGTCAGCAACTATTCAGCAAACATATAAGAGCTTGCAGAATTTAGGACGAAGCCTCAAAAAACAGAGATGCGGGAAGTAAGTCCGAGCAAAGACAAAAAAAGAGAGCCATGACAGCTCTCTTTAATGCAATCAGTCAACAAGTTCAAGAATGACTGCTTCAGCGGCATCGCCGCGGCGCGGCCCCATCTTGATAATTCTTGTATAACCGCCGCCCTGACCTTTTTCCTCGGCGCGCTTAGCGTACTTAGGCGCAAGCTCCTCGAAGATCTTTGTGATAACTGGGTGGTTGTTATGTGCAACGCGCACCTTGTACTCAGCCTTCTTCTCACCATCATTTCTGGCGATTTCTCTTTCGTAGAGATAAGCCATCATACGGCGGCGTGCATTAAGGCGATCGGGACCGTCCATTTTAACTTCAGTGTCGACCTTCTGTCCCTTATCGTTGAGTTTAGCTTTCGTTACAGTTACGGTATCGGCATACGTTTTGATGCCCATGGTAATGATCTTTTCAGCTTGTTTACGAACTTCTTTAGCACGAGCTTCGGTCGTCTCGATGCGGCCGTACCAAAGGAGATCGGTCGTCAGACCGCGAACAACGGCTACGCGCTGGTCGCTTGCCATATTAAGCTTTCTGTTACCGGCCATAATAAATATCCTCCTATTTAATCTTCATTATTCTTGAGTTTAAGTCCAAGACCGGCAAGCTTCTGGCGTACCTCGTCCATTGACTTTTTACCAAGATTACGAACTCGCATCAAATCAGCTTCGTCAAGCTGAGCAAGCTCCTGAACGGAGTTGATGCCGGCACGTTTAAGGCAGTTGTACGAACGTACCGAAAGATCAAGCTCGTCGATAGTCATATCAAGCACTTTTGTTTGAGGTGTAAAGCCTTCCTTATCCTCGGCAAGCTGAACGCCGCCGATACCATCGGTAAGGTCAATGAAAAGAGCAAGATAATCGTTCATGATTTTTGCAGCAATGCTGATGGCTTCGTTCGGTCTGATGGAGCCATCCGTCCAAACATCAAGGATAAGCTTATCGAAGTTAGAGTTTCTGCCTACACGGGCACTCTGAACAACATAGCTCGCCTTGAGAATTGGGGTGTATATGGAATCGACGGCAATAACGTCGATAGGCATATCGTCGGACTTGTTTCCGTCAGCGGGAACGTAACCCATACCTTTGTCGATTGTTATCTCCATATTGAGAGCGCCGCCTTCGTCGATAGTGGCGATATGAAGATCTTTATTTATGATTTCAAGTGTGCTGTCGCCCTTGATATCACCTGCCGTGACTTCACAGGGTCCTACTGCGTTTATCGTAGCTACGACGGGAGTATCCGAATTGAGCTTCAATGCAAGCTGTTTGATGTTAAGGATGATGTTTGTAACATCCTCCGAAACACCGGGAACAGTTGAAAACTCATGCAGAACACCGTCGATACGTACTTTAGTAGCCGCCGCGCCGGGCAGGGAGGATAACAAAATTCTACGGAGAGAATTGCCCAAGGTATTGCCAAAGCCACGCTTAAGAGGCTCTACAACGAACTGTGCGTATTTACCGTCTTCGCTGACTTGCTTGCACTCGATAACAGGCTTTTCTATTTCTATCATTTGATTAAAAACCCTCCTACTAAATTTTAGGCGATATTACTTAGAATACAACTCGACAATGAGGTGTTCCTCAATGCTGAGATCAATATCCTCTCTTTTGGGAAGCTCTACCACCTTACCGCAAAGATTCTGAGCATCAAGCTCAAGCCATGCGGGTATGGTCTTATTTGTGCCTTCACGCATCGCCTTGAATTTTTCGATGCTTGCACTGCTTTCGGCGATAGCGATTACGTCGCCTGCCTTAACGATAAATGACGGAATGTTCACCTTCTTGCCGTTCACTGTGATGTGACCGTGTGTAACAATCTGTCTTGCCTGAGCGCGCGAATCACCGAAGCCAAGACGGTAAACGATGTTGTCAAGACGGCGTTCAAGGAGCTGCAGCATGTTTTCGCCTGTAGCACCCTTCATGTTGTTTGCCTTTTCGAAGTAGCCGTGGAACTGCTTTTCAAGGATGCCGTATGTTCTTCTTGCCTTCTGCTTCTCACGAAGCTGAAGTCCGTATTCACTTGTTTTTCTGCGGCTCTTATCATGCTGGCCGGGAGTTTTGCCTCTCTTTGTTACGGGGCATTTAGCGCTGTAGCAGCGATCGCCCTTAAGGAAAAGCTTCTGATTTTCGCGGCGGCACAAACGGCATACCGCATCAGTATATCTTGCCATATCAAACGTACCTCCTATACTCTTCTGCGCTTGGGCGGTCTGCAACCGTTGTGAGGAATGGGGGTAACATCCTTGATCATGCTAACCTCAAGACCTGCCGCCTGAAGCGCTCTGATAGCTGCTTCGCGTCCGCTGCCGGGGCCTTTAACGTAAACCTCAACAGTGCGAAGCCCGTGTTCCATAGCAGCCTTTGCCGCGGTTTCAGCCGCAGACTGTGCTGCGAACGGAGTGCTTTTCTTTGAGCCGCGGAAGCCAAGTCCGCCTGCACTCGCCCAGCTTATAGCGTTACCGTTTACATCAGTAATGGTAACGATAGTATTGTTGAATGATGAGCAAATATGTGCTGCGCCGCGTTCGATATTTTTCTTTTCGATACGGCGGTGAGTACCTTTTTTAACTGCTTTAGCCATTTTTACCGTTTTCCTCCATTACTTCTTCTTTTTCGCGCCTACGGTCTTTTTGGGACCCTTGCAGGTACGGGCATTCTGCTTTGTGTGCTGACCGCGAACAGGAAGTCCTCTGCGATGACGTACGCCGCGATAGCAGCCAATCTCAACAAGACGTTTGATGTTGAGTGAAACCTCTCTGCGGAGGTCGCCTTCAACTTGAACGTTTTTGTCGATATAATCTCTTATCAGGTTAACCTCGTCCTCGGTAAGGTCTTTTACACGGGTATCGGGATTAACGCCGGTCTTTTCAAGAATCTCTTTAGCGATAGCGGGTCCGATGCCGTAGATCGACTGCAACGAAGCCTCAACTCGCTTCTCCTTTGGTATATCTATACCAGCGATTCGTGCCATTAAGTACACCTCCAAAAAAATTTTCAGATAAAATAAAATATCATCAAAGCCCCGTCGGGTAAACGGAATCGCTTCCGTCAGCCGCACCCGATTTACTGGCTTTATTGTCTTGGCGCATTTACTGCGTCCTTAGCCTGTATGCCAAAGCTTTCGGCATATTGCTCATGCTTAAGCATTGCGGGCATGTGATATACCACATTGCGCGCTATGCTTAAGCGCACAGAAAACAGGGTTTTATCAGCCCTGTCTCTGCTTATGGCTCTTATCAGCGGAACAGATAACCATTACCTTTCCGTGACGCTTGATGAGCTTGCATTTATCGCACATCGGCTTTACACTCGGTCTTACTTTCATAATAATAACCTCCTCAGTTCTTGCTGCGCCATATGATCCTGCCTTTAGTCAGGTCATACGTCGAAATTTCTACCGTTACCTTATCTCCGGGTAACACTTGAATATTGTTCATTCTGAGCTTTCCGGCGATATGCGCCAGGATCTTGTGCCCGTTCTCAAGCTGAACTTCAAAAACGGCATTCTTTTTCGATTCTGTTACAACGCCTTCAACTTCAATGACGTCTTCCTTAGACATGGATTCACTCCTCGACTTTATAAGCGCTTTCGGCGGAAAGAATTTTTTTAAGCAGTTTGTCGGTAACGGGTACATCGTCAAGCCGACACGCTCCGATTTTTTCAAGATGCTTAAGCTTCTTTTTCTTCGGACTTGCCGTCTTATGATGTTTTCCGTCGGCTACAAGCACATACTGCTCATCCACCGAATCTGTTATAATAAAAATTTTACCTTTATCTCTGCCTGCAAGGGATAAGACGATATCACCGATCATCCTGTCCTCCTACACACTCACGTTCGGGTCAGTAAGTATAACGGCTTTACCATCAATTATTGCAACAGTATTCTCCCAATGCGCACTGACCTTGCCGTCAAGCGTGACCGTAGTCCAGCCGTCCGGAAGCACCTTCACTTTATATGTGCCGAGATTTATCATGGGTTCAACGGCGAGCGTCATACCGTTTACGATGCGCGTGCCGTGACCGGGCGCACCGAAATTCGGTATTTCAGGAGACTCATGAAGCTCCCTGCCCACACCGTGTCCCACGAAATCCCTTACGATCCCGTAGCCGAATTGATCTATATACTGTTGAACACCGTTCGAAATGTCCGAAATACGTTTGCCCTCACACGCGTTGCTTATGCCTTCGTAAAACGATTGCTTCGTGCGTTCGACCAAAAGTCTTTTTTCATCATCGGTCTCGCCGACGATGAAGGTGCGTGCCATATCGGTATGGAAGCCTTTCCAAAGCACACCTCCGTCAAGGCTTACAAGGTCACCCTCATGAAGTATCTTATGTTTATTCGGGATGCCGTGGATGACTTCCTCATTCACTGAAATGCACAGCGTATTCGGAAAGCCGTACAATCCGAGGAACGATGGTTTAGCGCTATGTTGTATTATATACTTATACGCCAATTTGTCAAGCTCAAGTGTGCTGATTCCGGGTTTAATATTTTCTTTGAGCATCTCCATGCACGAGGAAAGTATTTTTCCGCCCTCAGCCATTATTGATATCGCACTTGCATTTTTAATGCAGAGCATCAGATTGCCTCCAGAATTTTCGTGATATCCGCGAAAACCTCTTCCCTCCCCTGATTGCCGTTGACAGTCTTAACGCTGTCGCCGTAATACTCTATCAGGGGTTTTGTCTGTGCCTCATATACCTCAAGGCGCGACTTAACGGTTTCCTCGTTATCGTCGGCACGCTGAACAAGCGTTGCGCCGCACTTTTTGCATTTATCTGAGCCTTCAAGCACCGAAACATGGTACGTTGCGGCACAATCGGGGCATACGCGGCGTCCGGTGATGCGGTCGAGCAACAGTGTCGTATCAACGTCAACGTTGATAACGGCATCAAGCTCCGTCAGTTTTTTAAGTCCGTCAGCCTGCGCAAGCGTACGCGGGAAGCCGTCAAGCAAAAAGCCGTCTGCGCAATCCTCACGTGAAAGTCTGTCACCGACCATTGCGAGCGTTACCTCATCAGGAACAAGCTTGCCTGCATCTATATAAGATTTGGCGAGCTTGCCGAGTTCGGTGTTCTTTCCGATATTCTCACGGAACATGTCGCCTGTCGAAATATGCGGTATGTTATACTTTTGGCAAATGCGAGCTGCCTGGGTGCCTTTGCCGGCACCCGGAGCTCCTAAAATAATCATTTTCATACAGCCACCGTCAATCAAGGAAGCCCTTGTAATGGCGCATAACCATCTGAGATTCAAGCTGCTTGGTAACTTCGATCGAAACGCTTACGATAATGAGCAAGCCCGTTGACGAGAACGTAAGAGCAAGCGCAAGTATCGAGTTTACGTTTGACGACTGTATCATACCGAGTACTGAGCTTAAAATCATGGGTATCGAAGAAATAATTCCGAGGTAAAGACCCGAGAAAAGCACAAGACGTTTGTTTATCTTATTGAGATAATCCGTGGTGGGCTTGCCGGGACGTATACCCTGAATGAATCCGCCGTATTTCTGAAGGTTCTGGCTGGTTTCCTGAGCATTGAATGTTATAGCCGAATAGAAGAACGCAAATCCGATTGTAAGCAGGAAGCTTACTATTGTGTAGCCCCATGTACCTGAGCCGAGCCACTTGGAATACCATGCAGCAAACTTACCGCCGCTCCAGAACATACCCGCGATTATCGACGGGAACATAAGAAGCGACATCGAGAAGATCAGGGGCAGAACACCGCAGGAGTTCGGCTTGATGGGCATATAAGTGCTCTGACCGCCGTAAACCTTTCTGCCGGATACACGCTTAGCGTACTGAATATTGATCCTGCGTTCGCCGAGCTCTACTATAATAACTACAACGATGATTGCCGCAACGGCGATAAGCACGAGGGGAAGTACCCACCAAAGTGCGTTGTTGCCGTTCTGCGAGTTTGTGATAGCCGTTGAGATGTACTGTTCTACCGTTACGGGGAGACGGGCGATGATACCGATGAAAATAAGCATCGAAATACCGTTGCCGAGACCCTTTTCACTGATGCGGTCACCTATCCAGATGGCAACACCTGAGCCTGCGGTAAGTGCAAGACCTACCATGATGTATCCGAGTACGGGGTTGATTCCCTCAACGAGTATCTGCTGACTCTTTGAGAAAGCGTAGCAGATGCCTACTGCCTGAAGGAACGCAAGACCGAACGAGGAATAACGGACTATCTTATTTATCTTCTCTCTGCCGTCCTCGTCATGACCGAGACGCTCAAGAGCGGGGATGACTACCTGGAGAAGCTGAATGATAATTGATGCGTTGATGTAGGGTGAAATACCCATTGCCATGAAGGTATATCCTTCAAGCGAGCCGCCGGTTATGATATTCATAAGTCCCCAAATATTTTGGTTAGCGGCGTCAATGGTAAGTGTTGGGTCGACACCCGGTGTGGGAATGAAACAGCACAGTCTGTAAATCAGAAGCATCAGCAGTGTAAACCAAATCTTTTTGCGCAATTCAGGAAGCTTCCACGCATTCTTGAATACCGTAAACATTTACACCACCTCAGCCTTTCCTCCGAGCGCCTCAATCTTCTGCTGAGCCGTGCGGGTAAAGGCTGCAACCTGAACAGTAAGTCGCTTGGTCAATTCACCGTTTCCGAGTACCTTAACTCCATCCTTTTCAATTTTGCTTATCAAGCCTTTTTCCTTAAGAAGCTCCGCAGTAACTACGGTATCCTCATCAAGTACTTCAAGCTTCGCAAGATTTATCTCAGTATACACCTTGCTGAAGGGATTGTAGAAGCCGCGCTTGGGCAGTCTGCGCGTAAGAGGCATCTGGCCGCCTTCGAAGCCGGGACGTACACCGCCGCCGGAACGGGCATTCTGACCCTTGTGACCTTTACCGGAGGTCTTGCCGAGACCGCTGCCGGGACCGCGTCCGCGACGGCGACCTGTCTGAGTAGCACCCTCTGCAGGTTTCAAATCAACTAATTTCATTATTCGTACCTCCGTATCAGTCAACTTCTTCAACGGTAACAAGGTGTTTTACCTTGAAAATCATTCCGCGTATAGCGGGATCGTCATTTTTGATTACCGTTGAGTGCATTTTTTTAAGGCCGAGAGCCTGAACAGTTGCTATCTGATCCTTCTGGCAAGCAATCGGGCTCTTAGTCAATGTAATTTTTAACATCGTAATTTCCTCCTTAGCCCTTGATCTCATCTACAGTCTTACCGCGCATTTCGGCGATCTGCTCCGCAGACTTAAGTGCTGCAAGACCTTCAAGAGTAGCCTTTACGCAGTTAGCGGGATTGTTTGAGCCTTGGCTCTTTGTAAGGATATCGCGTACACCGACCATTTCAAGTACGTCACGTACCGCACCGCCGGCGATAACACCGGTACCTTCGGGAGCAGGCATAAGCAGAACCTTGCCGCGTCCGAACTTGCCGACTACGGAATGAGGAATAGTTGTACCGTCAAGTGCAACAGTGATGATATGCTTTTTAGCGTCCTCGGTAGCCTTGCGGATAGCTTCGGGAACCTCTACAGCCTTACCTGTACCGAGTCCTACATGACCTTTTCCGTCACCTACCACAACGAGAGCCGCAAGACGCATATTGCGTCCACCCTTAACGGTTTTGGCTACACGGTTTACCGAAACGAGCTTATCCTGTAAATCAAGTGTTTTGGGATCTATTCTGTTCATCGTCAATTACCTCCTCTTAAAATTCCAGACCGGCTTCACGGGCAGCCTCTGCGAGTGCCTGAACACGTCCGGTGTAGAGGTAACCACCTCTGTCGAATACAACAGTCTTGATGCCCTTGGCGTTTGCGCGCTCTGCAATGAGCTTGCCTACGGTCTTGGCGGCATCTGTTTTCGTAAGCTCCGCAACTTCCTTTGCAACATCAGGTTCGATGGTGGAAGCCGCCGCAAGCGTATTTCCGCAAGTATCGTCAATTATCTGAGCATATATATGACTGTTGCTGCGGTAAACGTCCAATCTGGGACGGTCGCTTGTTCCGCTTATCTTCTTGCGCACGCGAGCGTGACGAGCAAGACGGTTTGCGTTTTTATCAATTTTCTTTATCATAATATTTATGCTCCTTTCCGATTACTTCTTACCGGCCTTGCCCTCTTTGAGTGCGACATACTCGCCCTCATAGCGGACACCCTTGCCGTGGTAAGGTTCGGGCGAACGAACGCCGCGAATCTCAGCCGCAAGCTGACCTACAGCCTGCTTGTCAACACCGTGTACGGCAATCGCGTTGGCAGAGGGACATTCGATGGTGATGCCCTCCGGCGGCTCGATCTCAACGGGATGCGAGAAGCCCAAGCCCAGAACGAGCTTTTTGCCCTGCATCGAGCAACGGTAACCTGTTCCGATGATGGTAAGGTTCTTGGTGAAGCCTTCGGAAACGCCTATTACCATATTATTCAAAAGAGTTCTTGTAAGTCCATGAAGCGCGCGGTACGCCTTATCATCGGAGGGGCGCTCAACAGTAGCGATAGCGCCTTCGACCTTGATTATCATGTCCTTGGAAAGTTGCTGTGTGAAGGTGCCCTTTGGACCCTTTGCAGTAACCACGTTGCCGTCAGCGACAGTCAAAGTAACGCCGGCGGGAATAGTGATGGGATTCTTACCTATTCTTGACATAACTTTACCTCCAAATTACCAGATGTAAGCCAGAACTTCGCCGCCGATGTTGAGCGCACGCGCCTGCTTATCAGTCATTATGCCCTTAGAGGTGGATATGATCGCGATACCCATGCCGCCCAAAACTCTGGGAAGCTCCTCTGCGCGAGCATAAACACGAAGACCCGGTTTAGAAATTCTTCTGAGACCTGAAATTATCTTTTCTTTGTTTGCGCCGTACTTAAGGGTAATACGGATAGTACCCTGCGGCTCTGCGTCGATTATCTCAACGCCCTTAATGTAACCCTCGTCAAGGAGAAGACGTGCGATAGCCTGCTTTACGTTTGACTTGGGAATATCAACTGTGCTGTGTCTTGCCACCATAGCATTGCGGATTCTGGTGAGCATATCAGCTATAGGATCTGTTAAAACCATTATCGGTATCCTCCTTCCATATATTCGTCACTTTACCAGCTTGCTTTTTTAACGCCGGGAATCTCGCCTTTATATGCCAGCTCTCTGAAGCAGATACGGCAGATGCCGTATTTGGAAAGAACTGCATGAGGGCGGCCGCAAATGCTGCATCTCGTATAAGCACGAGTGGAGTATTTGGCGGGTCTTTGCTGTTTGATCTTCATTGATGTTTTAGCCATTTTTCTTACCCCCTATCAGTTTGCATAAGGCATACCCATGAGACCCAAAAGCTCACGAGCTTCCTCGTCGGTGTTAGCTGTAGTAACAAATATAACGTCCATTCCGCGAACCTTGTCGATCTTATCGTACTCGATTTCGGGGAAAATGAGCTGTTCCTTGATACCGAGAGCATAGTTGCCGCGTCCGTCGAAAGCATTGGCTGAAACGCCGTGGAAGTCGCGAACACGGGGAAGTGCTATATTCAAGAGCTTATCAACGAACTCATACATTCTCTCGCCGCGAAGCGTTACCTTTGCGCCGATGTTCATTCCTTCACGTACCTTGAAATTAGCAACGGACTTTTTAGCCTTTGTAACAATAGGTGCCTGACCTGTGATGATAGCGATCTCGTTTACTGCCGCATCAAATTTTTTGGCATCGTCCTTAACGTCACCAAGACCTACGTTGATAACGACCTTTTCAAGCTTGGGAACCTGCATAATGTTCTTATAGCCGAATTTGGTCTGAAGGGCAGGAACGATCTCGCTTACGTATTTATCCTTTAATCTGGCCATAGTATCTCTCTCCTCCGATCCTTGCTTAATCTATGCTCTTGCCGCAGTCTTTGCATACGCGCACCTTTTTGCCGTCAACGACCTTATTGGCAACGCGCACGCCTTTTTTGCATGCAGAGCAATATAACATTACGTTTGAAGCATCAATGGGAGCTTCCTTCTCGATGCGGCCGCCGGGCTCACCCATCTTCTTGGGCTTCGTGTGACGGGTGATCATATTCACGCCCTCAACGATAACTCTGTTGGAATTCGGGAAAGCACGAAGGACCTTGCGAGCAACATTCTTGCTGTCAACAGTCCGGCTTGCGCCGCTGATGACAACAACGGTATCACCTGATTTGATATTCATATCACTTATCCTCCTTACAGAACTTCCGGAGCAAGGGAGATGATCTTCATGAAATCTCTCTCACGAAGCTCTCTTGCGATCGGCCCGAAAACACGGGTACCGCGGGGAAGCTTTTGATCGTTGATGATAACTGCGGCGTTCTCATCAAAGCGAATGTAAGAGCCGTCTGCACGACGGGTGGGCTTTGTTGTACGAACGATGACCGCCTTAACGACATCACCCTTCTTAACCACACCGCCGGGCTGAGCTGTCTTTACGGAAGCAACGATGGTATCTCCAACGCTGCCGTATTTTCTGAACGAGCCGCCAAGGACTCTGATGCACATAATTTCTTTTGCGCCGGTATTGTCGGCAACCTTCAATCTTGTTTGAGGTTGTATCATAATTTACCCCTTTCCGGTAAAACAGTCGTAAAAAGCTTATTTAGCCTTTTCAACTATTTCCACCAATCTCCATCTTTTATCTTTGCTCAGCGGTCTGGTTTCCATAATGCGGACGGTATCGCCGATGCCGCATTCGTTCTTTTCGTCATGAGCCTTAAATTTTGTTGTACGGTTTACAGTTTTACCGTAGAGAGGATGAAGTACCTTAGTCTTTACGGCAACAACGATGGTTTTGTCCATCTTATCGCTGATAACGATACCAACTCTCTGTTTGCGGAAGTTTCTTTCCATAATTCACCCTCCTATCAACCCTGAGCCTTAAGCTCAGCTTCTCTGAGAATCGTCATAACTCTTGCGATGTCTTTCTTGCAAGCGTCTATCTGCTTGGGATTGGTAAGCTGACCGGTTGCATTCTGAAATCTGAGGTTCAGAAGCTCTCTCTTGAGCTCTGCCAGCTTCTTATTAAGTTCATCCGTGTTCATTTCACGAAGCTTGCTCGATTTCATTAAACTTCACCGTCCTGTTCTTTGATTTCTTCCCTCTTGATAAATTTAACCTTAAGAGGAAGCTTGTGGCTTGCAAGACGGAGCGCCTCGCGTGCCGTAGCCTCGTCGATACCGCCCATTTCAAAAAGGACGCGACCGGGCTTAACTACCGCTACCCAATATTCGGGTGAGCCTTTACCTGAACCCATTCGGGTTTCGGCGGGCTTAGCCGTTACGGGCTTATCGGGGAAAATCTTGATCCATACCTGACCGGAACGTTTGCAGTATCTGGTCATGGCGATACGGGCGGCTTCGATCTGTGCGCTGGTGACCCAAGCGGGCTCAAGTGCCACAAGACCGTAATCACCGTAGGCAAGGAAGTTACCGCGCTGAGCTGTACCCTTCATATTGCCGCGGAATACTTTTCTTCTTTTAACTCTTTTGGGCATTAACATGATTATTTGCCTCCTTCTGCTTTCGCGGGCTTCTTGGCAAGGATCTCTCCCTTATATACCCATACCTTAACGCCGATGCGTCCGTATGTGGTAGCCGCTTCCGCGAAGCCGTACTCAATGTCCGCACGAAGCGTCTGCAGCGGGATGCTTCCCTCGTGATAACCCTCGCTGCGGGCGATCTCAGCACCGCCGAGACGGCCGCTGCACTGGATCTTTATACCCTTTGCGCCTGCGCGGGTAACTCTCTGCATCGCCTGCTTCATGGCACGGCGGAACGAAATACGCTTTTCAAGCTGCTGTGCGATTGATTCCGCAACGAGCTGAGCGTCCATATCGGGCTTGCGTATCTCCATGATGTTTACGTTTACTTTCTTGCCAACAAACTTTTCGATATCGGCACGGAGAGCGTCGATGCCTGCTCCGCCCTTACCGATAAGCGCACCGGGCTTTGCGGTATAGATGAAAACAACTACCGAACCGGCCTTGCGCTCGATCTCGATTTTCGAAACCATAAACGGGGCAAGCTTTGCCATTAAGTATTTGCGGAGCTTGTTGTCCTCGCTGATGTTTGCCGCCATATCCTTGCCGGCGAACCAACGTGAATCCCAGCCCTTTATAACGCCTACTCTGAGGCCGTGGGGATTGACTTTCTGTCCCATGATTACTTATCCTCCTTCTTCTCGTCAAGGATCACCGTGATGTGGCTTGAACGCTTTAAGATGGGCGTTGCGCTGCCCTTTGCGCGGGGCATGAAACGCTTGAGCGTCGGGCCCTGATCGGCATATGTTGCCGCAACATAAAGGTTGTCACGGTTCAAGTACGGAGGATTGTTCTCCGCGTTTGCGATAGCTGATGTCAGCACCTTTGCAATCTCGGGTGAAGCAGCCTTAGGTGTGAACTGAAGTATCGCAAGTGCTTCGTCGACCTGCTTGCCGCGGATAAGATTCAGAACGATGCGTACCTTACGGGGCGAAATTCTGATATACTTTGCGACAGCCTTCGGTCTCTTGTCGCGCAGCTCCTTGCGTGCTGCGGCTTTTTCTCTTATTCTCTTAGCCATACCTTTGTGCCTCCTTACTTCGCACCGGAGGTCTTTTCCGATCCGGAGTGACCTCTGAATGTTCTTGTGGGTGCGAACTCACCCAGCTTATGTCCTACCATATCTTCGGTGATATAAACAGGAACATGCTTTCTGCCGTCATGAACGGCGATTGTATGGCTTACCATCTGGGGGAAGATCGTAGATGATCTTGACCAGGTCTTGATCACTTTCTTATCCCCGGAAGCATTCATTTCTTCAACCTTTTTAAGAAGCTTTGCGCTTATAAAAGGTCCTTTTTTAACTGACCTGCTCATTGTGAGCCTCCTTCCGAAATTATCAGCCGTTGCGGCGTTTTACGATATATTTGTTTGACTTGTTCTTCTTAGCGCGAGTCTTGAGACCGAGTGCCGACTTGCCCCACGGGGTAACGGGACCGGGACGGCCTACGGGTGATTTGCCTTCACCACCGCCATGGGGGTGATCGCAGGGGTTCATTACAACACCGCGGACGCTGGGACGAATGCCCATGTGACGGCTCTTACCTGCTTTACCGAGTGAGATATTCTCATGATCAAGGTTACCTACCTGACCGATGGTCGCCTTACACTCAAGAAGCACATAACGTACCTCGCCCGAAGGAAGACGTACCTGAGCGTACTTATCTTCCTTAGCCATAAGCTGTGCCGCATTACCTGCCGCACGGACGAGCTGACCGCCCTTGCCGGGAAGAAGCTCGATGTTGTGGATAAGCGTACCTACGGGGATGTTCTTAATCTTAAGAGCGTTGCCGGGCTTGATGTCGGCATTGTCACCCGAAAGTATCGAATCGCCTACATTAAGACCTACGGGCGCAAGGATGTAACGCTTTTCACCGTCGGCATAATTGAGAAGTGCGATGTTGGCTGTACGGTTGGGATCGTATTCGATCGCCGCTACGCGAGCAGCAACATCATCCTTATTACGCTTGAAATCTATGATTCTGTATTTTCTCGTATTGGCGCCGCCGTGATGACGGACTGTCAAACGGCCGGCATTGTTTCTTCCGCCGTTCTTCTTAACAGTATCAAGAAGTGAACGTTCGGGAGTCGTCTTTGTGATTTCCTCAAATGTGGAAACCGACATAAAACGTCTGGCGGGAGAAGTCGGCTTAAACTTTCTTATACCCATTTGAAATTTTCTCCATTTCTCAGCGACTCATTTTATCACTGTCCGGTTGCCGTCGCCGTAGTCATGACCGGAAGTATAATCAATAACTGCTTATCAAGCCATGTTCTCGAAGAACTCGATAGCCTTTGAATCCTTTTTAAGGATAACGTAAGCCTTTTTTACAGTTGAGGTTCTGCCCTCATACTTGCCCATGCGCTTAAGCTTGCCCTGTGTGGTCACGGTGTTGACTTTTTCAACTTGCACGCCGAAAATCTTTTCAACGGCAGTTTTGATCTGAGTCTTTGTGGCCTTGGGAGCAACTACGAACACATAACGCTTGTCATTCATCATGTCATAGCTTTTTTCCGTGAGAACGGGTTTGATGATGATGTCTTCACAAAACATTACTCATATACCTCCTCGAGCTTTTTAAGTGCAGCCTTCGTAAGAATGAGCTTATCGTGGTTGAGGATATCAACAACGTTGAGCGTGTTTACAAGTCCGGTCTTAACGCCCGGGATATTGGCTGCGGCTCTTTCAACGTTCACGGCAGGCTCGTCATTTACGATATAAGCCTTGCCATCGACCTTAAGATTTGCAAGAACCTTTACCATAGCCTTTGTTTTGGCTTCGATCTCAAGTGCATCGAGAATGATAAGATCCTTATCGTTTACCTTCGCGGTAAGTGCGCCCTTAAGTGCAAGTCTCTTGACCTTTTTGGGAACAACTATCGAGAAATCTCTTGACTTCGGTGCGAAAATGATACCGCCCTTATAATACTGAGGCGCTCTTGTTGAGCCCTGACGGTGACGGCCGGTACCCTTCTGACGGAACGGCTTTCTGCCGCCGCCGGCAACCTCGGTACGGGTCAGCGTGCCTTTAGTGCCCTGACGCTTGTTAGCAAGTTGGGCGCGAACTGTTGTATGAAGAACGTGGGTGTTTACCTCGACCTCGAAAATCTCTTTTTTGAGAGTCACGGTGCTTACCTTTTCGCCTTCAATGTTGTATACATTTACTCTCGGCATTACTGCTTACCTCCTTATTTACTCTTTACCGACTGCTTAATGGTAAGCAGTGCGCCTGCTGCGCCGGGAACTGCGCCCTTGATGAGCAGCACGCCGCGTTCGGTGTCAACACGGACAACCTCAAGGTTCTGAACAGTTACCTGCTCATTGCCCCAATGTCCGGGCATGTGTTTATTCTTGAATACGTGGCTGGGTGATGAGCTTGCGCCCATTGAGCCGACTACTCTGTGGCAGCCGGAGCCGTGTGCCATGGGACCTGTGTGCTGATTCCATTTCTGGATAACACCGGAGAAGCCGTGGCCCTTGCTCTTTGCGGTAACGTCGATTTTGTCACCCTCGGCAAAGATGTCGCACTTGATAACGTCGCCTGTCTTGTAATCGGCGGTGTTGTCAAACTTGAACTCGCGCATATAACGGGCAACAGGTGCGTTCGCCTTTTTGAACTGTCCGGCTTCAGGCTTGTTGACATTCTTTTCGTTGATCTCACCGAAGCCAACCTTAACGGCATCATAGCCGTCCTTCTCCTGCGTTTTGATTTGCACTACCGCGCAGGGTCCGGCCTGAACGACTGTTACAGGAACTACTGTGCCATCTTGTGCGAAAATCTGCGTCATGCCGACTTTCTTACCCAAAATACCTTTTGTCATCATCGTTCATCCTCCTTAAATTTTAATGTTGATGTCTACGCCGGCGGCAAGATCCAACTTCATGAGTGCATCCACCGTTTTGGGACCGGCATTATAGATGTCTATGAGACGTTTGTGAGTACGAAGCTCGAACTGTTCCCTGCTGTCCTTATATTTATGAGGGGCACGAAGTATAGTTACGACTTCCTTCTCTGTGGGCAACGGGATAGGACCGCTTACGGTAGCTCCCGTCTTGATCGCCGTGTCGACGATCTTCTCGGCTGACTGATCAATAAGATTGTGATCGTAAGCCTTCAACTTGATTCTGATTTTCTGCGATGCCATTTATATACCTCCTTAATTCTACGGCTCAAATACATTCTGCCGTGTGTGCCGCTCCGAAAATTTTTGAGCGACGGCTGTATCCGTCCGTTCTGCCCGCTTCCTGCGGACTTTGCATAAGCGAAAATTACCTGCTTTTTAATGAGGGCAGCAACCTTTCGCTCCGATTTTTACGCAATAAACATGCGCAGTTATTCCATCGCACAGAATAACGATGAAATTATACAACATAATCAAGAAAATTCATGAGTATTTTTTGGTAATATTTTGTTAATTTTTTATGAACTCAACCGATTCTGTCATTGTTTACAAAGATAACTGTGAGCAAACTCAATAATAAAAAAACACAGTGTCTGCGCAATACCGACGCGAGACACCGTATTATTCTTTCTGCGTGAAGCGCAATAAAAGTTTTGCCCGCTTTTTCAAGATACGGACGGGATGGGTAAAAAAGGTAAAGTCCATTGCAGGAGTATGCGGATGGAATTCCCAGTAAGTGTTCCGCGTTACTCTGCGCAGACCTGCTTTATCACATTCACCGCCCTCATCAGTACATCCTCGGGGATGTTGAGTGCGGGCAGAAGCCGTACTTTATCCTTTGCGGCAAGGCACAGCACGCCGTTTTCGATGCACTTATTGATCACATCGACAGCGGGCCTTTGCGTCTTTATGCCGAGCATAAGTCCCATGCCGCTGACTGATTCTATTCCGTTTGCGTTTGCAAGTGCTTTTTTCACCATACACGATTTTTTATTCACTTCATCAAGCAATGTATCATTTATGCGCGAAAGAATACTTATCGCGGCGGCACAGCTTACGGGATTACCCCCGAAGGTCGAGCCGTGATCGCCGAACGACAGCACACCCGATACTTTTTTCGAAAGCATCGTCGCACCGAGCGGCAATCCGCCCGCGAGCCCCTTCGCGGTGGAAACAATATCCGGCTGTAACCCGTAATTCATGTACGAATACAACTTGCCCGTGCGCCCGTTGCCCGTCTGTACCTCGTCAACGATAAGCAACATATCGTGTTCTTTTACATATGTATCAAGCTCTGACGCGTATTTTTCATCCAGCGCGATAACGCCGCCCTCTCCCTGAATACATTCTATCATTACTGCGGCGACATTCTTTGACTCGCATACCGCCTCAAGTTCATTCATATTGCCCGCGGTTATGTGCTCAAAGCCCGGTGTGAGCGGTTGAAACAACTCGTGATAATGTTCCTGCCCCGTCGCGGCAAGTGTCGTAAGCGTCCTGCCATGGAAGCTGTTTTTGAGTGTAACTATAGTGAAGCATCCGTCACCTTTTTTCTCTGCGGCGTACTTGCGTGCAACCTTTATTGCGCATTCGTTCGCCTCCGCTCCCGAATTTGAAAAAAATACCTTATCAAAGCCTGTACGCTTGCAGAGCATTTCCGCAAGACGTGCACACGGCTCGGTGTAATACAAATTCGACGAGTGCTGAATCTTCGCTATCTGTTCCTTTACCGCATCCTGCCATACGTCATCGCATATTCCGAACGATGTTACGCCGATGCCCGAGCCCATGTCTATATATTCCTTACCGGCTATATCGTATACGAGCGAGCCCTTTCCCGATACAAGCTCAACGGGAAAACGTTTGTATGTTCCAGCAACATACTGTTTGTCGACTTCTGCAAAGCCCATGATATCAAAACCTTTCGTTTTAATGTCCGCTGCTGACCATCGTACCCGCGCCCTCATTTGTAAGAAGCTCCATAAGTATCGAGTGCGGTACACGGCCATCCATTATTATAACATTCTTGACGCCTCTGTTTATTGCTTCAATACAACATTTTACCTTGGGTATCATGCCGCCCGAAACTATACCATTGTCAAAAAGCTTTTCGGCTTCGGCAACAGTTATTTCGGGTATGAGCGTTGCCGGGTCGTCCTTATCTGTGAGAATACCCGCGATATCCGTCATCATTATGAGGCGTTCGGCATTGAGTGCACCGGCGATGCGCGCTGCGGCGGTATCACCGTTGATGTTATATGTGTTGCCGTCTCTGTCGCAGGCAACAGTAGAAATCACCGGAATATATCCTTTTTCAAGGATATCCGTCACCGGTGCGATATTTATATCGGTTATCTCGCCGACATATCCGAGCTTTTCGTTCTTCGTGCGCGCCTCGATAAGCCTGCCGTCGATGCCCGAAAGCCCTATCGCTCTGCCGCCCTGTATCTCAAGCAGATTAACAAGCGTTTTATTTACCTTGCCTGCAAGCACCATCTGCACTATATCCACGGTCTCACGATCGGTAACGCGAAGTCCGTCAACGAACTCAGGCTTCTTACCGAGCTTATCCATAAGCTCGTTTATCTCAGGGCCTCCGCCGTGAACAAGCACGATCTTCACGCCTATCAAGTGCAGAAGAACGATATCCTCCATAACCTGCTGTTTGAGCTGACTGTTTATCATGGCGTTGCCGCCGTACTTTACAACGATTGTCTTTCCGGTATATCTCCGTATGTACGGGAGTGCCTGTGTCAGTACCTCGGCACGCTCCGCGTTCGAAAATTCATTATACATAATATTCGCTCCTTTTGCCGCTGTATCAGGTACGGTAATCGCCGTTTATCTTTACATAATCGTATGTAAGATCACAGCCGCGAGCGGTAGCGGAATACTCTCCGCTGTTCAAGTGAACGATTATCTCTATTGCGTTTTCCGAAAGTATTTTTTTTGCTGTCTCCTCGGAAAAATCGACACCCGCACCGTTTTCGCATACGGATATCTCACCCGCGACGCTCTTGAAAAGCACGTCTATCTTATTCACATCCACATCAGCACCACTGTAGCCTATGGCACAAAGCACACGACCCCAATTCGCGTCCGCGCCGAACATCGCCGCCTTGAGAAGCGACGAGCATACAACGCTCTTGGCAACGGTCTTGGCGCACCGCTTATCTTTCGCGCCGTCAACGATGCACTCAAGAAGCTTCGTCGCGCCCTCTCCGTCGCCCGCTATCATGCGGCAAAGGCGAACGGTGATCTCGTTAAGCGCTTTTTTGAACGTTTGGAAATCCTTACCGTCGGAAACGATTTTTTCATTTCCCGCCATTCCGTTCGCAAGCACCGTCACCATGTCATTTGTCGATGTATCACCGTCAATGCTGACCATGTTGAAGGTATCCTCGATATCCTCCGAAAGTGCTTTTTGAAGCATATCGGGAGCTATCGCCGCATCCGACGTGATAAATACGAGCATCGTCGCCATATTGGGATGTATCATGCCGCTGCCCTTGGCTATACCGCCTATTTTGCAGATCTTGCCACCGAGCTCAAATTCTATTGCAACCTCTTTTTTTACGGTGTCCGTCGTCATTATGCCCTCTGCGGCATCCGCGCCACCTTCGGGTGAAAGCACTTTCGCAAGCTTCGGTATGCCCGCGGCGATAGGCTCGATGTCGAGTGGCTGGCCGATAACGCCCGTGGATGCGACAACAACGTCTTTCGCGCTGATATTCAGCGCCTCACCGACGAGTGTGCTCATCTTTTCCGCTATTTCGATCCCGTTCGCATTGCAGGTATTGGCGTTTCCGCTGTTGCAGATGATCGCCTGTGCCGTTCCGTTTTCAAGATGCTTTTTCGTTACGGTAAGCGGTGCCCCCTTTACGAGATTAGTGGTATATACAGCAGCCGCCGATGCCGGCACACTGCTGAAAATAAGCGATAAATCTTTCTTTGTCTTGTTTTTGCGTATTCCGCAATGAATGCCGGAAGCCGAAAAACCCTTTGCGGCACATATGCCGCCGTCAATGAATTTCATTATTTGTCGTCCTTTCAATTCAGATTATGTTCAAGCCCTCGGTCTCACCGATGCCAAGCAATATGTTCATGTTTTGTATTGCCGAGCCCGACGCGCCCTTGCCGAGATTATCAAAGCGCGAAACTAGCAATATCCGTTCTTCATTGCCGTATACGTTTATTTCCATCGCGTCGCTGTCCTTAAGCGCAGCGGCTGAAAGAAATGCTTCCTCTTTGTCGGCAAAGTGAACGACCCCGCTGTTATAGTATGCGGAATATATCTCTTTTATTTTTGTGATATCGCCGTCGATATCAGAAGAAAACAACGGAACTGTTACCTGCATGCCCGAGTAATACGGCGCTACTATCGGACAAAACACAGGCATATCAAGTCCTGTGATTTTCGCCATTTCGGGCAGATGCTTGTGTGCCTGTGTGTTGCCGTACATACGCGGCGCGTCGAGCAGCGCGTCACGGCACTCGTCCTCATATTCGGCTATCATCTTTTTGCCGCCGCCGGAATAGCCCGTCAGTGAAAAGCATGTAAGCTTCGCATCTTTTTTGATCACTCCGTTTTCAACAAGCGGCGCGACGAGCGATACGAAACCGCTTGCATGACAGCCGGGATTGGCTATACGCTTTGAAGCTTTTATTTTTTCGCGCTGACCCGTAAGCTCGGGGAATCCGTAAACCCACGCATCATTCGTTCTGTGCGCAGTAGAAGTGTCTATCACTGCCGTTGAATCATTTTCGATAAGTGAAACCGACTCTACAGCGGCGATGTCGGGCAGGCACAAAAATGCGATATCCGCATTATTGAGAGCATCACGCCGCGCTTCGGGCGATTTGCGCATTTCGTCAGGGAGCGTAACAAGTTCAATGTCCTTGCGCCCGATAAGTCTGTCATATATGCGTAAGCCGGTCGTACCGGCACTTCCGTCGATGAATATTTTTGGCAAGAATCATCACTTCCTTGTATAAATATGCAATAATAATACAACATTTATGCGAAAATGTCAACCAATTTATGAAAAAATATTCAAAATCTGTGATCAAATATAAAAAGAGCTACCGTGTCGGAATCCTCTCCGCACGATAGCCTTCACCAAAGCATGATATTACTTTTTGCCGAAAAGTCCGCCTATTTTAGATGCGATACCCGATATATCGTTTGCGGTAAGCTTTGCTTTGACAATATCAACGATATTGTTGAGCGTGTCGCCCGGAATGTCTATTCCCAAAAGCTCTTCAACGGTCTTTGCCGGGTCTTTTTCAAACTTTGCCTTAATGTCTTTATCGTTTTTGATTTTTGCTACGATTTCTTCTGCCTTTGCTTTAATATCCATGATATTACCCTTCTTCATCACGTATTTTAATATTATCGGCATCGACAAAACGAATATTTTAACGACACGGTGGAACAAGTCAAAATCACAATAACGCATTGCAATGCCGATGTATATATTATAGCATACGGTCATTATGCTGTCAACTTCCGTTGTGCAGCTCCGCTCCGTGCGGCACGGTGACAGCGTTCCTCTGCCACCCGCTATTACCGTGTAACGCTTTACACTTTATTTAATGTATTTTGTAGGATGCGACATCCTTGACGCACCGTGTGCACACTGCAATCAGAGTAATAATGCCCTACGCAAAGCCGCACATTATTTCTCGTTTTCTATCCACCATGTGTTTATTGTTGAATACACGTTTGATTCACGTTGGATCTTGCCGATATGAAGCTTTTCACCGTAAAGGAACGTATTCATTTCAAAGAACAGCCCGATGTGCGGTAATTCATCAGCAAGCACCTGCTGCAAAGTAAGAACTGCCGACTTTAGTTTTTGAGGAGATTCGGCCGCATCAATACCGTCAAGTGCGCTATTCAGTGCCGCGGATGAATATGATGAAAGATTTCCGTCACCCAAAAACGCAAATCGTAAATTCGGAGTATCGGAAAGGTAATATCCGCTTAAAATGATATCATATTCTCTCTTTTGCACGGCAGCTTGCAGCTCCGATTCTGATAAAGAATGTATTTCCACGTCGATCCCGACCTCTGCAAGATCTGCTTTTATGGATTCGGCGGCTTCAAGACGCACGGGATTTTCAGGAACATTGCGTACGGCAATCGTAAGTGTTATTTTTGCACCGTTTGCTTCGACGAAGCCGTCAAGGTCATCATCGGTATAATACAGGCTGTCGATTATTTCCCTTGCGCGAGTCGCATTATGGTCATATCGTGTCACTGCCGCGCTTGATAAGGACGAATCATTAAAAAGCGGCTGTTCGGCGCCGGATGCCTTTGACAGATACACGTTGTTTATTATCTTTGTGCGGTTTACCGCATATGCAAGTGCATGCCGAAAATCGGCATTCTGCATTATCGGGCGTGCCATATTGAATGCAAGAAATACATAGTTATGTGAAAGATAGCTTTTTTCATTCACTCCGTCGAGTATCTCGTATATTTCCGTAGTTTTGAGTGATGTAGGCACGCAATCAAGCTCGCCGGATGTGAATGCACCGAAAATGCTTTCGCTGTCCTTATAGCCGACTGCCGTAACGGCGGAAATATACGGGAGCTTCTTCCACCAGCGTGAAAATGCCGATAACTGCATTCTTGTTTCGCCATCAAAGGTAAGCGAATCCACAGCATAGCATCCGCTTCCGAGCGGTATATCGCGGCATGTTTTCGATTTGCCGGAATAATATTTTTCCGGAATAACCGGAATATTAAGCGCGTAAATGGCGGCATACGACGGTGTGCGCGTATGCACTGTCAGCGTAGTGTCATATCCCTCGGCGCTTACTGCATATGCCGAAAGATTCGAATAATATATGCTCTCTGGGTCAGAAAGTATTGCATTTATCGTGTAAGCGGCATCCGCTGCGCTTATTTCACCGAGTGTGCCGTGCCAATGGACATTGGAGCGCAGCTTGATCACCCATGAATCACCTTCATATTTCCAACTTTCGGCAATGCAGGCGCACGGTTCCATATTGTCGTCAAATTCTATCAGCGGCTCAAAGATCATCGAATAGATATTCCGCATCTGCGCTTCTTTTATATATAACGGGTGCATCGAATACGGCGAAAGCGTCATGGGTATACGTAATGTTCCGCCTGCCTCCGCCTCCTGCGTATCGTCCGTGCTTCCCGACGATGACGGCGGAATAATGATGCCGTTACCGTCATCACCGCAGGAACAAAGCAGTATCACCGTAAGTGCAAGTGCTGTTACGCGCGTAAAATTACGAATAAATGCGTGAATAAATCTCATAACGGGTAGTCACCTTTTTGACATAATTTGCGGTTTCCTTATAAGGGATCGTATCAAGCGTCACGCCGTCGGAGGAATACTTCTTAAGCCATTCTCTTACGTTGCCTTCTCCGCCATTGTACGCGATAAGTGCAAGCTCAGTGCTTCCAAAACGCTTTGTCAGATACGAAAGATAACAGCATCCGATACGGATGTTCGTATCGGGCGAAAAAAGGTCGATATCATTTATTGCAAGTGAATATTTGCTGTTCATCCAATCGGCTGTTTCCGGCATTATCTGCATAAGTCCGAGCGCACCCGCACTCGATTCGGCATTTTTATCGAAATCGCTTTCGACGCTTATTACCGAATATACAAGATATCTGTCAAGCCCGTATTCATCCGAATACATTTCGACCTGTTCGCTGAATTTTACCGGAAGCTTTTGCTTTATATATGTATTGCTCCATATGAACGCCACATACACAAAAGCAAAAAGCAGTATTGCGGTGATGATCATTTTGAGCACGTTGCTCTGAAAAAAGCTCTTTCTTTTTCTTTTCATCCGAAAAGCTCCTTTAGTATATTATCCGTCTGTGCAAGCGTATCCTCAACCGTTCCGCTGTTATCAATGATAAAATCGGAATACCGCATCCGTTCGTCATCGGATATCTGCTTATCCATACGCGCACGCACCTCGCTTTCGCTTATCGACGAACGAAGCATCGCACGTTTTATGCGGATCTCACGGTCGCATATTATCGAAAGCACCTTATCGCACTTTTTGTAAAGCTTTGATTCTATAAGCAGCGGAGCGTCGAGCACTACCAGCTTTTCACCCGCGTACCTTTTTATAAGATCTTCTATTTCCTCAATGATAATGGGATGAAGCAACTCATTCAGCTTTTCGGTGTTTTGGCTATTCCCGAAGCAAAACATTGCGAGTTTTTTCCTGTCGAGCTCTCCTTGAACGAAAAACTCATCGCCGAATGTTTCCCGCACAGCCTCCGCTCCTCTGTTCCCATTTTGAGTTATATTGTGCGAAATGGCATCGGCGTCTATAACGGGTATCCCTTTTGAAATAAAATATTCCGATACCGTGCTTTTGCCGGAAGCTATTCCGCCCGTCAGTCCGAGAATCATTTCAGATCAAGCCATGTCCTTCCCACATTTGTTTCCGCTTTAAGCGGCACCGAAAGCTTCGTAACGTTTTCCATTACGTCCCTGAGCATTTTTTCGGTATCGGCGGCGACTGCTTCATCCGCCTCGATTATCAACTCATCATGCACCTGCAAAATCAGTTTACCGAGCCGAGGCTCCTTTTCAAGCTCTCTGTGTACGTTCAGCATCGCAAGCTTGATTATATCGGCAGCACTTCCCTGTATCGGGGTATTCATCGCAACACGCTCGCCGAAAGCACGCACATGAAAGCTCTGTGCCTTAAGCTGAGGTATCGCGCGGCGTCTTGAAAAAATCGTCGTAGTATAGCCTGAGCGCTTTGCTTCGCTGACACATTCGTCCATATATTGCTTTATCCGCGGATAACGTTCAAAATACCTTTCTATGAACTCTCCCGCTTCTTTACGGGAAATGTTTATGTTCTTTGCAAGTCCGAAATCACTGATCCCGTAAACTATTCCGAAGTTTACGGCTTTTGCTTGGCTTCGCTGTTCCCTTGTGACCTCCGAAATATCTATCCCCATCACTTCAGCGGCGGTGCGGGCATGGATATCCTCGTTGTTGTTAAATGAGCTTATCAGAGTCTCGTCGCCCGAAAGATGCGCAAGTATGCGAAGCTCTATCTGCGAATAATCCGCATTTATAAGCACCTTGCCCTCATCCGCCAAAAATGCCTTGCGGATAGCTCTGCCTGCCTCATAGCGAACGGGTATATTCTGTAAATTCGGCTCGGTGCTTGATATTCTGCCCGTTGCCGCGGCCGCCTGCTTAAAAGTGGAATGTATGCGTCCATCGGAAGAAAGCAATCCAAACATGGCATCGACATAAGTACTTTTAAGCTTCTGAAGCTGACGGTATTCCATTATAAGCGGAATTATCGGATGCTCAAGCTGTTCAAGCACGTCATTATCGGTGGAGTAACCGCGTTTGTTCTTCTTTTTGGCGGGAAGTGCAAGGTCTTCAAACAATACGCTTCCGAGCTGCTGCGGCGAATTGATATTGAATTCCTTTCCCGCAAACGCATATATTTCACCCGTGAGCGAAGAAAGCTTTTCGGAGAACTCGCTTCCTAAACTGCGGAGTGTCGGAGCATCGACGCGGAAGCCCGCCTTTTCCATTGAATCAAGCACAGCGGCGAGCGGTAATTCCATATCGTAATAAAGTGAAGTAAGCTTCTGCGCTTCAAGCGCTTTCGCCTGCTTCTCGTGCACGCGGAATATTGACGCGGCCCCCTCGGAAACCGAATATCGCTCCGCGATGTGTGCGAACGAAAAATCGTCATTGCCCGCATCGAGCAAGTATTCGGCAAGCATTATATCTCCGCAGATATTTTTGATATTCCAAAGCTTCATTGCGGACTTACAGTCATAAAAGTATTTTTTTACGCTTTCATTTTCCATTACGGGGCGAAGTGTTTCGACCGCCGTATCAAGCGGCATTCCCGCGGTGAGCAGATCCACGACAAGCGAAATGCGATACTGTTTATTTTCATCCGCCGCTATAAGAATCTCGAAATCGGTAACATATACCGCGACAGAATCCCCGATAAATGACAAATCACAAAAATCCGCAGTATGCGGCTCAAAGACGGTTTTCTTTGCACCTACACGTTCAAGCAATGACTTAAATTGGTATTTTGCAAATATCTCCGCGGCTACCTCGTCGGAAACAGGCTTATACGCGCATTCCGAAAGCGGTTCTACCGGCACATTGCGCACTATGGTCGCCAAAAACTTACTTTCGGTTGCCGCCTCGCGTCCGTCGCGGAGCTTTTCGCCGAGCTTACCCTTTACTTCGTCGGCATGCTCAAGCACGCTTTCAAGAGTACCGTATTTTTCAAGCAATGTCAGTGCTGTCTTTTCTCCTACGCCCGCTATGCCCGGGATATTATCCGAGCTGTCGCCCATCAAGCCTTTCAGGTCGCACACCTGTTTTTCGGTAACGCCGTAATTATCCTTTATGTTATCCGGCGTAAGCTTAAGTATATCCGAAATGCCTTTTTTGGTGTACCATACACTCGTATGCTCGCTTATGAGCTGAAACGAATCACGGTCGCCCGTGATTATAGCCGTCTCGCCGCCCGACAGATCCGACATCAGCGAATAGGTACCGATGATATCATCTGCCTCAAAGCCCTCGACGCTTACGCATTTTACGCCGAGAAGCGTCAGCACTTCCCTTAAAAGCGGTATCTGCGGTACAAGCTCATCCGGCATTTTCTTGCGTCCCGCCTTATATTCGGGATAACGCTTATGACGGAACGTAGGCGATTTCAAGTCGAACGCGCACACGATGTTGTCGGGCGCGTATTCGTCTGCCGCCTTATAGAACATTTTCAAAAAGCCGTACACCGCGTTGGTATATATACCGTCATCGGTCGAAAGCACGGGCAGAGCGTAGAACGCGCGGTTAATAAGGCTGTTGCCGTCAATCAAAAGAGTTTTCATATTATTTCCTTTCCCGTTTCCGCGATATCAGCTTCCGAACACCCAACTGTCAAACCAGCGCAGATATGTGTTTACATATTCCTTTGAGACCTCAGTGCCGCTCCAAACCGGCTTGAACATTATGAACAGTACAAGTGCCGCTATAAGAAGCACCGCAAGCACCGCGATCCCGCTTTTTCTGTACTTACGGCAGAGGTAGCGGACAACGTATACCGTAAACATGATAATAAACGGCACTGTGGCAAAGTAGTGGTAGATGAATATACATCTGCTTACACCTACCCACGGCAACAGGTTGCACGCAACACCGATAAGCAGGAAAATAAGCAATCTTGTATCGCGCTCATCTCTGTCATTCAATGTTTCATCGCCCGGCGCAAACAGTGAAGCAAATCCCGATTTGCGTGCGTCCGCAGGAAGCTTTTCGCCCAAGAAACGCATTACTAATATCACTATGCCGATAAGCGTGCATGCAAGCCCTGCGTACCATACGGCGGGGTTTCCGAATGTTGAAATACATTCCATCCTCCCTTTGGGAAGATTCTTGCCCGAATAGAAGAACATCGGACGGTAGATGACAGGCCAAGTGTACCAATCGGATTGAAACGGATGCGTCGCATCGAGCTTTGAATGATAATTGAACATAGCCGTCTGATTGTCAAGAATTATCTTATACCATGCGCGTGTTTCGCCCTCGGCATGGAAATACGGATAATATGACGCACAGTATATGATAACGGGAATTATCACAAATACAAGTATGCAGAACAGTATCGTTTTGCAAAGGTTCGGAACAAACGAATCGCAAACATGCTCAAGATATTCTCTTTCGGTGCCGCTTGAATCATCAAGCATAGCTTTTGCAGTGCGATATTCGTCAAACCTGCGGTACACCGTTATAAAGAAGAGTATCGCAAGTCCGGCACCGGCATAGAGGCATATCCATTTACTTGCCGCGCCGAGCCCGAAGCACAGTCCGCACAGTCCGAGCGGAACGAACGTCTTCGACAGCTTTTTGTCATAGAAGCTGATGCTGTAATACCAATACATGAACAGGAACATATATATTATCCACATTACCGAGAACGAATCTATCGTGGCGATGCGGGTCTGTACAAAGTGCATACCATCAAGTGATATAAGTGCTGCGGTACAAGCCGCCCACGACGTCTTGCGGAACATCAAAAGTCCGATGAAATACATTGCGGGTATCATCAGTACGCCCGCGAGTGTTCCCGCAAAGCGCCACGCGAACGGATTCATTCCCATAAGTGAAACGCACCACGATATCATATCTTTTCCCAGTGGCGGATGCGTCCATTCATAGATGCTCAGCCCGTTTGCACTTTCATACGCAGTACGGGCATGATATATTTCATCAAAATACATGCTGTTCATGTACGAAGCGCGGGTAGGCACAAGCGTCTGCTCATCAAAAATATTTTTGCCGCCGTTCTCACCCTCGGACGAAGCCATAATGTTTACTATGGGGATCGGCGTTGTCGAATCCGCGGCTTCAAAAAACGCAAACTCGATGAAGCGCATATTCTGCGTTTCGCCGCATATGGCAACATAACGTGTTTCAAGAGCATCGTATGTTCCTTCGTTTGACGGCAATCCGCGCCAATAGTACAAGTCACCCGCATTTTCCGTATGCTTTTCCTTTTCAGACCAATTTACTCCGTCATATGAATAATATACCGAGAACACGCCCGAGCATACACTTGCATAGTATGTGCCGCGGTAGATATGCTTTATTTCTCCGAAATCGGCAATAACGTAATCAGCGCACGAGGTGATCTTCCACGGCGTTGATGACATAAATCTCTCGGAGATCTCTCTTGAGGCCTCAAATGATTCCTGCTCGTCAAAGCAATTCTTTATCTGTGTTTCGTCCGCTCCGTCAAGCGGCTCAAATGTCATATTTTCCAATAAACCGTTTTCAGTCAAGACCGCTATTTCAGCCACATGCACGGCACCGTCGCCGCCGTCAAGCATTATTTCTGTAATGTCGTTGAGGTCATCAGCGGGAACGGCATAGCTCATTTCGCACCAATCCGGTATATTGCCGTAAGGCATAAGCTGTACAGCAAGCGTCCAACCGTCCTCTGTCGGGATCATGATATCCACGCTTGCGTCCGGCTCAGAATACGTGATATAGCCCCGGATCTCATAAATTGAAACGGGTGACGGAAAATGAAGAATGTATTTTCCGCCTGAAGTCCATTCCGTAACGGGAACGTCGAGCTTTTCATCCATGGCGACATCACCTGTATAATCAAAAAGATAATCGCCCTTTCCGCAGGTCGAATCCATAGGAGTAACGAACGTATCTACGTTTTCGGGTATTATACGCTTTCCGTCGTGCATAAACGCAAGCTCGTTCAGTGAAATTGCCGAACGTGCGGTAAGCCTTACATACCGTGCCGAAAACGGATTTCCGTTACAGCTCTGCCAAACGCTTATTGCCGACGGAGAATAAGTGCCGTAGTCCGAATATTTTTCGCCATCGGACGAATACGACAGTGTAAAGCTTCCGTGCGAAGCCGCGGAACTGAATAAAATATCATCTATCTGTGTATCTTCGCCCAGATCCGCAGTGACATAAACGGGTGAAAGTTTCGTGTGCCACTGCGTCTCAGGAGCTTTCGTATCACCGAGCTTCGTAAATGCAACGCCTGCGTATATTACGGTAATAAGCGTGCAGACAACGATATCCTTCCACGTTACCCTCGGGAGCTTAAATCTTTTGCGCGCAAAAAGACGTTCAAGCTTGACAGCCTTCCCGGACTTGTCAGCCTTTCCGGAAATATTCTCCGCCTCTTTGCTTTTCTTTGTGTCAAGTGTTATCTTTTTATTTCCAAGAACAGTATCGAAAGCAAATATTGCCGTCAAAACGAACAAAAGCGTCGCGGCAAGCGAGCCGCATATAAACAGCGCGTCGTTTTTGCTCATATAGACAGTGAGGTCTTCGTAAATATACAATACTGCCGCCGTATTTACGAAATTAACAAAACCGTATGCGACAGTAAGCCACAGATAGCGCATGTCATCAAAGCGGAATGCACAGACGATCAACAACGCCATGACGGGGAAAATATATCTTTCATGTGTGCGCGTTGCAAAAGTTACGACCCCCGAAAGCAGTAATACCGCAACAAGCCACAAATATTTTCTGTCCGCCTTGCCACCGGTTTTTTTTGACGCAAGTATGAACAGAATCAGTGACGCGGCAACAACGAATATCAAAAGCAATGTCCCCAGCAGTGAATAGCTTATGCCGAAAACCGTGGTTTTTGCCGTGTCCGCCCATTGCCCGCCTATGAGACCCATGAATCCGAATGAATTAAGCGTGGCGTAATCGTATGAGCCGAGCGTTTCCGTGTATTTTTCAACAAGCCACAGCGGTCTTTGTCCGTTGCGCATCAAAATCGACAAAAACGCAAATACGGCAGTCGATACCGCCAAACCGCCGAAGCCGCCGAGCAAGCGCCTTTTTGCCGTCGTCTTATCGGTAAAGATCTCCTGAAATTCCCTGAATGCGGCAAGCGCCATGACAGGCGCAAAAAGTATCGCCTGAGGCTTGAACAGCAAACCGATAAAATACGTTACGACGCTTAAACCGAATTTGTCATTGTCAAGCAGCGCAAATGTAAGCAGCATAAACAGCACAAGTACCGAATCCACCTGCCCCCATATCGCGGAATTGAGTATCGCGGTAGGCAGAACGGCATAAACTATCGCAAGTATCGAAGCGATGCGTTCATCCGCGTGCTTTTTGGCTTCCTTAAGTATTATCAAAGCTCCAAGCGCGTCGCAAGCCACAGCGGGAAGCTTAAGTATCATGAGTCCTATTCCCTGCGAAAGTGATATTTTCGAGAATATCGCCGAAATAAGTCCTATGACAAGCATATACAGCGGAGGATAATCGCAGAAATAATCCTCCGAATAGAACTTAAACGGACCAACATTTGCCATATGTCTGCCCCAAACGGAGAAGCAGTTTATATCCACCTTAAATCCGGTGTACATGACCGACGCAACAAGCCGCACAAGCACCGAAACAGCGATTATTATATATGCGGTTTTTACCGAAAATTTATCCTTGTTCTGAAGTGCAAGATACACAAATAACGCGAGCAGCACGAAATACAACCCCGCTCTGAACAAAACGGAGATCTCTATATCTGCGACTTCGGACGATTTTTTTTCGGTTTTGGGTGCCGAAAACTCAAATTTTGCCATTGAATGTGCTTCCTCGTCCTCCGGAAGCTTTGAAATCTTTTCAAGTGAAATATCATCAAAATACGCGCATCCACTGCACTCGGCACTATAATATCCAAGGCGTACGGCTACGGTCACTGATTTAGTTTTGCGGTCTGTTTTACCGTAAACGGTAACGCGCGTCCATTCCTCATCGGCTGTAACAAAATCGCTCACGCAATAAGTCTGCATACAGGAAATATTCGCACCCGTGGCGTTTTCGCCGTAAACGCTTCCGGTTTTCACCATTGCAGACAGCTTATAATACGTATTCGGTTCTACCGCGACCTCTTGAATGAATCTGGTATCATTCGGCGCATCATTTTGCAATCTTACGGCGTTTGCCCCGTCCGGCGAATCAGCGCGGTTGACTATACCGTAATTGTCAACGGGGTCGCTTGAATCGTAGCGTTCAAGCGTCCATTGCTCCGGCAAAGTACCGTTTACAGTCTCGAAGCTCCCGTTTTTAAGCAGATTTACATTTTCCGCTTGTTTTTCCTGCCCGCATGAACAAAGCAGTAAAAGCATTATGATAAGCAATGCGCTTATTATCCGTTTTTTCATTTTATTCCTCTCCGTATTAAAAAAATGTTCATATGCAATCTCTAAAAGGCATCTTTTATGAGCTCTATATCAAGGCTTTCTCCCAACGCCGTTATCTCAACCACGTCAAACCGGCAGAATTTATCCTTGATTTTTTGCATCATCAAATAATATTCCGCGGCAAACCTGATTTTCTTCTGCTTTGCCTTCGTTACCGCTTCTCTACCGTAACCGTATTTGACCGAATTGCGGAACTTTACCTCAATAAACGCAAGTATATCCTTGTCCGATGCAATAATATCTATTTCGGCTGTATTATGCACACGGAAATTCGTCGTAATGATTTTATACCCGTTTTTCTTCAAATAGTCGGCGGCAATGCTTTCACCGTAATTGCCCGTCTCTTTATTGTTCATATTTGTTACCGTCCGATAAGATTTTTTTCAAAAAGCTCGTCCTATGATATTTACAGGGACCGTATTTTCTTAACGCTTCCGTATGTGCCTTTGTTCCGTAGCCCTTGTGATCCTTAAATCCGTACATCGGAAATTCCTCATCCATTTTCATTGCGATGCGGTCACGCGTGACCTTAGCTATTATCGAAGCGGCAGCAATACTCAGCGACAGCGCATCGCCTCCTATCACGCACCTTTCGCTTTCCGAAAGTCCTATCGTAAAATTACCGTCAATTATGAGAAAATCCGGTTTTATCGCGATATCAGCCACTGCGTTGCGCATCGCAAGCTTAGTGGCATTCAAAATGTTTATCTCATCTATGACTTTTTCATCTACCGTCACGCACGAAACGGCTATTGCCGAAGCATATATTTCATCAAAAAGTTGTCCGCGCTTTTTTGCCGAAAGTTTTTTGGAATCGTTTATCCCTTTCGGGATATTCGACGGATCGAGGATAACGCACGCCGCCGCCACGGGTCCCGCAAGCGGACCTCTGCCCGCTTCGTCTATTCCGCCTATCAGTTTGTATCCGGCTTTTATCAGCGAGTTCTCGATTTCATAATCCATTAGGAGTCTCCAACGTCATTCTGCCGAGGACACCGCCTCTGTATTCATCAAGCAAAACACGTGCACAGCGTGAATAATCGTATTGATTACCTTTTAAGATAAAGCCTCTTTTTTTGCATATAGCCTCGTAATCATCTATTGCCGTCCCGGACGCGGTAATTTTATAGCGTTCCGGCAGTGCGTTCGGATAGAGCGAATTTATGAGTGCGATAAGCTCAAGTGCAAGCTCTTCAAGCTTCAGTACCTGATCATTTATTGCTCCCGTAAATGAAAGATACTTCGCGCACATTTGGTCATCGAGCTTCGGCCACAGTATTCCGGGGCTGTCCAGCAAATCGAGTTTCGGGGTCTTTATCCATTGCTTACCGCGCGTGACACCAGGCTTGTCGCCGGTCTTGGCACGTACCTGACCGCATATTGAATTTATGAGCGTCGATTTGCCCGAATTGGGTATTCCGGCAACGAGTGCTCGTATATTGCGTTCAATGCCCCTTGAAGCGAAATATTCCGCTTTTTGAGCACAAATAGCGTCAATTTTACCGAATATTTCATTTTGCTTGGATTTCGAGCATACCGCGATAGCCGGGATCTCTTTGCTTTTGAAATAGTCAAGCCACATATTTGTCTTTTTCGCATCCGCAAGATCCGATTTGCTGAGAACTATGATACGCGGCTTGGTAAATTCTTCTATATCGGGATTAGCGCTTGAAAAAGGTATACGTGCGTCGCGAAGCTCGATTATTATATCGATCAGCTTCATATTCTCCTGCATCATGCGTTTTGCCGCCGCCATATGTCCCGGATACCAATTTATTGTATCATTTTCATATATTTTTATATTGTCTGCCTTGGACATGTCAAAGCTCCTTAGGTGATAATATTCCACTGTACATATTATAGCAGAGATCACCGAAAATTGAAAGTGTTTTTTTATACGCCGCATTTAATTTAAGAAATTACGCTTGACAAATTTTCTTCTTCCGCTTATACTATACCATGGCTTGGAGAGATGGCTGAGTTGGTCTAAGGCGCACGACTGGAAATCGTGTAATGGCTAATACCCATTCAAGGGTTCGAATCCCTTTCTCTCCGCCAAGTGGCGCAAATTTGAACACAGATAATTGGCAGGTGTTTTTCTTTGCCGGATATCTCGTTGCAAGGGTTTGCGCAAGTAGAAAAAGCATTTAGGTTTTATACCTAAATGCTTTTTGCTTTTGCTATGCTTACGAACTTATAACGCATTTCGTTATAATCTAACAAATTCAAGCAAGTATCACCAAAACCTGTTAGAATTTAACGAAAGGAGCGAGCATGGCTATGATTAGAATTCGATTATCCACGAAGTTGGGCGAACTTCGGTGGACTCAAGCAGACCTCGCTCGTGCTACCGGGATACGACCATCCACAATAAATGAATTGTATCACGAAATAGCCGAGAGAGTAAACCTTGAACATCTTGACCTAATCTGTGAGGCGTTAGGCTGCGAACTGTCGGAAATTATTGTAAGAGTACCTTCCCCGTACACTACAACAAAAACGCGAGCAGGCCACGCACCGCACAAAGATGATGATTAGTCAGTTCCTTACATAAAGGACCGGAGCTTCGCGGCTTCGGTCTTTTATTTTACAATTCTTCGCCTGTTTCTCTATCAACGAACTTAACAACAAGTTCCACGCCGAGCGCATCCGCTACTTTCGTCAGTTCGCTTATCTTAAAATCATCGCGCTTCATCTTGTTGTTGAGATTTTGCGGAGTGTCGCCCATACGCACCGCCAATTCTCTCTCTGACAGATTGCCCTTTTTTACGCGGAGAATTCGGATTTTTTCAGCCATTGACATATTCATTCCGACCTTTCGTTTTATCGTTGCTTGTATTTTACACTAAAAAATGTATTTTGTCAACGATTTTTAGAAAATATAAAAATTTTTTTGATTTTTTATCAAAAAACACTTGACAAAATACACTAAATAGTGTATTATATACTTGTAAGGCAGAGGACAAAACCTCTTACGAAAGGAAGTGAGGAAATGAACGATTTGAATGTAACGCAGGCATTGCTCAAAGCAATCTTGGAACTCATCGAAAAGTGCGAAACGCTCGAAGAACTTCGGGAAAGCGTAAAACGCATAATGAACGATGAAAAGTAAAAAAGAGTGAGTGCCACCTACCACAGTAACCACTCACTCAACGCTCAAAGGCGAGTCGGGAGCCTTACCCCGACCGCCTTGATTATAACACGGTAAGGCAAAAAAGTCAAGGAGGCAGACGAAAAATGAAAGAGTTTGAAATTCACGCATTTATCAGTTATGTATCGGGCGGTACGCGCTACCACGATTGCTATGTTGAGTATGTTACCGCAAAGAACAAAACCGAAGCAAAAAAGATTTACAGAGAACAGTTAAAAGCCGAAGGCATACGCCTTGAAAGAGCCGAAATAATTGAAGCGTGAAAGGAAGACACGAAATGACACTAACTGATAAAAACCTTTTAAGTCATCTTAAACCGATGACCGAATACGCAGACACATATTTCTGTGGTATAGCAAAAAACAACAAAAACATTTACATGGACACGGTTGAAGAAAAAATCAAGAAATGGGTTGAAAAGAACGGTGGAAGATTTCAACACATCAAAGGCAAATATATCGTAGGAGATAAAAAAGGATATCTTGTAAAAATCGTTTTCCCCTCATATAACGAGACAAAACAAATAATGGCGAATCTTTAATGATGATTGAAAGGAATATAAGAAATGAAACTTACAAAGGAATACAATTCAATCCAAAATATCATAGACGAACTCAACACAAAAATTGAAAAACTTGAAGAAAAGCGGGATTCAATCGAAGAGAAAGCGTTAGACAACGACCGCGATATGACGGACAAAGAGCAAGAAAGATATGATACAATTGATGAAATGATATCAAACATCGAATATTGTATAAGCAATCTTGAGTCGGCACAGTGCGACATCGAAGATTATACCTAACAATCGCACATTATGAAAGGAAGTAATAAAAATGACAAGACAAGAGAAATTCTCTGACACAAGCACATTTCATTATTACAATGCAAATCCCCATAATCGAATCACAGGGGATTGTGTAACAAGAGCATTATGTACTGCTCTTGAAATACCTTACAATCAATGCGTTATGGAACAGGCAGAAATGCAGTGTATAACAGGTTTTGACAACGCAGACACAAAAGGGATAGCAAAATATCTCGAAGCAAAAGGGTGGAAGAAACAACCTCAACCAAGAAAAAAAGACGGAACAAAATACACAGGAAAAGAGTGGTGCAAATGGTTAAACGAAAACGATAATCGTAATAAGCGCATCGTATGTAACATAGGCGGTCATCACACTGTTTGCATTGTAAAAGATTTCGAATTTAAGGTATATGATATATGGGACAGTACAAGCGGATGTATCGGAAACTATTGGATAAAGGGGTGAATAATATGGATTATGAAATTTGTTACTATTTTGTTGACAGAAACAAAGACCTAAGATTCAATACATTGGAAGCAGCAAAAGAATATGCTTTAGAACTGAGTAGAGAACTTCATTACTATCCGGCAATACAATTCGTTGCTAATGTTGTTGGTGAATTGTATGATGGTCTTAATAACTAACAGTGGGAGGTATAAGACGATGATTGAAGCGATAAAAATAATAGAAAAAATTGCCGAAGAACAGCAAAGCGGAGATTTTGAGATATGCCCACGATGCGGAGAAAAGACTATGCGCGAAAAACTCCATAATAACTGTTTGAGCAGACGAGCCGATGTGTATGTTTGTGAACAGTGCGGAATGGATGAAGCATTGCACGATTGTAGCGGATGTGCAGATTTAATTACAGAATGGCACGCAGTTCGCGCATACGCCCGTTGCAACGGTAGGAAAGACATTCGATAAGGTTTACACCGGATAAAAAGAAAAAGCCCTGTAAACGCTATTATTTAGCGCGTACAGGGCTTTCGTTTTTTACTCTTTATTTATTTGTTAAATCGTTCATACAATGTTTTAAGCGTGTCCCATCCATACATTGCGATATATGCCACGATAAACGATGCTACAACAACGCAAGCGACAAAATACCAATGAACAGGTATCGCCGAGTATGCACTGTACCCGAAGTATGCCAAAACACATACGACAAAAGATACAATCATACACCACAGTTGCGTAGGCATAAGGGAAAACGGTTTAATCTTTTTTGTAACTTCGACTATCGCGGAAGTTAAGAACGCCGCAAATCCGAGCAATCCCGTTAAGGATATACCCGAAATGAAAATACTGTTAATCATTACAATCTTCTCCTTTTGTTTTCGGATCTGTCTTACATCCTGTACCGCTATACACGCAGTTTTTGCAATCCTTTGGCTCACACGGGCATTTCCCATCATATTTTGCAAGGCTCACAATCCATACGGCATAGCAGACGATTATCAGAACGAGCAACACAAAATCCATAATCTCATCCATAATTACGCCTTTTCAAATGTACCTGCATCTACCCAACCGTAAACGGTTGCGCCGGAGCCGGACACCTTTACAAGATGATACGGATGCTTACTCTTTCCGAGTTGATAAATTGCGGTAATGGTAGCCAAACCGCCTCGGCAATCATATCCGCTTGGCGCATTTGCGTTTTTATAATGCACCTTGCCTTTATAGTTGACCTTGTCTCCGATAGCAGGAGTCCACGGTGCCGCCTTTGCCGGCGCTGCGCATAGTTCGTTTACTTTGCTTTGAACTTCGGCATAATCATAACCCGCTTCGGTGAGCTTCTTTTTGCGCTCTTCTCCGTTACCCCATTTACCGTTAATAACTTCCTTTGCAAGTTCGTCAACGCTTTTTGCAGAAGTAGCCGCAGGTTTCGGAACGGAGATGGCAGAAACATCGGCGGCATTTACCCAACCGTAAACACCGCCAACAAAAGCACCGCCATCGTTTACGGCGCGGCAATGATACGGATGTTTACCGGAAGCAGATACGGCAGTAATCTTCGCTTTGCTTGCTTTGGTGGCGGTGCCGGTCGCAGCGTTTGCATTTTTGTAATGTGTTTTTCCTGTAAAATTGACGATGTCGCCAACCTTGAATTTAAGGCTTGTATCTGCAGGCTTTGCCGGCTCGACCACAGGGGCGGCTTCTGCTTCGTATTTCACATACGGGAGTTTACCGTGCTTTGTCCAATTACGGCGGTTATATCCGCTCTTTGTGCAGTTGCAAGCGGTAATCTGTACTTTGTTAGCCCACGCAGGAGTACATTCAACCGCAAGACCGTTGCCGACATAAATGCCGATGTGTCCCTGCATCCATACGGCTTCGCCAACCGAAATTTTGGAAAAATCGGTAGAGACATCTGAACACCGTGTAATCATCGTATCGGCACCGATGTCAGGTACTCCGTTGCTCTCGTATTCTGCACCACCGTAAGTCTTTGTTTTGTCGCCGCGCCATCCCCAAAGCAAACTTTTGATAAAACACACGCAGTCAAAAGCGAAAGTGTCATCTGTTGCGGCGTTAATGAATGCTTTGCGGTCCGGCGTGGTATTCCACGAATTGTTTTGGCTTCTCTGCTTTCCGCGTTCATTTAACGGATATCCGATACCGCCCATAACATAAAGGGTTTTGTGATTTTTGGCTGCATCAATAGCCCTTTCTGCAAGTTCAGCAGCCGTTGAGATTTTCGACATAGTTTTCGTCTCCTTTTTTGTTTCTGTTTTTGAATACTTGTCATAGTATTTCTGACCGTATGAAGCCCTTGTATTCTTTGCGCTTTCGCTTTGGTTTGCAGGGCGTTCAAATTGTGTGAGAACTGCCGTTGACGCATCTTTGACCGATGTGGCAGATTTCAGCAACTGACACAGGCTCTTGTAACCTTCAGACAATTCCTTATAAAGAAATCCGAGTTGCATTTCGAGGTCGCCTATGCTTTTGCCGACACTCTTTGCATAATTCAGAAGATTTTGCTTGCGCGACCAATATGTCCATTGTGCCAAACCGTACCCCGCCGAATCACGCACAAAGTTGTTATACGCGCCACTATCAACGGCGGAAGTATAACCCGCATCGTTATAACCGAGTTTCTTTTCGTAGGTGTTTTGGAGATTGTCAGAACGAAGTCCGCTTTCGGCGTAAAGGTTTCCCATAAGTCCGGCTACACCGTATGCATTGAAACCTTTTTCGATAAGGAAATTCCAAATCTTTTCTTCGTTCGTTGCGCCTTTAAGTCCCATAGTGATAATCCTCCGTGTTTTTAGATTTTGCATCCTCCCGCGCTTCATCGTGTGCGCGGTCTTCTAACATTTCTTTGCGGTCTCTTTGACGTTCTTTTGTGGTTTTTATCCACGCCATCGCGCCGCATTCACCACCGAGCGCGGCGAACACACAAGTAACAAGCGTATCGGGTATCATACCTGTTTCCTTGAATATACCTATCATTTCGATAGTGAATACAATAAGAGCAACGGCGATAAGCAAAAGGAAGAAGTCCATTTTATTAAATCGCTTTTTCTTCATATTTTCACCTACCTGTGCGCCTGTTTGTTAATGTGTTTTTCAATCGTGTTTATGGCATCTTTTACAGGACCATCACAACCCTGCTCGGCAAGTCCTTTCAGACAAGCCAAAACGCCATAAGTGAGTATTGTTTGCTCATCTTTTATTTCTTTGATATCTTCATCCTGTTTGTTTTGTTTCAGATACCAACGATACACCGCAAATATGATGCCTAAAATAGCCGCAACCGCCGATATTACTGCGGCGGTTGTAATGATTCCTTGTGGCGTGATGTTTATTCCGTTTTCCACTTTCTTTTACCTCCGGGCATAAAAATACCCCGATGAATTTTCATCGGGGAAAATCTGTACTTTGTTGTCAGTTCGAAGTATTGTGAAATGAGCGCATATTATACTCCACGCGGTCAAGCTCATCATCTACTGCAATTCGCTTTTTTGCAAACTCTCTTTTGAGCGCATCATCGACCGTCAGCTGTTCTTCAATGAAAAGCGCCTGTTCGCGTATGATTTTTGATTGCATTTCCATTATGTTGCATAAGCAATCTATAAGTTCTAATTGTGTCATTTCAAATACTCCTTTTTATTTCTTTTCAGGCCATTTTACATCATACGGGAAACCTTCCTGTTCCGGTATGTCTCTCAATGCCTGTCTGTATTTTGCCACTGCGCCCGTCATAATCTCTTTAAGAGACTTGATAAAAGAAATAAACGAAGTGAGCAAGTTTATGGCAGCAATGTTTTCGGGCAGGTCAATATTGAGCCTGTCGAACGCCATATCTTTGTCGCTGTTCGTAAGTAGCGCATTTCTTTCCGCTCTTACGATTTCTGCGGCTTTGTTGTAACATTCGTCTTGCGCTTCTGCAAGCCACTTCGACAAGTTGTTTGCGATGCGCTGCTCTATATCGGGGGACCAATATCTTTCGATAGTCCACGATATAGCGGTGTATGCCTTTCCTTCCTCGCGTTGTTCCTCAGCAACATCCGTATAAAATGTAATAACCGCCTTCGTCTCCTCTTTGGCGACAGTAAACGCGGGCGGCATCTCCGATAATTCCGTTCTTATCCGCATAAGAAATCACCTCTTTAATAAAATTTCGGTCAATATATGGGTCAATGTAATTCTTGAAGAAATATGCTGAATCGGCGTGTGAAAACCAACCGCATCTACTTTCGAGCGCACGGGCGTTCCTAAGGAATACGACATTTCTTTCTTCCAATCGTTTCGCAATAGTTTTCGCCAATCTCCTGCAACGGAGAAAATTATAGTCGCGCACCGTTGTTGTAGTGGTTGTAAAAGTATAGCCGACAATATCAATCTTTTTTGTTCCAGGAGCAACAATCTGTTTTCCATTTCCATCGGTCGTCATAGTTCCTATGGCACATATCTCCCAAGCGGGTTTGATTTCAAGACCAAGATTTTCTTTGCAGAAAACTATTACCTGTTTAACGGCTTTTTTCAAATCACTTTTGGAATTTCCCATAAGAAGCAGGTCGTCTACATTACGCAAATAATGTTTTACATAATGTACGCGTTTCCCTCTGCGTTCCTTGTATAAGTCCGATGTGATAAATCTGTCAAGAGAGTTCAGATATGTATTTGCGAGCCATGGGCTTGAATAATATCCTATTGCCAAACCGCGCATAGTTCCGTCTTCTGCCGGTACGGCCGTAGAATATATGATTTCGTCAATGACACTCAAAAATCTCTTATCTTTTATCATACCGTGAATGATACTTGCTAATCTCGCGGCATCTATATTTTGATAAAAGTGTCTGATATCGAGCTTAACAAAATACTTGCAATCTCCCGACCTTGCCCATTTTTCAACCGTTTTTCTTGCGTATTCTATACCACGACCGGGAACATTCCCACAAGAATAACGATACATCTTTTTGAGCAACAAATCTTCAATGGCAAGTATAGCCATCCATTGAATAAAATGGTCTTGCAGTTTTGCTATTTCGATTTCTCTTGCTTTTCCGCCTGACACAATAGGTTTCTTTAGACCTTCTTGATGATGCCAATTTCCGCTTTCAAGACATTCGACCAATTTTTCGGCATAGCGTCTGACTTTGTCCGGGTCAAGTTCTCCTGTATGCGAAGCAGAGCCGCTGCCGAATAGACGAACAACGACTCTGTCTTTGCGCTTATTTTCGGTACCGCGATATATTGCTTTCGTTGCATTTTCTACTGTGCAAAACTTTTCCCAAATATACCCGGCACGTTTCATCTTTTCATCCTTTCGGCTCTTCGAGAGTAAACCTACCAAGCCGATCCAGTCGGATGGCATTTCGATTCCAAAGGAACCACGGAAGAATAATGTGCAATACTAACATTCGCATTTCGACTGTATAGGGAATCCCGGCGCCGTAATTCCAATTCGAGTTCGAGGGCGCGTTGTTCGCGTTGAAGTAGCACGGACCATAGTTCGCGCCATTGTTCAGGTTGCCACCGCGCCGAACAGCACGCACCGCGTGGGAATGCACGAGGTAGGCGTGGAGAGGACAAAAGCCACCCACTAAGCACATTATAATCCCGTTATCATATAGTATAAGGCATTTTATATGAAATGTCTTTGCTTCGTTATAAAATAACGAAAATCATTACCGCGCTTACGCGCGGATAACAAGGGGGTTGCGACCCCCTCTGCCTACGGCATTCACCCCTACTGGGCAAAGAAAAGCCCGGCGCCGTACGTCCAATGCGAGGACGAGGGCGCGGAGTCCGCGTAGAAGTAGCACGGACCATAGGACGCGCCAAAGGCCAGGTCGCCACCGCGCCGAACAGCACGCACCGCGTGGGAATGCACGAGGTAGGCGTAATCTGCGTAATATGTAGTCGCAGAGCCACCCGTTGTGTTGGTCGGGACAAAAACAGTCGGATAATCAGCATCCGCCGACAGTTCTTTGATGTAACCGTTGACATAGTGTTCTTTATCGGTTTCGACAGAAAGCAAATGCCATCCTGCCGCTTCCGTGAACGCGCTTTCCGATGACGGATTGGATGTTGCCGTTGCGCCGTTGTGCTTGTATTCGCTATTGTAGTACCACCGAAGTTTGAAACTGTCGCCGTCTTCTACACGCGCATCCATAAGGTCGATGCAAGTCTTATTGATACTTCCATAAGGATTTTCAAGCCAACGATACTTGCAGGGGTGCTTGCTGTCCGTGTTGGAAACAGGTGAGCCGGTATGACCGAGCACGGAATTTGTTGAGCCGGTTATCCACGGGCGTGAGCCGATTTTTGTGCTTGCGGCAGTTACCGTTCGCGGTGTTCCGTCAAAGGTAATTTTGCGGTATGTGCCGGACGGATTTAATGTCCCATCAGAATCGCACTTTTCGATTGCTGTAACAACATTGTATGCCGCTACACTTGATGGCGTGTCCGAATGTGCGGAGCCTAAGTAGATTGATTGACCTACAACATAGGCATCGCCAACACTGCTTGTAAGGACTACAGAGTTGACATCCGTACCCGAAAGCTGAACGGCATCGGATGAATAACGCATACTTGTTGCACCTTGCATTATGGCCCGCATATTGGTCGTTGTAAATTCAATAGTCATCAGCAACCAATTGTAATGGTTGACGTCAGACGGCTCCATAATGCACTTGTTTTTGATATTTCCGCCATCGCCATACAATCTGCATTTATCCCACAGTGCTTTGTATGCTCCGAATTCGGGATGACATCCGGGAAGTGAAACAGGTTTTCCGTTTACCATTCCGAGTTCATACGCCGGCAGATAGGTGTGTTCTCTCGGCTTACCGTCAGCGTCAAGGCAAACAGGGTGATACTCCCATCCCGAATGCCATCCTTCAGATACAGCAAATGTTCCCGAATTGTTATCGTGATACCAAAAGAACGGTGTTACATCAATAGCGACATAATCGCCCATAGTGCCATCTTCGGCATAATCAACATCGCCATAATATGCCTGTGGAGTAAATACCGCTTTATCTCCAACGAGCGCCCAAGAGCCGACACATTTATTGCGGTTGAACGGTTTGAAAGAGTCAAAGTCCGAATGGCCTGCGGCGGCATCGGTGCTCGGCGTTGCGGTGAAGCCGGTAGAATCCCATATGCGTGTAAGAGTTGTGGGTGATTTGCCGACACCTGTTACACCAAAGCGAGGTTTGCCGGAATCGGTTTCTACCCACAATTTACCCTCTGTGTCAACGCCGACACTTTGTTTCATACTTGCGGTTTTCTGTTCGGGAGCATACTTATATCCCGAATCAGAGGGATTACCGTCAATATCGAATATTGCGACATTTCCTTTTTCTGCTTCGGTGTCCTTTTCTGCTTTACCGTTCCAAGCCGTTTTTTCTGCATCGGTAACGGTACGGTGTAGCGAATCACTTTCCAAATCAGAAAGTTTTGTCGGCACTCCCGCTATACCTACATAATCACGCGACCAATCCTCCTGCACCCAAAGGTGTTCGATACCGTGCGGAGAATAGATAACGCTATGCATTGTCTGCCAGGTCGAGCCGTCTCTGCTACGCTGTTCGTACAAATCGTGAGCCGTATTATAAATTTCGGTCAGTTCTGCATCGGTGCTGTCTTTCGTTGTATGGTTAATGCCGATAAACTCTGAAAGACGGATGGGTGATTCATAGGCTTTTGTAAAACGAAGGTCTGATAACGCTTCCGGCATTTCATTCCACCGTTCAACGCCTGTCGGTCTGTTCTGCAGATTGGTGCGTGCTACGGTGGGATTGCTTACCCAACGGAAATTCGTTAACTTCGGATTTGCGGTGATGTCAACAATTTCGTAAGTACCCGCAGAACTGTTGCCGGGTCGCAGTACACAAGTTGTCGTACCGTCTGATACGATAACTTGAATAAGATATTCCGCCGCATCCATAGCCGGAGTTGTGTGAAGATTGTCAAGCACTCCGTCAAGGTCATCCTCAATAGTCGCCATAGACTTAATGCGTGTCAAGGCGATATACGGCAGTTTCGTAAGCGGGATTTCGCCGCTGCCGTGTGCATCCCAATCATTATAAAGAATGTGGGTTGCAACCATAATGCCGTTTTCATTCCTACCATCACGAATGTGATACGGCAGTTGACCTATCAGCCTATCGTCAAGCTGTGTATCGGTTAAAGAGCCCAAGAACGCCATACCCTCAAATCCGGGACAGATGATGTGGAACGATGCCGTTTCTGCGTAATTCCAATCAAGATTGGAATAAAGTTTCCCGCCTTGAACATAAGAACTGCACATACCGCCCGTTACTACATCGAGGTCAATTTCCGGCGCAAGTGCTTGAAATGTTGCCTCATATAAATATGAGTCGATACGGCGCAGCGAAATGTACGGGTGCTTATGCTCCGCTTCAATATTCTCACGCGCCTGTGTTTTTTCTGCATCGGTTTTTCCCGTCTGTGCCGAATAACTGACCGCATTTGCAATATCATTTTTCGGAACGCCCGAATCTTTGATATTACCGTCAGCATCCAATGCAGCGAGATTGTCTGATACTGCGTTTTTAACTTTATCCGCTTTGCCTGTGATATCCGGACCGACAGGAATCCATTGATTTACTCCCTCAAAAGTTCCCCAAGCATATTCGGTACCGTCTGCTTCCGTTCCCGTACTGCCTTTATATTTTACAGTATAGCAATCTCCGATTTCCACTTGGGATGTCGGGAGATTGTCAAAATAAGCAACGGCGCCCTTATATACAAGACCGTTCGGGAGAGCGGCAATAGCGGCATCGGTATATTCTTTTGCCTTTTTAACGGCTTTTTTCTCTGCCAATGTCGAAAAAATAATCGCAGGGGTCATTTCTTCAGAATTCATATTTTACCACTCCTTTCTTACTGCGCGATGAACATTCCCGATTCGTTTGCAATGTAAACTTTTACATCAGCGTTTCCGATAATGTAAAGAATTGACATAGGTGCAAAACATTCGTCTTCGCTCATACCAATAACATCTCTGCCGGTAACGGGAAGCTCATCGGGTGTTTCATCGGAAGTAATCAACGCTTCCATAATTCTTTTGCCGTTGTCTTTGTAGCCAACCAATTTTGTAGATATCGCTTTCATTGTAAGCCCTCCTTTTGAAATATTCACAGTCAGTTATCTGACATTTGTGATTAGATGTTTTCCGGCTCTAAATCTTCGGTGATTTCGTATGTAACTTTCATTGTCTGCGCATTCGTTTTCGTTACACCGGGAGAGCCGAGGTTTTGTACCGTAAGTATGTATGGAGACATACGAACCGCCGTCACATAAAAGTAATCACTGCTACTATGGTAATAATCATCAAACAGAATATATGGTGAGAGAACATCATCGCAAGAAATTTGCCTATATCTGTGATAATAATAATAACTTGTAGATGTGTTTTTGTGAAACGGAGCATTTACATTCGATATTGCATTTGTTATTCTGCTTATCGCTATTCCTCGTTTGTATGTGGTTGATTCATAACGATTTATAACATTCGCAAATAACAGATAATCTCCGACACATACTACATAGCTTGAACTTGGACTACTTAACTTAAAAGTGGTTGAGTTATGCAGTAAATCTCCTGTTGTTGCATCAAGTATTTTCACTCCGTTGGCGTTTACTAAATAGAGCTTTGCGCTATCATAATAAAATGCCGTACTTGTATATGTACTTGCATCATCGAAAGGCGTTTCAACCGTTGTTTCTGTCCAATCAGAAACAGAGATAATATGCGTTGTGAACTTTCCCGTTTCTGCGAAAGTAACCGCAATATTCCCATTTGGCATAATATTTGCATTATTCAAAGAATAGCCAAAAGTCTTTATTAGTTCTGCGGTACTGAATGCTTTATACGAATCTATAATTTTAACTTCGCTCGGATAAAATACAGATGTCTTATAGAGGTTTGAACCGTTGCTATAAAAAATATCGTTTCCGGATATTCTCAATATTCTATGCGAAGAAGATGTTATTGCAGATTGAAAAACGGTAAACGAAGAGCCCATTACAGAAGCCATTGAAGCATCCGCCTCGGATTCTGTTGCCATATCAATATTCATACAGCCTCCGCTTCCGCCAGCGGAACTTGTCAGCGCGGCCGCTTGTATATTTCCGTTTGCTTTATCTGTTCCGAAGTCCCAAACAAAGCGATATCCGATTGCCTTTGTTCCATCATAAAGCAAACCGCTTTCATTGTTGTTTCTTGACCCGCGCCACACACTTGTCCCCGAATAAGCGTTATATGCGCTTCCTACAATGTGAACATTTCCGTTTTGATAAACCGTGTTTTGCGATTCATCAAGCAATCCGTCAAACAAAAGTAGACCGCCAAACGCCTTATCGTATATCGGCATTAAGTTGTTTACAATACTCCACAAATGAGTGGTTGTTTCCAACGGATGATACAAATGCGAATTAAGACCATTAAAAAGATTACTGAGTGTGTTTGTCACCATATTGTGCTTTTCAAATACTTTTCTTTCGCCTGTGTTTACATCGGTAAGTTCAAACCGTGTTTTACCTTTAAGCATAAACAATCCTCCTTAATTGATATAGGTTATCGTCTGCCGCGTAAGTACATCGTTCTCTTGAAAGTAAAAGCGCAGGCGAAGAATTTTACTGTTCGGCAATAGCCGATATATTTCTGCAAAATCGAGGTCGAGGAAATCTGTCATCGGCATATACTGTGTATATGTGTCGCCGTCATCGAGCGAATAACATATTTGAGTAATGCCCGAATACAGAGCCGTTACCTTTTCAATTCCTTTGATTGTGGTATCACTCATATCAATATGACATTCCATTACCTGCTCATACGGTAAAGCGGCAATATGAGCCGTTATTACGGGTTGCAACGGCACTTCTACATACTGTTCGCTATCATTCCACCTATGAAGTTTAGGTGCGCTCATATTGAGCAGGAGCGCACCGCTCGGCGCATCATCCATACCGTAATCTATCATATTTTGTGCGGTAATCTCCGTTATCTCCAACGGATTTAATTCACCGTCTATGATATTGTAATAAACGCCCTCATTCTCAATGAGCCATTTATCGTGCCACGGTACGCGAATGTTCGCCAATTCATACGCTATTTGGAATGTAGTGTTTTCCTCATCTTGCGAATAGAATGTTACATACGGAGAGGCGGCGGTTAAAGCGTTGTACGAATAGGTTATGGTTGTTGCACCACCGGCGATAATGTTGAAAGAGCCGTTATAATAAGCAGCCGGTATCTCTACCGCGTGTATCATAACATCGCCCGTATCAAACCATACCGTTTCCCATTCTTGCCAATATGCGCTATTATACTGCGAATAACCGCGCCATCTGATTTTCATAAACTTTATATAATTGAAAATCGTTCCCGTTTCATACCACAGATAAAACATTTTCGCATCGCGGCGGTTGAATTTGAACTGCTCTCCATAATTTCCGAAGCCAAGCCAAGAGTTACCGCTTGCCTGCATCGTGGATGAAGTATGACCGTTGAATTTCACCCAAGACGGTATATTTGTGATAGTGTAGGCGTTATCATCATAAGCCACATTGTTCAGCAAGGTAATCATATTCGTTTTGCCTGCCGCTATCATATCCTGTACGCTTTTATAGTTCATTCTTCAACCTCCACTTCCGATACGGAATCAAACACATTAAGCGGTAACGATACACTTGTCAGTTGACCGCTATCCACCGTCTGCGCCGTTCCGTGATATTCGTATGCTCTGCGCAATTTGAAGGTGTTTTCTGATATATCAATAAAGTCGCGGTTATAAATATATTCCGCTTCATTCGCGGGGTAGATGATTGCTTGACGGACAACGGGATAATAGCGCATACGGTCCATAATTCCGCTGAACGATACAACCGTTGCAGACGGTATATCAACGCGAATTGCGCTGATATTATCCGATTGTGCAACGCTTCCCGGTGCAACCGTGCCGACATCGGCATTGTCGGAGAACGGGGAGATAATAGAGCGAATTGCTTCCGGAATGTTCACGCGGATTGCGCGTACACCATCCGAAACGGTAATAAGACCATCCCATGCGCCCGCGCCGGATGTTCCGCTACCTGTCAGAATTGCTTTTGCATTATCGTTGAGAATGATACCCGCTGCGTCTTCGCTTGAAATAAGCACTTCTACCGAATGGCTACCCGTTGTGGATAGCGAAACAAAGGGCACCATAAAAGTAATAAGATTATCACCCTCTGCACATAACTGCCTATGGTATGTGTATGCACTTCCGTTTACGGTTACGGTGAATAGCAATGTGCCGGGCGTTGTGATTTCAACCTGTGCCGTAACAATCATATACGGCGTTGCATTTTCCGTTACCGCAAACGCGAGACGGAGAAGCCTTTTGCTCGACATATCAATATCCACATCAATAACATTGTTTGCGAATATTACATATGTTGCGCTCTTGATATCTGCCTGTGTTTGCGACTGTTGCCTTTGAGTAGGAGTTTGGTATTCGCTGTCTTCGGTTGTGGCAGTTGCCGCCAATTCGCACGAAAGCCCACCGTCAAACTCAAAAGATAAGGTCATTACCGGCACGCTATATTCAGCATCGCCTACATTTAGCGTAAGAATATCCCACGGGTCGATGCGAGGATCTCCCAAAAGCATTTTTACTGTTGCAGGGCGATACGCAAAATCTTTGACAGTATTCCACGCTATTTGCATTGCGCTATCGCTCATAAACGGATTTGCAATAGATATTCCTTGCTCTGATTCCGCTTCTTCCGGGAGCGTTTTGTAACTTCCGTCAGCAAGCTGAACATCGAGGAAGCCTACCACATAATCCGCTTCCGAAACCGTTGGGTCTGTAATGATATCATTATTGATAGTGTAATTCGCCGCCTCATACCACTTATAGCGTAATGTGCCATCTCTGTCAAATACGGCGAATTTTCCGTTCATCGCGGCGATATGACCGATTATGTTTCGGTAAGACATACCAACCGGCACATTGCCGATAACAAGGCCGTGCAATGTTCCGACATCGTAATCAAAGCCGAATTGGTGCGATATGTCTGCCACGATATTTTCTACTGTGTTCGGAAATACAAGAGACGTCTTATAGTCGCGGTCAAGTTTATACATATAGTCCGCCAAGTATAAAACCGTCTGTCCGCTTGCCGAATCGGAATCTCGGATAGTGTATTTTCCGAACGGTATATCAACAAATACGGAATTAAGCAATATGCTGATATACATTTTGCAATCTCGGCGAAGCAAGGAAACTGTTTCTTTGTAGCCGAGATGCATTTCTATTGTTGCGCACATTGTAGAGCCGATTTTCAAATCGTGTGTTGCGCAACTTCCGCCTTGGAGTTTGTAATCGACAACGGTACGCTCCGTATCGCCGCCGATTACATATCCATCATCCTCAAATACAAGTTTTGCGCGGAAAGTGCGGGAATATTGTTCTATTGCAGCTGCTACGGCCGCTGATGTTTCGTACATAATCTCTCACTGCTCCACAAAGTTTATCGTTATGTCGGCATAACAGGTTTCATCATCGACAATATGGTCGATTGGATATGTGGTGTCGCCGGAATAAATCACGATGGTATCGCCGGGGTCTGCACTATTCCTTTTTAATGTCAACGACACAAAGGCTTTTTGCTGATTATCGACAATGTTATGAATTTTGTCGTATTCGGCAGTTCCTATCCCGGTCCATTTGATGTCAACCGTCTGCTTAATAGCCACAATGTCGCCAACCATAAGACCGGTAGAGCCGCGCCCGGTGTTCTTCGACCAAATCTTTTTATATCCTACCGTTATGCCGTTCTCCGCAGGAACAGGGAGAACGACACCGTCTAATACCGCTATGTTGTAATTAGCCAAGTGCGTTCACCCCCGTTCTGATAGTATGGTCGCGATTCTTTTTAACGACCACCTTGTAGATAATATCGCCGTCAAGACTTACAGGAACAACAATGTCTCCATCCATTCCGTATTCGTGCAACACTTCACGCAAAGCGCGTTTCCATTCTGCGAGGGAGAATCCTCTGTACATATCCGAAGTATCTCCCGTGCTTGATGCATCCACTCTTGTCTTAATCGGGACAACACGACCTGCGGCAATTTCGGGCACTCTCAATCCACCCATAGAGGAAAGCATACCTGTTATCGCCTTGAATGTTTCGGCTATTCCCGCGAGTTTATCTGCAACAAGGTCAAGACCTCTCACGGTACTGTCTTCTGACAGTTGCAACGGCTTTAATTCGGTATCTTCCATTTCATCCGTTACAGACTGTGCCAAATTAGAAACGGTGCTTAAAACATCCTTTTTCGTGTCGTCAACGCCCTCTCCAAGACCAAGTCCTAAGAAGCGACCGATTGCGGCAAATACTTTTGACGGAGAAGCGATGCCGAAGAAATCTTTTACACCGCTTACCAAATCAGAACATAACCCGCCGACTTTCTTCTTCAAACTGTCCCAAGCGTTTGTGATACCGCTTTTCAAGCCGGACACAAGATTTGAGCCGATGGAAGTCCAATCTGTGTTTTTCAGAGTGTCTTTCAGGCCGTCCCACTTTGTCGAGATCGTGGTTTTGATGTCATTCCACTTATTCGACGCGGTGGTTTTGATGTCATTCCACTTGTTCGATACGGTTGTGGCGATATTGCCTACGGTTGTGGAAACGCTGGTTTTGATCTCATCCCATTTCTTTGAAACGCTTGTGGCAACACTTCCTACTTTTGTCGAGACATCCGTTTTAATATTGTTCCACGAGGTAGAAATGGATGTTTTTATGCCCGCCCATTTTTCAGAAGCAGTTGTTTTGATTTCTCCCCATTTAGTAGAGATTGTCGTTGCGACATTTCCTACGGATGTAGATACATCGGTTTTGATTTCGGTAAACTTGTCGGAAACTGCCGTCTTGATTTCTCCCCATTTTTGAGATGTTCCTGTTTTGATTTCATCCCACTTTGTAGATACTGAACTTTTGATTTCAGTCCACTTTTGAGAGGTCGATTCCCACGCGCTCCAAATACCGTTGCCGAGCCATTCTCCGAGTTTTCCGAATGTTTCATCGTACAAAACATCGAGATTGCTGAAAACATTTTTCGCTTGACCGATAAATGAATACTCATCATCGCCAAACCAATGGAAATTCTTGAAATACTCATTACCGTCAAAATCAAACGAGCCGATTATCTTGTCAATGCCTTCGCCTACGATACCGCCGATGACCGCGCCTACAAGTGCGGCACCTATCCATTTACCTGCGGCAAGAAGCGTGGATGATGTTCCTGCAGATGCCGCTACTTCCGTTCCGATGGATTCTGTTATTGCTGCTCCCGTTTCAGCTGCGCCCTCTGCGGCAAATGCGGCGGCTATCTTCTTTGCAAAGGAAGACGCTATTTTTGATAATACCGCCTGTTCGATAAGGATTTTTGCAATACTGCCAATAGTGATGGCGGCTAACGAAACAACGAGGGCAACCTTTAATTCAACATCAAGATTTCCCCACAGTTCAGAAATTGCATCGCCAAGACCTTTCTTTACTTCATCCCAATCTATGTTTTTGACCGCCGTTACAACCGCATCTTTGATACCGTTAAGCGATAGGGCTATTCCTCTTCCGAGTTCCTGCCAACCGCTAAGACCGGTTTCGGGGTTTATCTTTCCCATTTCCTCAAAGTAGCCGTTAATTGAATCTGCGATATTCTGACCGATGTTTTCAAAATCAAGAGTTGTTACAAATCCAAAACCAAGGTCAATCGCCGCCCGAAGTTTTGCGCCGAGCGTTTTTCCGATAAGGGAGAAGTCTGTTTGCTCAAACCAACTGTTTATAGCCGTTGCAACGCCCTGTCCTAAGTGCAGGAAGTTGTATGTAGTTAAGAATGTGTATGCAGTATCAAAAGCCGTATTAAAGCCGTCTCCGATTGTTTTGCCGAGTCCGCTCCAACTGAAACCGTCAGTTAATCCATTAAGCATATCGGCTACGCGCCCTGCCCAAGTTACGCCAAGCGGATGGAGTTTAGTATTAAACCAATCATCTACGGTTTTCATACCCGTATTCAGACCGTCAGCGATAGTTCTTCCGATTTCGTTCCATTGTCCTTTTTCAAAGGCATTCTTTATCTTTGTGAAGAATTCGCCTATGGTAGATTCAATGGGAACATCCTCATACATATCCGAGCCGCCGCTTGACTTGCTCGAATCATCGTTGAGTTTGTTTATCTTATCGAAGCCCATTAACTGATTTTTTACATCTTCTGCGGCATCTGCGGCATCTTCCAACGAAGCGGCGTAAGATGCCGTTTGCTTTTTTGCTACCGTTACGGTTTTCTTACCGCTTAATGCAGCATAAAAAGCATTGAATTGAGTAATTGCAGATGTCAGCATATTAAGCACGGCGGTTAGTGCCGGCTCAATGGTGCTTATAAGGTTTCCGAGAGATATGGTAAGATTACCCGATACGCCTTTTGCTGAATTTTTGATGTTGCTCATGGCTCTGTCAAATTCAGCGGAATATTTTGTGAGTTCCTTTAATCCCTCTTTGACCTCATTAAAAATTGCGCTGATAAACATTCGCTTTATACGAGTAATCAGCATTCGCTTCAAACTTGTAAGCGATTTTACCAACGCATTGGATGTGAGTGATGCCTGTTTTGATTGCTTGATATAATCTTTGAGTTTATTTGTCGCCGCCTGTACGCCCTTTGATAACAATTTGAAAGTTGCTTTTCCGAGCGTACCGACTACTTTCACCGCAGCCGCGCCGACACCTTTCATAACACCGCCGAATTTCTGCCACCCGGACACAGCCTCATCCGATGGCCCTGTGTCTTTGTTTGACATTGAATCGGCAAGGTCGTTGAGCTCTTGTTGCGCATCGCGTAATTGTGCCTGTGCCGCCGCTTTCTGTTCTGCGGTCTGTGCTCTGATAACTTGCTCTTGCGCCGCTTGAACATTCAAACGCGCCTGTGCAAGTGCTTCCGAATCAATCAGTTTCCGGTTTCTCTCCAATGATGCGGCGGTTTCGTCAATAGACGATTTCATCCGAGCGTATTCTTCGGTATCGGCGCCGGAAGTAAAGGCGGTGCCTTGTTCTTCCATATACGCCATTTCACCTTTGTAATCGTTTATTTGCGCCCTTGCTTGTTGAATGTCGTACGCAAGGCTTTGCCACGCCTTTGAGTTTTGTTTTACTCCCGTATCTTCGTACTTCGCTTGGCGTTCAAGCAGTTTGTTATACTGTTCTTCGGCTTTGGCAAGTGATTCTGTCAACCATTGATAATCTTCTGTCGGTATCTTCGTTGCTCCAAAGGCCTCTAATTTCGCCCGTGCGGCGTCTAAACGGCTTTCCATATCGGACAACTTGGTATCAAAAGAAAGCACGCTATTGCCCGTTGCAAAACCCGTTTCGGCACTATTGGATAACTGCGACATACCCGAAGATAAAGAATTGACCTCTCGTTCGAGTGCGGAGATACTATTCTGTGCGCCGGTCGCTCCCGAAACAAGCGTACTCATTCCGCTACCTTGACGGTCAACCGCGCTTGCCGCTTGATTTGCCGCCTGTGCGACCTGTTGCTCTGATGTAACAACACGCTCGTTTGCATCCGCCGTCTGTGTGGCGGTCTTTGTCATCTCTCCGTTAACGCGAGATGCGGCACTTGATATATTTGAAAGCAGGGGAATGACTTGTGAGAACGAGGACATCATATTATCTCCGAGATTGTCAACGGCACTCGTTAGGTCTTTTACTGCATTCAAAAGTTTATCGGAGCCTTTATCAAAACCTGTTTTGTCAAGTTCGGTATCAATGGTAATCGAGCCGTCTGAACCATTACCTGGCATCACAAATCACCCCCTTCTTCCAAAAGTTCTTTTTGAAGTCTTTTCGCGAAGTCGTCTGCCTCCTTTTTGCGATTTGCGCTGCTTCCCAGTTCGCATATCTCTCTGTTGGCATTAAAGAATTCGCTTTCGTATTTTTCTAATTTTTTATGGCGGGCGCGTTTCTGCCGTATAGTGAGAACGGCTCCCCAAGTATCTTCACGGTCTATGCACTGAAAATACCCGAGGAAAGTCCACCAATGCATATATTCAACGGACCGTACTTCTTTACCGGCTACTTTGTTGATAGCGGCAAATACTAATGCCTCATCCTTTTCCCAATCAACCAATTTCGGATGATGTTTACTTGAATGTTCGTGATTTTCTATGAAATCACACGCCGCGTTGTATGCTTCGACTATATCCGATTCTTTAATCGGTTTTACATACATTCGCCTAAGGAATATGAGCGCCTTTTCCTCGTCGCTGAGTTCATCCGAATTAAACGCAATAAAAATACGCAAAATGTTGCGGTAATCGGAACGAATTTCGTAGTCAGTACCGTTAATTGTCAGCGTTGTCGGAAGTTGCCCCAGCATTGTCATTCACCTCCGGGACACTGATAGGCTCAATGTCGGCAAGGTATTTGTCCATACGCTTTTTTGACAACTTTGCTTCGTTTGAAATGGCGGTCGTGATAACATCGCCAAGTGCATTGATTACGTGCAAACAGAAAAACTCACCGCCGACAGAAGAAAAGGCGTTTCTCTTTGCAAAGATTTCGTCTGCTTCTTCCATATCGAACAGTTCATTAAGCTTCTGCTTTACGACATTTTCAACATTTTTGAGAATCTCCCAATCCTTTTCAAATACGGCCGTACCGTCATTCTTGATTGAGATATCCTTAAGAGGCTCTACCAATGTATCAAACTCTTTTACAAGTTCGTTATATCGGTCAATGATGGAATAATCCGCAGGTCTGAAATAAACCTTGCAGATAGTTTTTCCGAATTTATTTACAATCGGAATTTCGCGTGTACCGTCATCAACAACGGCGCGAAGAATATTTTTATCAGACATATTTAATCCTCCCGATATTATGATAAAGGCAGATTTGAGCCGAAACCCAAACCTGCCTTTATTTTATGATTTCTGATTATGTGGGGATAGCGATAGTTACCGCACGGGTAGAAATCGTGTAGGTAACAGTAACCGCGGTCATAGGACCAACAGGGTTTACATTAAACGGAATGCCGAGACCTTCCGTTCCGCCGCCTGTGGACTGAGGAACGATATAAGCCTCACGCATATAACCAGTGCCGGTGAGAGTGGTCGCCGTTGCGGTGCTGAAAACAACCTCAACAAAGTAACCTTTGATATCGGAATCACCGAATTTTTCCTGTACTGCCGCTGCGAGCAGTTTTTCATAAAGGGCAGAGTCTTCATCGGCATAGTACGGATCTACCGAAACTTCCGGCTCATAACCCTTATGTTTGAATGTTGCTTCAAGAAGGACATTCTTTGAAGTTTCAGTGTCGGGGTTGAGTTCTTTGGAGAGGTCGTCGTTGTCAACGCCGAGAACTTCCCAATCAACATCGCCGGGAGCGGATTTGCTTTGACCCTCCTGCAAGAAACCTGCGAAGAACATCAATCTGTTACGGTCAAGTTTTCCCATAATAAATATTTCCTTTCGTGATATGAATTTATTTGCGTTTGTATGTGAGTTTTAGTTGGATTTGATATTTTGCGCTGTCGCTGCCAACCTCAGCGGCATACTGCGTAAGCGTTGGTATGATTGAGATAACAGTTCCCTCGTTGATGGTAGGGAAATTCCTTTCGGCGTTCTGTTCGATTACCCAATTCACAACCTCGTCATAAAAGCCGAGATTTGCGAGATTCTGTTGAACATCTGCGCCATACTGCTCTTTGGATGCAAAAATAAAGTTGAGTTCCTGTATTCTTTGCGGAATGGCTTCACCCAACACATTTTCGCGGTATTTGATAACCGTAGGAACTGCATACAGAGCATATTCGGTGGGGTCTTCCGAAAGGAAGTCTATACGAAAGCGATTGTCGGCAGAAAGCGCCGGGCATCCGCGAAACCATTTACGCAGATTATCATAGTTATTTTCTACTTCCGGCAACTGCTTTCGCCTCCTTCAGAATATCTTTTGAGTGGTCTGCTTTCATTCGTTCAAACCAAAACGCCCCTGCGAGTGGGTTTTTGTCAGTCCTATAAGTAAGGTCTTTGCCTGTGAGATGTTTTTTCTGTCCGGGCGGTGAGAAAAACCGTGTCGGCTCTCCGCTATTGTCATCGAAAACGGGTATGTTCGGACCCATTACCTTGCCGTAGTACAGATAACGCGCATACGGACCGGGATAAACGACCTTTCCGGGCGTACTTGCGGAATATGGGCTTTTCGCCAATGTTCCCGTATCCATCGGACAATACGGAATGCAATGTGCTATTACCGCATTGTCGATAGCCTTTTGAACGCGGCCGTCTTTATCAAGTCCACAGAGCTTCGATAGGTCTGCGCCGTTGTTCCATTCAAACTTTGCGCTTATAATCTTGCTCATTACGCACCTACCACTTTCCAATGCTTCCCATGCGGCGCACGTCTGTTGTCCGTTACTCCGAGAATGGTCGTTACATCGTTGTACAGTTTGTGCAAATCGGCAGGCTTTGGGGATGTTTCCGTAGCAATACCTTTGACAACAATATCTCCGGCTTTGAGCGTGAACAGTTTTGATACATCCTGTGCTTTCGCATAATCCGATGGCTTTGCGTAATCCTTTCCACCGAAATCAGCATCTTCGGGAATTCGTATAATAAACTTATTCGCCGCTTTAAGACCGTCTTTATCTACATTAGTAGCGATTTCGCAAAACCAAGAAACGCCGATTATTACCGTTTTGATATAAACATCCGCATCGGCGGTCTTGTCATACTTTGCGTTATAGACGGTTATTGTTTCGTTGCAGAGTTTCAACCCCTCACCCCCCTGTATAGCAAGGGAGTGCCATTGTCATCAAGCTCACCGAACAAATAGGAATTAACGAGAGCATTCATACTTCTTTCCGCTTCCTGTGTCCCCATTGCCTTTCCGTAGTTCTCGGAATATCCATCCGTGCTATACGATGTAACGACAGGATTTTTGACCTGTGCTTCCGTTCCGACAACACTATCAAGACCTATAAGGCTGAATACGCACAATTTAACCGATTCCGGCACAGTTTTCATATTCTGCACACGAGAATCGGTTAAATAATCAATGCGTTTTCTTGCGCGGAATTCGGCTATGTCAAACTCCGTCTGAGGCAAGGAGCCACCGCGAGTTGTGTATTCGGTGTATGAAAGATACCGATTGTGCATTGTTCCTTACCTCCTGTGAAAGATTAACCCAACGACAGTACACGCGCAATCGGAATAGACTTATGCGCGATATACTTCTTGTCATCGGTCTCCTGCGAATTGACGAGTTCCCAGTTGATGCCGAGTTCAAGTTCGATGTCGGTAGGAGACGGCTTCGCCATCTGCGCTTTGGTAAAGCTGATGCCGTAAGGAGCAAACGACTTTCTCTGACGAGAATAAAGGGTTTCCTCGCCGCCGTGCTTTTCGGGGTTGCGGTCCATCTCATAAGGCACCTTTGCACCGCAGTCGGTGTATTCGATAGCGCCATCACCGAGAACATAGGTGGTGTAAACGGTTTTTACAACACGGGCAACACCAACGGTGGTAGTCGCAGCGGTGATTTCAACGGTATCGCCATCGGGAATTTCGATTGCAGGTTTATCGCCGGTACCGCCGACAACCTGAGTAAGCGTAACAACCGCGCCACTCTTTGTGATGGAGAAAATTCCGTCATACTGTGTTGCAAGAACAGTTTTGATAGCGGTTGCCTGGTCGGATGCAGAAGAGCCGACCGCAATGGTCTTGTTTTCGTAACTTGTTGCGGTGTCGAAAGTGTACTCTACGCCACCAAAGGAAACCTTATCGCCGGCTACACCGGGAGTGTTTACGGTAATGGTATGTACGCCCTTGACTTCTGCGGTAACAACGGTTTCGGCAACGGGCATATTGTCATCAACGAGGACAGTACGGCCATTGAGAGTGCCGATTGCAAGGTCGCGGGTGATACCGTCTTTGTCGGTATATTTGAGATATGCCAACAGTTTAAGGTTTTCCATATTGGTCGCAACAAACGAGTGCATAATAGCAAGGCTGAACTTACCCTTGTTATCGCCGCAGGCTCTCTGCATACAGGTATTGAGAGTGGTACCGTCCATATTGCCGAGAGTTCCCTCGCTGTTGAGCTTCGCAGAAACATCGTAAGTGTGCGCGGAAACGAATTTGAGACCTTCCTCATCAGACATCTTGAAAATACCGTTCAGAATGTGAACAAGTGTTGCCTGGTCGACTTCATCCCAATATTCAGAGACCTGTTCCGCAACATTTTCGAGGAAGTCTTCGCCGCTTGTGATGTCATAGGAGAAATCGCGCTCATTCCAAGAGTTCATACGACCTACAACCACACGGGAGTGGCTGAAAGTGTAGGTATCGTTGGAATCAAGGTTGGTGCTTCCGTCATAGTTCTGCGGAACGCTTCCGCTGATAAGACCTTTGAGAGGGGTGGTGATGTAGTTGCCGCCGTTCTGGTCTGCCATAGAGCTTGCGAGTTCGGGGCGCTGACGAATTGCGCGGGACTTAATCAGTTCTGTGCGGTTGGTGTTGGGGAGACGGTCAATGTATTTCTGAAAGACCTCTCCGTTAAAGATTTTGTGGTTGAATACTTCAGACATAATTATCCTCCTTTTGATTGATTACTTGTTTTCAAAGTTGACTTCCATATTCGGATTTTCGTTTTTTGCTTTCATCATTTCGATAAGGCTTTTCGCTTTTCCGGTCGGAGCCTGTTTTCCTGCAGGGAGAACGATAGTCGGAGTGCCGGGGTCTGCCGGATCCGCTTCGGGCTTAAATGCATCGGGGTCATCTGTCTTATACTTGGCTACATAGTCATCGAAGCCCAACAGAGTTTCGCCATCCATTGTGAAGCCTTTTGCGATAGCATCCTGAACAAATGCACGCTTTGCGCCGTTGGAAGTAAACTTCAAGCCGTTTGCCTTTTCACGCACCGCAAATTCATACGCCTGTTTGGTGAGTTTGCTTTCGTAACTCTGCTTATCGGCATCATATTTCGTCTGCAAGTCCGTAAGGGACTGCTGAACTGCGCCGAGTTTGCCCGCGTCTGCCTGTGCATCGGCAAGTTTTGTCTTGAGGTCGTTCATATCGGTGTCGCGCTGTGCAATCTGTCCCTGCAAATCAGCAATCTGCTGATTGAGAGCGCCCGTTTTGTCATCGAATTTTTCACGACTGACATATCCGCCCTGCGAGATATCGACAATGTTGAGTTTTTCGGCCTTTACCTTTTCTTCGAGTTGTTCAAAGGTAAGTGCCTCGCCGTTGAATAATTTTTTCAGAAATTCCATAATTTCCTCCTGTTTCGCTACCATTGATTTATTTTGTATTTCCGAAGCCACTCTCCGGATGTGGTGCCCGTGCATTTATTTCCCGGCACGGTAGGGTATTTATATCAAGTCTTTCGACCTAATACCGTTTTTGGGCATAATAAAAGCCCGGTTTATACTTTCGTATAAATCAGGCTTGTACTATTGTTTTGATTTATTTATGTTTTTCAATTATTATTTTATTTCTTCCAATTCATCCTCGGAAACAACAAATGCGTGAAATGCGCCTGTTACTTCTCCGTCTACAATTTCGGGATGTGGTTCTTCTGTTTCTACATAGTAGTATTTATCTCCATCATTTGTGTCGCCTATATTATCTACAACAGTGACAATCAGATTATGCTTTTTTAATATTGCCTTTTTATATAATTCAATCATTTTCCCACACCCTTTCTATACGCAGTAACAAATCTCGGATTTCCGTTCGGAAGAGTTTGCCATACGGTAGTAAATGGCTTTGTTTTTTCTTTTCCGAGTTGCATCTCAATAACGAATCCTGTCCCGCCTTTTGGGTAATCCTTAAAATCTCTTGCTTTATTCATATCAAATTGTTTTAGCAAGGTTTCCGCAAGCAAAGAAGTGCTTTTTTGTGAATATCCTACTGAGGTAAATTCTGAATAGTGCGTTGTTCCCGACTTTAGAAGATACTTTGTAAGTTTTGCTTCCGGTATATCGGCTTTTCCGTTGCTTATTATACCATCTTTCTGAGTAAATGTCAATTTTACTGCCCTAAATCCTTCAACCGTCAATCTGTCTCCGCTCGGTCTTATATTTGATTTGTTGGCTATTTGATAATATTTAGCTGAAAGGACATTTATTTTTCTTTGGCATTCTTTACGAAGTTCTGTATCGCCGGAAGTTTTTGCGACAACAGAAGCCCCTTTTTGCCGTCTTATTTCAGTTTCTATACGCCTCATCAGTTGCGATGCTTCATAAATAGTATAATGTTTACTGTCTATTTCGCATCCCTTGTGATTAAGTCGTTTATACTCTTCAAGTTGCTCATCAGTATATGCTCTGATTGAATACTTCGTTGAAAAAGCTGAAAACAAATGGCGGCAGTTCCATTGACCTATTGGGCGTTCAAATCCGGAATAGTTGTTTCCGTCAACATCCTTGAAGTTTTCGCCATTTTGCATTTTCTCAAATTCTGCTTTAAGAAATACGCGTCCCTGTACAGGTTCGTGGTCTGGAGCAGAACGCAAGTGTGCAGAAAGTTCAACTGCATCATAACCGAGTTCTTCACCTAACATCAATGCGGATGTTTGTCTTATTTGTCGAACGCCGTCAATAATATTTTGTTTCAATGCGGTGTCCATTCTTCTGTGGTATCCGCTTTCATATTCAAGTTGCAACCCGTTATAACCTATCTCTCTTATTATATCCCTTACAGCACTGTTATAATCCGTAACGCCGGAATAAACAGCCATTATCGCTTTGTCAACGGCATTTCGATAATTTTCGGATATTACTGTTGTATTAGAGAAGTTTTGCATTTCGTTTGCCGTTTGAATACTTATGTTACGGGCAAAGCGTTCAAGTCTTTCTTTTCCTTCTTTTGATACACCTTTTTCTTTGATTGCTTCTTCAAAACGAGAATCGGAATAAGTTTCGTTTAATGCTTTATCATACAATTTATATAAATCTTTTCGACTTAATCTTGCGAATTCTTGAAGTCTGCGATTTATATCGGCAACATCCGTACCCATATCCGACATCATTTCGATTTTGTTCAAACTTGACGGATTAAGTTCGCCGATTGTCTTTATTTGTTCTGCAATTTTTTTAATGTATATTGTATTTACTTCGTCAAGTCTGCCGATAATCTTGTCAACAAGTTTGTCGGTTGATTCTGTTCCTGAACTGTATTTATCCCAATCAAATTTATAATCAGCCATAATTTTCAATCACTCGGCAATGTCGGCAAAAGGTCTTCTACCCCTACCAATTGATTTTCTTTTTCTTTCTCAATGGCGGCTATTGCGGCAACAGCTTGTGCCTCCGTCTCCCCAAAATACCATTGACGAAGTTCGGGTTTACCAACTATACCGTTTTGGAATAATTCAATCCGTTCTTTTAACTGTTCGCCCGTATCGGTTATGATACTGTCATCCCACTCAAAAGAAACCTCATATTCGCCTTTCGGCGCGAGTTTGTAAAGTGTTGCGTACTTATCCATAGCACGAACAACATCGCGCAAGCACCGTTCCAATGCGTCTTGATTATCCTTTATAGTGGAATAAGACCTTTGTTTGTTGATGCGCAGTTCCGTAGCCGTTTTAGCGTCTTGATTCGGCTCTGCAAATGTACCGCGCCCCATACCGACAAGGTCTTCGATGCGCGTTAATAGCTGATTAAGACCGGCAAGAATGGAAGTGTCGCGGATGGGCGGATTAAATACCCGATATGTACTATCTTCTCCCAAATCAACGCCGCGAAACAACCGCTTATTGAGTTTCGGCACATCCATACTTCCGTCAGCATTCGGCTTCGGTTTGAGCGCGTTCGGGTCAACATCAACCGCAAGTTCCGAGCCCTCATATTCCCAAAGCAAACGGCTATACTGCATATCTGCCTGTTTGATAACATTTGTCGCTTTGGAGAACACGCTGACACCCATAGGACAGTCAATATCAATATTGTTCGCGTTAGGCGTTTTGTACCAACCGAACATCTGACCTTCTGCATCTTTGACTATCGCTTCCGGTTGCAGTCCTTCCCATTGTGGCACTTCTGCCAAAGGTATTTCCGTACCGAGAGTGTCCTTTGTTTCGGACTTGAAAGCGCGTTGAGTGATTTTTACATCCGTACCCTCTACCGTATGGCGCTCCAAGCGCGTGTAAGTCGTTTTGCCTTTGATGAATGTGTCTCTGAAGATACAATCGGTAAGTTCGCCGTCATCTCCGAACGAAACAGGGTAAAGGCTCCACGCCATAGTCCAATCGAAATAGATATGACCGTCTTTGCAGTATGGCTTTATTGTCATACCGCCCGAAGCGCATCCTTGTTCAAGTTTGGTACGCAGGTTTGTTACGAGCTTCTCAAATTCATCGTGGAGATACACCGCGCGTTTGCTTTCGGTTTCCTCTGCGGCTCCCTCTTTGACAGGACCTGATATATTCCATTTCATTTCAAGCAAAGTCTGTCGTGCAATCTCCGAGCATATAAGAGCCGGCAGGTTAAGGGAATATACCGAATCGTTATCCACCCACGGCGCCTGGTCGAGATACATTTTGTACCACAGGTCAAGCGCATTTGTCATATCGCTCGATAACGGACTTTCTAACTGTTCTGCTTTTTCTATGTCTTTATACGGTATCAATTTCCTCACCACCGTTCTTATCATTTCTTTTAGTCTTGAAAACATATATTCAACCGCCTTTTGAGAGATTATGTGGCTCTCATCTTGTTTGCACAAGAACGGGAACAGGTTTTTGCGTTTTTGTATTTATCTGTCATAAATGTGTTTCCGCATACGGAACATATTTTCTCAATTTTGTTTTTACCTGTTGACCTTCTCCACGCAGATTTGCAAGCATCAGAGCAAAAGCGGCTTCTTGTGTTTCTGCTATCAAACTCTTTTCCGCATACCTCACAACTAAAATGCAATAAAGGTCTTTGTGCTTCCGACTTCTTTGCGTGTTGTTTGTGCCATTCTTTTCCGGATTTGCTTTTATGCCATTCTTTCGCTTTTGGAATTGCGTTTTTAATAAGGTTGTCCCGTCTCCATTGTCTTTCAATATCCGATAACTGCTCATTGTGTTGACTTTGATGTTCTCCAATGCGTATCAGTTCAAGATTTGAAATGTCATTATTACTTTTATCCCCATCTTTGTGATGCACTTGATAAAACTTTGGAATAGGACCATTAAAGAATTCCCATACATATCTGTGCATTCTCTTTCTGACTGTCGAATTCAAGTAATACCCAGTCTTATCATCCCGTGTAAACTTTAATCCGTTAAAATATAAAACTTTTTCATTCATAATGAAATCAACGCCCTCTTCGTTTCCATACTCTTTCCATACTATATCTAATTGCATCTATCGAGTGATTGTTTTCATCGGGATATCCGCTTATAATCTCGCCGTCAGATGTACGGTCATATTCGTACTTTTGGAATTCCTCTGCGGTAGCGGGGCAGCGGACAGGGTCAATCACTATTGATTTGAGAGATTGCAACCACTTGATACCGTATCGAACAGAGTCCGGACCTTTTTCCGCACCTCTACAATTCGAGCCGTATTCCCGATAATCTCCCACGCTCTTTGGCTCTGCGCTATCTGCCGTTATCAAATCGGCGCCGGTAACACCTTTTTCGGTTTGAAGTATTTCCCATGTCTCGCGGTTGCTCTTTTTGTTGGCTCTCAATTCATCGAACACATAAAGAGTAAGGCGTGCAGGGTCGTAATGTACTTTGCACCAATGATACGGGTCGGGGTACCATCCCCAGTCGATACCCATATAGATGTTATCGAAACGAGCAATCTCGTTATTTGTTATTACGCGGATATCAAGGTTTTCAAATACTTCGCCGCCCGTTCCTACGGGATTGCCGAGGTATTCGTGTTCGTATGCTCTCGGATTTGTGTCTTTCAGATATTCGGCATCGTTGAGAAACTGTTCTCCGAGCCATTCTTCCGGGACATCTAAATAGCAAGATTTGTGCCGAAGCGAATCGTCTCTCGGTTTCAGCACATATTGATTTGCCCAATTGCTTTTGCTTATCGGCGGGTTGAATGATTTGAATACAACAAACTTCGTGCCGCCACGCATAACAGACTGCTGAACGCTTCGGATTTCTTCTTCGCCGGAGAATTCGTCAAGTTCCTCAAACCACAGATATTTGAAATATCCACGCGCAACCTTTACGGACTTTAACTTCTTTGCCTTATCAAGTCCGCGAAATATAATAACCTGCCCGGTCGGGCGGTATGTAAGTTTATATGGGCTTGTCGTTGCTTTCCATAGGTCATTTGCACCGAGTTCGTTTATTCCCCATAACATCTGCTCGAACACGCTCGTTCCTATGGTGGAGCCTACTTTTCGGAACACCATTCCGTTTGCGTTCGGATCTTGCATAATTCCAAGCGGGATTTCCGTTCCGATGAAAGAGGACTTCGTGCTACCACGACCGCCATACAAATCGTAATAAGTGTGCTTTTCATCCACAATATCCCAATGCACTCCGTAAAACTGCGGAGCAATTATGTTTGAAAGGCGCACACCGTTTTCAGCGTTTATCTTCATCTGCTTTCGCATCTCCTTGTGTGTCTCTCGGTATATCGCAGATAATAACAACAGACGAGTTCGTTGCCTCGTCTTCCTTTTCGTATTCTTCTACCGCCATTGCTCTGCTTTGGCGTTCGAGTTCAGTTGCCATTTCAATGAATTCCCGTATGCTCTTTGCCGACATCATCTTCGGGTCAAGTTCATTAAGGGCTTCCATTGCCTTTTTTTGAAATGTTGTTGCAATCTTCGCGTGCCGAGTGTACATATCTTTGCGTTGCTTCTCGGCTTCCTTTTTGGCTTTGCGCTCCAATTCGTTGTCATACTCTCGGACTCTTTCAGACCAACTCCAAGTGTCAGCCCATCTGCGAATGAGGGTATAACTTTTGTGCAACTCTTGCGAAACGGAGATTAGGGTACGGTCGAGACCTTTATCTCGGTAGGTGACAAACGCCTGAAATGCAGGCTCGCTTTCGTTTTCTTGGCGTTCCCAAGCACTGATATGATTGATATTATTTGTCATTCCCTCCTCTCCTTTTCTTTAACAATTTTGCGGGGGATTACAAGGTAGGGAATTATCAAGACTTTTAACCTTTCGACTTTCCGTATTTGTTGACGTGGAATGTATCTTCCCATCCGCGATATTTGTCTCGCTCTACCACATCGGGAGTACATCGCTTGTTGCATCGCTTTTTGTCCCTCTTGCAAATGCATACGGTTTTTCCGTCTTTGTAGTCGTTGAATACTTTTATGTATTCAACGCCGTTTCTGTTTTTCAAGCTATTCCTCCTTGCGTTAGTGTGATATTTTGTTTTCTTTTTCTTATGGGATGTCTACAATCCATTGCAACGCACGGAAACGCCCCATATAGCGCATTACATTGTTTAACCGAGTTCACGCTCGCGCCAAACTGTAAAACGCTATATGGGGTTGGAAATGGCTTATACGGTCAAAGTATCTTCTTGAACATTCCCGCTTTGCTATAACCGTCAACGCCTTTTGTCATCATTTCAAGGAAATCATCGCGGGTGAAGTTCGACAGACGGAATACTTCTTCGGGTTTCATTCCGAGTTGCTTTCCGATTTCGCTTACCGTCTTTCCCTCGTCAATGAGTTTCTGCACGATAACTTTCATAGGCTCAAGGAGATGCGTTCCTCTTGCGCGGTTATGCGTAATTGTTCCGTATATATCACCGGCTTCGTCATCGTGATGCACGATAACAACAGGCACTTTGCCGCCGAGTTTTGAAAGCAGCGGCTCTCTGCCTGATACCGTCCATCTGTGAAAGCCGTCGATGATTGTGTAGTCCGGACGCACGACTATCGGAAGCGTCCATCCGTTCGTAAGGATTGATTGTGTCAAAAGTTGCAGATTGTCCTCGCTTACTTTATTCGGGTTGTAGTCGTTCGCCTTTAACTTTTCGCGCTCAACCCAATGCAAAGAGGATAATGGAGCAAATAGCGATTCATCCATTCATATTCACCCCCTTACCCGCATCAGTTTGCTTACTGTACTTGGTATAGTCCATAAATATGTCTGTATAAATCGCTCGCAAGGAACGCTTTTTCGGGTCTCTTGCCATTACCGCTTCGTACATCTTTTTGAAATGCCGCTGCGTCATAAAAGAAAACCCTTTGACGTATAATTGCCGATATGCCCTCGCAACTTCTTTTGTTTTGGGATTTGTAAAGTATTTCTCCGGCTCTTCGAAAAGTACCTTTTTGCAGAGTTCCTTATAATCTTTTTTCGGCTCTCCGCTTTCAAGTGCTTTTCGCTTCGCCGTGCTCCTGTGGAACATCTCGCTATCCCAATAAAGCAGAGCCAGGTATGCGTTTGGCTCTCGCTTCTGAATTCGGTCCCACAAGTTTGGGTCTGTCTCCGCTATATATCGAAGTCCGGCAATGCTTTCCGAAGCAAAAAAATTACACAACCGAAGTTGTGATTTCTTTACGCCCACACGGTACAGGTCTATATAAGCCTGCGGAAAGTCAAGTTTTCGTTCTTTGATATACAACCAAACATCGCTGTCTTTCCAATCATATATCGGATATACGATGTTGTTTCCCGTTGTGTGTCCCTCTGTCATATTGACCGTGCTAAGATATTTAACGCGCTGAACAGATTCTGCTGCTCTTACGCCAACCATCATTAAACCGTCTTTGCACACTTTCGGCAAAAATGTTTGATAATTCATCTGACCTGCGTATTCTATCGCGGGGTCGCGTAGAATAGCAAAGGGCGGCGGTTTTCTTATCCACACATTTTCTTTGCCCGGCTCCCAAGTTACCCAACTTTCGTCATCGGCAAGATGATGAAGCATAGACACTTGATAAACGGGGAGACAATACCAACGGAATTGTGCGCCGAGAGCGATAAACCTTTTTCGCCATCTCAACGCCATTTGGAACATTGATTCGTATAGTGCTTCTTCGTCTATGAAAACGACAGTAAGCATTTTCGGGTTTATTTCGCCGCGCATCGCAAGCTCATAAACAAGGTTGCACATACAAAGAGTGTCTTTACCACCCGAAAACGCAAGATAGACCTTGACGCCGTTTGAAAAGACATTCTTTATTCTTTGTTCTGCCGCTTCAACGACATTCATTTTTCCTTCAACCTTTTTAATTGCCATAGCGATACCTCAAATCCAAATGCGTTCGCCGCATTTTGGGCATACAATGTATCGCCTGTCAAGTTTTTCAGGCTCAGGAGTTTCATCCGCGATTTGCGCCGGCTTTATTTCTTCCGCTTCATTTGCATAGGCGGTATCATCCGCTTCATACTTTTTGGCGGTAGTTTCGATTTGCTCTTTCGTTTCATCGGATATAATGCCGTAACCGGACATCATATCGTCAATATCAGACGAATCTGCAGTAAGAGTTTCGAGCAGCTCTTTTTCATATCCCGGAATATCAAGGTCGTCTCCGAGTTCCGCAAGAAATTCCTCAAATACGCTCATATCATCGACACCAAGACTGTAAATCTTATTGTCCGATAACATAAGCTTCTTCTTTTCGTTCTCGGTCATCCCTTTTTTCACAAGACAATCCGCTTCGGTTTCGCCTTTGGCAAGCAATGCCTCATACAAACCGTTTCCGCACAGAATCGTGTAGTCTTCGTCAACTACGATAGGTCGGATCTGCTCGTTCGCTTCAAGGCTCTTTACCAATTCTTTGATTTGCTTCTCGGAATGGATGCGCGGATTACGCTTCGGCTTTTTTAATTGCGAAAGCGGAATGCGTGTAATAATCATTTCTCGTCACCCCCTTTCTCAAGGAAATGACGAGCTTCGGGAATATACGCCGCTGCCTGTTCGACAATGGTTTTGTCTATCGCATAAACCGCTTTGAAGCCGTCTTCGATATTATGAGTATGCGTTCTTGCAGGCCAGGGATGTGTCCCACATTTGTAGCCGTTCTCCCATTCGTATATCGGAGGGAGCGCAAGTCCGTAATAGTGTATATATGCAAGCACCTGTTCGTGCGACCACTCCGAAAGCGGAGAGTACCGAACGATACCGGCGCCATTGCTACTGATATTTGTGCCTTTGCCTACATAATTGCCGTCAGCTTTTCGATGTCCGACAACTATCATATCAAGTTCGTGTTCTTTGAAATATTTCTTTATGGCGGTTTGCTGTACCAACTGATACCAACGGTACACCGTCTTGCAGTCATTGGGGAACAACATTCCCTGATGCTTTGACAACCATTCAAGGTCAAGACCGACATTGATAACATCGCATTCGTTCGGCTTGTTATCAAGGCACCATTTGAGAAATTCGGGGTATTCAAGGTCCGTATGGCCGAACATTGAATTTTCTATTCCCGCAGACTTGCAAATATCGGCAAGAACAATGCTGTCTTTGCCGCCACTCCAAGCAAACGCGACTTTCTTTTGCTTTGTGATGCGCTTTATTTCGTCAAGCGTTTTGCTTTTGAGTTTTTGGATATCCTTTTTAGAAACGGCACTTTCAATTTCTGACATTGCCTTTATCCATTCGGCATTGTCTATATTCTTTTTCTTGCCGAGGCTCATTTCCGCACCGCCTTTCGTTTTTCAACGAAGTGCCATACAAGAGCCACCGCAAACATCGCCAAAACCATCCAAATGCGCACATTCTGCATAAGTGTCCAAACACCCATTACACCCATAGGAACGAGAAGCTGCCAAGTTGCAACAGCCGCTACATCGACCACAACGCCTATTTTCTTTCCGAAGTTCACCATTGCACCGTAAATGAACGATGAAAGGGAAGAAATAGCCACGAGCGATACAAGTATTCCTTTGATTAAATCAACGGCAGGGGAATAGGTGGTTAGAGAGCCGGCGAGAACAAACAACAGATAAAATCCGAAAAGCAATCCGCCAATAACGAACGGCTTTTTCATATTTATTTTCTTTGCTTCGTCTGCGTTATCGTCATTGTAATCGAGCAATTCCCAAAATGTAGGATAGAAGAACGCACCGAAAGCCAATGTTACGCAAAGCCACGCCTTGCTCTTAATCTGTATCGGGTCAATTACTGTCGGAATGCCGCTAATGCCGTTGGTAAACATAGAATAAATGACAAGCCCTGCAATCAGAGCGTAAACCAAAAGCCAAGACATATTATCCGTTGCGACATTTCGGAATGTTGCGCGTTTCAGATAAAACAAAATAAAGAATGCAGACAAAACATAAACGATAATATATGCCGCCGTGCTACCGATTACTGTCGGCGCAAGCATTTCATAAATACCGTTCATATTTACCCATATTTGAAAAATGCACATCAAGCCCATAAGGATTTGAACAGGCTTGCTTTTCGCCACCTCGCGAAGTTTCGGGAATTTCTGTGCGAGTAGACCGAATACGATGCAGGTCAGCGTGTTTCCGAGCGCCCACAAGAGCCACGGAAAGATACCAAAGTCTTTTGCTATTTGTGTGCCTACGATAAAAGAGCCGGCACCTGCCCAAGTTGCCGCAATGCTCATCGAATAGTAAAACGATGGATTTGATTTGTAGCGGCTTTTCAGTTTTGAAAACATTGTGTTTTCCTCCTTAAAAATTCGGTGTGTCTGTTGGCGTACAGATACCCAAGTCGCCGCTACGCAAGGAGCAACATAGCGACCATATTTCTCTTTTCTATCCTCCCTCTCGCATAAAAATACCGACAGGCTTTTGACCTGTCGGCTGCTTTGATAGAATTCGATGATATTATTATAGCACATACCATACGGACAAAACGGACAAAGTTAAAAAATTATAATATATGCCGATATTTGCAAGTCGAGCAGTGTTTTTCATCGCATTCGCAGTTAGCACACTCTTCTCTGTCATAATTAGGATTTTCGTTTTCAATCTCTAAATTCGGTTTCGGAGATACAAACGAAGGTTTTTTCAAGAAACGATTGCACGCTTTTCTTACGCTATCTGCTGTATTGTTGCCTCCAATTCGGAAAGCAATCTGTTGCCAAGTCATAAGGTCAACGAAACGGTATGACATAATAAGCCGTATTTGGTAATCATCAACAGATTGAATGTACTCCTCAATGGCAATGCGCTCGCGTATGTACTGTTCCTGTTGCTTTTCGATGCGCTCTTTGATTTCGATAATCAAAGGAACGATTTTCTCCATCATATTTTCGGGGGATGGATTACGCGGCATTCCGCTGATGTTCATTCCACCCGGCTGCAACTGCGCTTCAAGTTCTGACAGTTTAATAGTGTCCCGTTCAATCAGTTTGTGCAGATAATATAGTTTGCTCAATTCCCGAACTGTCATTGTTTCATCCTCGCTTTCATTTTCCAAAATGCTTATTTTTCATCGGGCTTTTCTCCTTTGCTTTCATCGGCCTGTAACGCCTTTTTAAGTTCGGAGAGAAATTGTTGCGGTGTTTCTCCGTCTTTAACGCCAACCATAATGCTCGGCGGTGTCGGCATATGTTCGTTGAGAGGTCTCCACAGGTGCAAACAGTTCGGAATGTTGTTTACATATTCGCTCTTTGCCGGGTGATACTCTACCACCGTTTCATCCTCGTTGAAGAACATATCTTTTACTCTGCACATTTCATCCCAAGTCGGAGTGTGCGATTTTTTATAAGGGCAAACGCTTACATGCTCCCATCCGGCGCCGTAAGACCATATTACAGACGCCCAAGGTTTTCCTAAGGCGAATTTTGCCCAACGCCGCCATCGGCTCCTACGCGGGCGATAAGTAGGTTTGCTGTTGATTTTAATTGTTCAAGTGTTTTCATTGTTTTCGTTCTCCGTTTCTATGTAGTTTCTGCCTATTATCGAAATAAAGTCCGGTATAGACCACCCGTAATACTTCATAGCGATTTCCTGTACTTCTGCTTGCAGTTTTCTGCAAACATCAGCATTGACGTGTACCGCTTCTTTTCCGAATATGTGGCATTTGAAATGATGAATATAAACTTTCAATCCATATTTTTCGGATTTTTTCCTGTTTGGTCCGGGGAATACGTGATGTTCGTCAAGCGGATCTCCGCTCGTTCCACGCGCACCACACAGATAACATCTGTCTCTGTTCGTCTGAATTATGCTTTTTGCCATTTTGAGTCTCCGTTCTATTTAGATAGTTTCCAAAACGGGGACATACCGAGTAAAAAAATAAGATTTTCCATATCAGTTCTCTCCGTTCAATTCTATTGCTTGACCACAAGCGGAACAGTATTTTGGTACGCAACCGATAAACGGTACAGAGCAGTTTGGACACAAACCTAATATTTCATATTGTGTACCGTTGTCAAGTTCTAAAAAACTTCCTTTTTCAGTTTCTTTCGGTGTTTTCGGTATCTGCTTTTCAAGTGCTTTCATCCCTAATGCAACTGATTTCGGTATCGGTTCTTCTTTCCTTAACAAATACCTTTCTAAATCATTCCTTGCATATTCATCAGTCATTTTGATACCTTGATTTAATGCTTCTTCGTAAGTCATTTCAATTACTCCAATCTATTTTTTGCCCGCAGTTTGCACAATGCGGAAAGTGATTTACACCATTCACATCAAGACATTCATTGCAAGTCGGGCATAGCTTTAAGTTATGAAAGTCTTTATCCGGTGTAGGCTTTTTTGGTATTTGTCTTTCAACACACATCATCAAAGTTTCAATGTCGTGTACTTTTGACATTTCTTTGACGACCTCAGCGGCCGAGTTATAATCATTTTGCGGCGAATGGGACATTCCTATTGCTTTCAATGCCATTTCACAGGTATTCAACGCTTCTTCACAAGTCATACATCATCACCATCCTCAATTCTGAAAATGATACACTTGTCGGGGTTTATGCCACCACGATACACATTGTTTTTGTCGACCATTTCAAGAATACCACCGTTCATATATACGGTTTTGATAAATGGTATTCTTCTGATTTTATCTTCATCTGCTCTTTGTACTACGACCGTCATTTTTCACACCTCTTTCAAAAGTTCAGGGTTGTCGTGTATGTTGCCGTCAATTTGCATTTCGTCAATATTATAATTGTCCATAGGCTGACAATCGCACTCACCAAAACCACCTGCACTTTCGTCATAGCCATACGGCATTAAAGCCCCTTTTATCCCGTAATCAACAAGGCAAAACATCCCATTTCTAAACTTCACGACGGAAATAACTTCATCTTCTTTGTCGATGAATATATCCCCCTCAAAAATCTGCGTACCGTTCTTGTCGGTTAAGCCGGTGTACTGACCGATACTATCCTCTTTGACAACAATTCCTTTTTTTGCGGGATATGGGGGCATTATTGCTTTAATTTTTCTACCCTCATCTCTTTGCAATAAATCTCCATACACCCATTCGCCGTTATCTGTTCTCTTGCCCCTAAACAATATCTCACGCATTGTTTTCACGCTCCTTTGATATCGGATATAATTTTTTGTCGCATCTCTTGCAAACAACGTATGTTCGTTGCCATTTTCGTTTGCCGTTATCTCGGTACTCAACAATGCACCAATTTTTTCTTGGCTTGTGAAATCCGAGTAAGCACAATATATTTTTCATTCCTGCACATCCTTTAATGATTTTGCCGCTTCATCATAGGAAAAGAACAACAGTTTTCCAAATTCGTTAACTCTATACTCTTTTCTTCTGCCACGATACTCAATTGGCTCAACACTTACAGTACATACAACCTCGCCGTTTCGTTTAGATTGCCTGAACTCTTTAACCTCTGCCAAATATGGAACATACTTACTTGTCGTCGGTACGTCCCATAAAGCTGTTATAATATCCCCATCCTTGCACGGCACTTCAATATTTTTTGATTTGTCTTTGAAATGGTCGCATTTACTGCTTGCATAACCTTCTTCGTCAAAATTGCCAAATTCGTGAATCTCGTAATATGTGCCTTTGCACGCTTCATAATGTAAACAATCTTTACAAGTCATTTTCGTCCACTCCCAAAATTTTCTTTATATCGGTAATTTGTTTTTTAAGCAATATGTTTTCTCGTTGCAAATCCATAAAAGCGGTAAAATTGCACCCGACATATTGATTGCCGAGTATGTCAAGCGAAAATTGGAGTTTTTCTATCAATTTTGCTTGCTTTTCTACTATTTCGGGGTCAATGTGAATTTTATAACACGCTTCATAAAAAGCCTTATTTTCTTCTTGCTTAATGGCTTCTTGAATTTTAACGATTTGACTTTCAAAAAGTGGGGAAGCATTCAGCATTTCTTCTGCATCGTTCCCTGCAATAGTAAATCCAACTGTTTCTTTCATACTGGGTAAGCTTCTCCTTCCTCGTCAATCTCTAACACGCTTAATGCCTTGCACAAACAATCTTTTGAGCAAAACACATTTTCGGTGTCCTCGTCATCAAAGTATTTTACCTGTAAAAAGTTGTCTCCCACTTTGAAATAATTGCCCTCTATTGTCATACCGCAGGTTGCGCATGCTTTTTCGTGTAGCACTTCCGCATCCAGTTCCATATCCAGTTCCATTTATTTCCCACTCCTTAACATACAAAATAGTAATTCGGTGATTGACCGTTTCCGTTCTGTTGATACCGCAGGTTTTATGGTTTCCAATCGCCAATATGCCGTATCTTCGTATAATTCTGTCGGCTTTTCAAATTCCCCATATTTGTCTTTGGTAGAATGAATAGGGCATAAGACACCAACATAATGAGGAATTTCGTTGACCACTTCTTTATACAGTTCCATCGGCATTACAAAATAGTTCTTTTCTGCTATGAAATTCTTGCCGAAACCGCTATTGAAGTCCGCTTTGCAACTTTTAACTTCATAGCAGCAGAACACACCCTTTTCCAAACCGCTTATAGAGTATTGATTCACCGGGACAAACTGCATAAAGTCAACTCTCTTGACATCCTTTGTGCCGTAATCCAAAGTAACTTCGCTCGCCCAATACTTTGACATTCCCGAAAACTTATCTCTTATAAGCAATTCGCCGAGAAACTTTGTCGTATCTTTTCTGTTCATCGTTTATCTCCTCGCATATCTGCTCCGCAATGAGGGCAATAATTGCTTTTTAACAACTGTGTTGTTCCGCAAACCGAGCACTTAAACTGCGTTGGAGTTTCGTTCCATTTTGCTCTAACAGTCGGTTGAACAGTAGCGGTAGGAACATTGCTGAGATATTCTTGTATTTCTTCATAGAGCAGAGGGGAGTTTATCATAAGTTCGCTTTCGACATCATTTATATCCACATATCTTGGCATTATTCTTCACCCTCTTGATTTGATATATAAATGAGTTTTGTGCCGTCTTTAAGCCATATCAGAATAGCATTGTTGATATTGGGAACACCAAACATTTCACAACAAGGTCTATAATCATCTATTGTATTTGTGCTTATTTTTGTTTTGCTGATAAATTCTTGATACAACATTCCATAGGTTTTCATATTTGCTTCCCTCCCGTTTCATTTTTTCTATCTTTGCAATCGTTTCGACAATAACACTCGTCGCAAGATAAAAATTTATTTTTTCCGCTTTGTTTCCAAGCTTCCCAGTATAGAAACTTAAGTAAACATATCATTCATTATCACCCCAATCTAATGCTTGACCGCATTCATCGCAATACTTTTGTGTTTTCCCCACAATCCATTCTCCATCAAGTCGAGAAATTATCCTTTTATTACAGGATGGGCAAAAAAAATCATCAAAGCATATATTTTTCGATTTCCCCATAATCGGCTTCTTTTTTATCTGCTTTTCTATGGCATCGTCAATCATTCTTGACAGTTCCTTATAATCGCTTCCGCCGTCAACGATTGAGTGAGTAGGACTTTTTCTGATGTTTTTTACATCTTCATATGTCATCGCTTCTCACTCCTTTCTTTTGCTGATTTCGGGCTTGACGCTTCAAGATAATTTGATAATTCTGCTCTCTTATACGGTCTTGTTCTTTTGCCGGTAGCAGTTGAAATTCCAAGTCTGATATATCAGAATTCATAAGTTTTCTCCAACCGCTTATGATTTCCAAAGCAATTTCTTCGGCGGTTTTCTCTGAATCAATAGTTTCAATTCCGTCCTGCATCGCTTTACGCAGCCGGTCATATTCCTCTTCTTCAATAAAGCCCCATCCGTAAGCATCTTGCAAATCCCTTTCGTTTTTGTATTCGCTCAAATGTTGCTTGCGCTCTTCTCGTTCCGCTTTTTGCCTATCTGTTATTTTTCGGAGAGATTTTATTGCCGATTCAAGTTTCTTTGCGACAATTTTTCTTGATTTGAGTTCGATTTTTATGTTCTTTTTTTCTTCACCGGTCATCGTCTTTTTCAACCCTTTCAAACGAAATTACCCATACATACGGGTTAGCATTGCATCCGTAAACATCAAGTTTGTCAGCCGGAACGGTACTATCCCATAATCTGTGCCATTTATCCCAAGTTTTCTCGTAGGTGTCTTCTTCTGAAATGCCTTCGCAAAGGACATCGGCGAGCACCATATCTTTTAGACGTTGAACAGTTACGGTTTTCACTTTTAAGAAAACCCGTGCCGCTTCCTTTGGCATATGTATTGATGGGCGCCATCTTATCGGAAGTCCATTTGCTTCCGGGCAATGCGTCTTATACAAATATCGCTTCGGAATAACATTGACGGGAGAAAAAGTTTCTCTGACATACAAAGTATCGCCGGGATTATAAGGTAGTTTGACAAACGCTTCACCATAATGTTCGCCGTAATATCCTCTAACAGAGATATATCCCTTCGGCGTAAATGCAGTATATCCAAACTCAATGTCTTTGTCGGGGAATTTGTTTGTTTTGAGAATTCTTCGAGTGCAGGTCTTTTGACCGTTCATAATTGCTTCGACCATATCGGTATTAAATAATATAGGTTTCATTTCGTCATTTCCTTTCGCAGAGAATCTTTGATGTAATATTCAATTTTTCGGTTTTGACACATCCTCTCGGCTCTACGCCCAAATTCTGCCCAATCAATGTTAGACGGATGATAATTGAGTTTTCCGATTTTCACTTTGTTTACAACTGTGTAAATAAATTCTAATTCGTCATAAAAGTTTTCTTCGTCAGTAACCGGCTCAAACGATACCCAAGTTTTAATGCCTTTCTTTTTCGCTTCAAAAATGCTGTGCAATCTTTTGGAATATCCTTTAACGCCCATTATTCCGTCAAGCGTTATACCGTACCAATCGTTTTCATCGAGCAGGTCGAAATCTCTACTGCCATCGCCTTTGGTTAGTATCTGAACATTGTTTCCGCTCTCTTTGATAATTTTGATTATCTCCCGTGTCGGTGTACTGTCATAGCCGATAGGGTAAGGGTCGCAGGTAAAGCAAAGGTGAATGAGTTTTCCTGTTATGTGTTCTCGTTCGATTTGCTTTTTGACTTCTTCCACGATGTTTTTTCTCGGCTCAACTATACTATGAAAGGCTTCTTTTTCTTTGCGCAGAACGCTGGGCGCGAAGCAATAAAAGCATCGGTGCGGGCATCCCGTGTAAATGTTTATGGCTAAATCGCCATATTCTTTTGCGGCGCCGCGCGGCTCATATATCGGTTTCATTTTTCGGTCTCCTTTTTCTTTAACATATCCAAACTTCATCCGGCAAACTGCGGAGAAGTTTGTTGTATTCTTTTTGGTCTTCCCATTCATCGTTTGCTTTGTCATACGCATCGTTGATTTTTTGTATTGTGTCGAGGATGCCTTGATTTGTCCCACGCAGTATATCGAGTGCGGAAGAAATATTGTCATATTGCGTCTTAAGGTCAGAATACGCAAGAACAATACTCATACAATGCCCGATAGAAGATATTATTTCTGCTTTGGTTTTCCGCATAAGCTTCTTTCCTGCTTCTGTGGTAGCCAAGTTCATTTCATATCGTGTAAGGGAGTAATAATCCTCTTGGTATGTATCAAAACCGAGTACCTCATATCTATTGCCGAGAAGAGCAACTGTGCAAGTGTTGAAGTAATCCTCAATATCGTCTTCGCTGTCATCATACATTTCGCGAATGATTTCATCTAACGAGCATCTCAAACGGTCGGCGTTTGTTTCAATGTCGGAAAAAACCATACGGAATTCCCACGCTTCATCATCATTTCCGTCAAACGCAGATACAAGATTTTTTTCATCGTCAAAAAACCAATGTACCTCAGAACACGCAGTTTCAATATCGTTTAGTCCTTCCGAGATTTCGTACCAACCGATAGAGGAAAGCATCGGTTTTCGATATCTCATTTCCCGCGCTTTTGCCATAGCCATACGGCGTTTCGCTTCAAGTACAAATTGATTTTCGCTCATTCCCGTTCTCCTCTCCATTTCCAATTATCACAGATGCACGGCTCGGCACCTTCCTTAAAACAGTTCGTACCGGCATTTTTACAATATCTTTCGCAAAACGAAGAAAGCATATCGTCAGTTTTGTCGTTTGTTTCGGGCTCTGCTTCTATTCGGATATTTTCGACCGTCTTTGCCATATCCTGCAGATCTGACTTTGCTCTTTCAAGTTCTTTGCGCAGTTGCTCTATAATTTCTGCTGCTTCAAACATTGTGCCGCTATACTTTTTTGGGGTAGCCGCCGACATTGCTTTTTCTGCCAATGTATTTTTGACAAGTTGAATTGTAAAATCATTACGAATCATACTGTTCACCGCCCTTACAAATTTTTTGATAAAAGTCGCATTCGGTACATTCTTTCCCTTTGCAACTTGCGACACAGGTATCTTCGTATTTACACAAAAAGCATTCCGCGGCGCACGAATCGCAATCTTGGTCTTTGTGGATGCAGGCGCCGGTTTCATAATGAAGACAATTCTTTGCAAATATGCAGTTCTTACAATGCTCAACCATATCAGCACCATCCTTTGATTATTTCGTAAGCCTTGTTCAGCTGTGCGATATCAAAATACCCGAAATGACAGTTCGATACTGCTATGCCCATTTCCTCTGCAAGTTTTTTGTAGCACTTTTTCCGTTGCTTCTTTGTATGCCAATGAGAATCAAAGATAGAATGGCACTTCATCTTCATTTCGCGCATTTCCTCGTTTGCCAAAAGACCGAGTGCATCTTTTGGGCGCGGCCTGTGAGTTCCTACACGCGCTCCGCATTTTCGGCAACGGTAACAATAACCGCTTCCGAACGGTCTGCCGTATATTTTGTCATTGCTTATGTATTCAACTTCGCCGCCGCATATATTGCATTTGGTAGGATGTAATTCCATTGCAGTTCTCCTTTCAGAAGTTAGTCCATATTTTTTCTGTTCTCGGAAGCCCCATCTGTGCGGTAGTACTTATTGAGTCTGTATTCCAACCCTTCAGATATTCGTTATACAGTTCATTGTCATACCCACTGATGACTACCATAGATTTGCTTTTAATAATCTCTCGCAATAATTCTTCGTGCTTAAAATCATCCATTTCGTCTTTGTATATATTGCGCTTACGCAAACTTTTAAGATATGGCGGGTCGCAGTATATCAAAGTCCTTTCATCGTTATACCTGGATATTAGTGTTATCGCATCGGTATTTTCGATTTGAGCGTTTTTTAATCTTTCGCAACACGATACAATTATCTCCGGCAAATCGTTCCACATAGTCGCGCATCGCGGTCCACCGTATGTTTGGACATTTCTCCAAGAGTTCTTACTACTATTGCTCGTTCCAAATGACTGATGATACCTTACAAGTGTTCGCCTCGCTTGCTCAATAGGGTCAGACACCGTATCTTTGCAGTTTTGAAATTCATCTCTTGCAAACGGTGTAAGCCCTATTACTCTTGCAAGTTCTTTTGGATGCTCTCTGCACACCCGAAACAGATTGACAATATCTCCGTTAATATCGTTTATGGTTTCTATGTACGCGGGTTGCTTATTGAAGAAAACGCCGCCAGAGCCGAAGAACGGTTCAAGATATACTTTGTGTTCGGGGAAATGAGAGATTATCCAATCAGATATTCTCCACTTTGCGCCCGGATATTTTAGTATTGCTTTCATCTGAACATCAATTCTCCGTTCGTTGCAACTTCGTTTAAGAGCATTTTCGTGACAGTCTCGTTATACCAATCGCTATCTTCTGTGTTGCCGTAAAACTCCGTTCTCATAAACACTACGCGATTGACATCGTGAAAGCCGTCCCTGCGGCTTCGGATTTCGTCTATGCTCTGATTGCACATAAACTCTCTGCATATTTCCGGTCTGACATCGTAAATCAAGCACTTTCTTTGCCGTTCATCACGGAAAGGGCAAGTCAAATCTACACCCGTTGCCACATTGTGCCGTTGCTCTTTTATATGATTCCGGCTAACATACTTTTTGATTGTCCGAACTTCTTTTTCGGAGAGCGGCAACATATCGGAACAGCATTGACCGCAGTTTGAACATTTGCCGTCTTTTGTATTGTCAACGACCAAACATAAACTTTCTGCCATTTTTATATCGCCTCTCTTACTCTGAATTTACAGTGTTCCGGCAGGTTTGCTCTTACTAACGCTTCAGGGACTTGTGGTGTTACCGCATTCCCACATTTACGCGTTTGCTCATATTTTGGATATTCTTTGCCGTCTATCTTCGGGTCGATGATATAATCATTCGGAAAGCCTTGACAATTAAACAATTCTCTCGGTTGGAGCATTCGCATTTTAATATCCGTGATTATGTATTCCTCACCGTGAATGGTAACAACGGCAAATCTGTCCTTAGCAGTAATTGTGTCTATCGGTTTGTTTGCATCTTTCGGTCCGCCTGTTCGGTTATATTTCATCAGAAACGCTTGAACTTCTGCGTGATGCGCACCGCTGCACGCGATTGTTGATAACGGCTCTGATGGGGACTGCCCGTACTGATTATTCCGCATCATAAGAATGTGTGCAGTAACCAGGCTATTGTGGTCGTGCTCGGTTATCGTTCCGAGCGGATCATCTACCGCACTCCCATGTCCTTTATATCCACCGCCGTAATTTTTCATTATGTTTGCGACCGATAACGCATATCTGTTAGAGGTGTCTTGTGTCATAAGTGGCTCGTCTATCTCTTGCCCTCTGACTTCATCTTTGCTCGTTTCGGAATGATACTGAATCAATGTCGGCGCCACGAGAATATGTTCGTTTTTGCTCACGACCGTTGAAAGAGGATTGTCAGCGGAGCGTGTTCTATCGCCGCCCGATTGCTGACCTATCGCCGTTATGGTGGGGGAAACAAGATAGTTCCTGTTTCCTGTTGTAATGGTCGGTAATGGGTCGTCTGCGCTCGCTCCGTTGTTGTTCGTGTTATTACACATAATCGTTGGCGTTACTATTCCGTAACCGTGCTTTGCCGTTACCGTTTTAAGCGGTTTATCAATGCTTTGACCTCTGAAAGACTCCCCGCTATGATTTACCGTTACGATAAACGGCTCCGGATTGTCGATGACAAACTTTTGAATTCCTTTTGCAATTCTTTTAAGTGTATTTTCTGCAAGCGGCTTTTTCCGTTCAAATATACTTGTCGCTTCAATGCTCCAATCAATGCATTCGGCTGCGGTATGGTACGGTAATAAACGACCTTCTTTTACGGCTTTGCTTCCTTGCGGTCCGTGCGTAGGTTTCGGCCATACGATTTGTTTGCCATCGCATCGCGCTATCATATAAAACCGCGTTCTTGATGTCGGCGCTCCATAATCGCACGATTTAAGTACCTTATAATCAAGCGTATATCCGAGCCCTTTTTCACAAGCCAAAGCAATTTCGGAATTTACTGACACTTGCAGACTTTCACACATCTCCGAAAATGCGGGATGATTTCGGGGAATGCCCTTTGTTAGAGCAAGTACAAAGCCCTCAAAAGTTTCTCCCATTCTTTCTTTGATAGGCTTGTTATCCACATCAAGAGGTCCCCAAGTCTGTATTTCGGGTACATTTTCCATCATTATTACCCTCGGCTTTACCGAGAACGCCCATTTAACAGACACCCAAGCCAATCCGCGAATGTTCTTATCAACAGGTTTCCCGCCTTTCGCCCGACTGAAATGCGTACAATCGGGCGAAAACCAAGCCAATGCAACGGGATTTCCGTTGCACGCTTCTATCGGGTCAACCGTCCATACATCCTCGCAATAATGCTTTGTGTATGGATGATTCGCTTTGTGCATTACAATGGCTTCCGGGTCGTGATTGATTGCAACATCAACGCTCTTTCCGATTGCCAATTCTATTCCTGTGGATGCACCGCCACCGCCTGCGAAATTATCTACAAACAGTTCTCTCATTCTGTTGCCTCCGGCAATAGTGCCTGTTTGTTCGTTACCGGCGCCAAATAATAATCGGCTCTTTGTAAAACCTCGTTGTATGCTTCTTCACCTTGAAAACTATCAATAACTGCCTTTTCATCTTTGGTTAAATCAGCATATTTTTTCTTGCCGTAACAAGGTGGAAGCCATTTCTTATTTTGTGCCGCGTAAATGTTAAAACGCTCAATCAGTTCGGGACAATTAAATTCGAGATGTATCGTTCCTTTTTTGTAGAATGTGGCATAGAAAAACTTGAACGGGACTTTTTTCGTTATTCCTTGTCGGAAATACACATCAAGCGTTCTTTCAACATCTTGAATATCTTCTGCCATTTTCCCATCAAAGAAATTTAATATCTTTTCTATATCTCGGATAATACCGTGAGCATTGTATGTACGCGGTTTACCATCCCAACTGTCAAACACTCCGTGGCAAGGTATAATTGCCTTTTTGTCTATCTTGTGGGCTTTGTTTGTCGCCCAACCATCGTAATAGTGCCGATTTTTTTGCGTTTCCGGGTACCAAGCGTGTTCTTCTGTTAGGCGGTCAAACATCACTATTATTTCATCCTCAATGCCCATTTTGATTTGTGCGTTCATTTCGGTTGAAAGAGTCAATATGTTAAACTCTGTGAAATCATAATCTTTCAGCCGTTCGACTTTTTCTTGATATTCACTTTGGAGTTTGCTTGTAAGCCGCCCGATAAATTTTTGATTAGAGAGCAAGGCTCGCCAATATTTCAACCGCACATCGCGAAGAAAATCATTGACAGTAACGCAATCCTCATAACTGCGGTCATAATGGTTTACAAGGCGCAATATCGGTTTTTTGTAAGTGTCATCGAAAGAATTTTGTAAATACGGAGCCAATGCCTTATATTGCCGTATCAGTTCAAGACCGGACTTTACTTCGCAGTTAAATTGACTTATCGCCGCTTTGATATAGTCGGAAACTGCAAGTTCTGTCGCTTCTGCATAGAAGTCATCGACCTGTTCCGCTTCTTTCATTCGGCTAAATATGTCGCTTTCCTCTTGCACGGATTCAACGCTAACCTTTATTAAGGCTATTTCAACATCCGTTTTTCGCTCTGCCATTGTAAATCCGTGTTCAATGTATTCAACGCTTGCATTGTACTCATTGAGTTTTTTTAATAGTTCTTTACGGGTTTCTGTGTATGGGTTTTTCAGAGTTTCGGCATTGAGTAGGCAAATTATGTTCCCGCCTTTTTCTTGAATTTTCAATGCTTTCAACAAATGCCTGTCGCCATTCGAAAACGGCGGATTCATAATTATTAGGTCGTATGTCTTGAACGGGGTGTAAGTAAGAAAATCATCGTGCACAATATGTATTCCGTTTTGAAAAAAGTATTTTTCTTCTTCGTCAATACTTTCTAATTTTTTGCGGTCTTCCTGCGGAACAGGAACATATTCATTTTTGGTGTCGCTGTAATACCGCCAACCGGCATTAAAATGATGTTCACAGTACTTATATTTGCCGGTAATTTCTTTTCTTTGCCGCCATAATTCTTTTTTGCGTTCTTGCGAAAAATTGTATTTTAGAATTTGCCGCAAATTTGCATCTATTTCGATACAATCAACATCAAATCCTTTTGAATTGTAGTTGTCTTCGTATCGTGTCAATATTCGCAATATGTCGCCCTTACCGGCAGATGGTTCCAAAATACTGTTTATCCCATCCCATTTAATGCCCGATAACATTTTCTCTGCCACTTCGGGCGGTGTCGGGTAAAACCCGACATCGTCCTTCGTGTATTCAACGATTTCATTCATCATCGTCAACTCCATACTTTTCTTCCAACGCGGCGGCAATGTCTTCCTTTGTCATTTCTTCTTCATCACCGTCATAGGCATCAGGACAACTGTCTTTGATTTCGCAACAATCGCACACACCGCCACATCCCGATTCTTCGTTGTCTTTGGTAGGAATGTCAGCATCCGCAAACAACACGCTCGTTCCATCTTTCAACTCCTTTTCTTCATCGGACATTTCATATCCGAGTTTCATAAGGAATTCATAGATGAGGTCCAATCGTCCTTCGTTATCATAATTGTTGTTCCAATCGTAATATCCAAGGTTTCCACTATCTGAATAACGAGTGTAGACGTGGCGTAAAAATGACTTATACGGTGAGTTCAGAACATCTCCTGCAATCGTGTGATATCCGTCCTCATTGTTCAAGGCACGCTGTGCGTAATCTTCGTGGTCGTACCTCATATAGTAGCCGCCCTGTGCATCACTATCCCAATCGCGGCGGATATCAAATTCAATAATAGTTGCAATATTCTTTTTTGCTTCGGTTTCACTCATAGAGAACAAAAAGTCGTGTCGCAATGAATATGCTCGCTCGGTTGCTTCGGATAGCTTTTCTTCTTTTTCTCTCTTAACTGCTGCTTTGCGTTCCTCTTCCTCTGAACGCCTGTTATCTTCCGGCGACTTATCTTTTCTGAAATATACCGTTCCGTAATTGATAGAGAAGTACATTTCATCCCCAGTGAATACATATTCTGTTGCCGCGACAGTTCCCATGCTGACATAATTTTTTTCACAAGATTTGTACTCTCCTGTAAATGTTTCGGAGTAGTCAAGTTCTTTGAGCCCTTTTTCGAGCAATACGCCGCGCCACTCTTTTTCATATTTTTTGCGTTTCTGTTCATCGAGCGCATTTTTTATTGAGCGTTCAAAGTTTGCAGTTCCCATATCGGAAAGCAGTTCGTTTCTCTTTTCCAAATCATCAATTTGTGAAAGCTTATCAAAGTCAAGAAGCGATATCTGCCGTTCAGCAACCTTTTTCAATGCGGTTTGGTCAAGTTCCGCCATCTTCAATCGACGTCTGACCGTTGTCTTTGAGAAGCCGGTCTTTTCGGAAATCGAATCAATGGTATCTCCAAAGTCAAACATCATTTGGAAGCCCTGTGCCTGTTCATATACAGTAAGATCCGAGCGCTGCATATTTTCCAAAAGCATTGTCTGCACCTGTTCTGCAGGTGTCATTTCGGTAATGATACAGGGGAGTTTTGAAAGACCGGCAAGACGCGCAGCCTCTGTTCTTCTATGTCCGATAATCACTGTAAAATCATCTTGGCTTACGCCTTTGTTGATATATACACGCAGTTCTTCGGTCGGATTTTCGTTGTATTTTTCATTGAGTGCTTTGCGCTCGCCTGCACTTAAACGATGTCCGCGAACAACTGTCAGATTTTGCAGAACGCCTTTTGCTTTAATACTGTCAGCAAGTTCCGTCAAATCTCCGAGGTCTTTACGAGGGTTGTCCGGGTGCGGATGCAAACGGTTGATGTCAATCCATACAATGCCGCCGTCATCTTCGAGATTTTCCATTTCTTTTTCAAATCTGTCATACTCGGCTTTTTCCTCGCGCATCCGTCTGATTTCTTCTTGGTCGGGAATTGCATTATCTCCAATTCCATTTACTGCGTAGTAATCGCATTCAAGTTCTGTATGCTCATATTCGCATTTTCTTCCGCATTCCTGTTGAAGCGGACATCTGTTATTCTTTTTACTGTTAGCCATAATTGACTCCTTTCATATCTCCTGTCGAGATATAGTTATTTTTCAATATTTCCTATAAGGGAAGTGGCTTCCCCAAGGATAACTACTGTTCGCGGAACATCTGAATAAAACTTTCTTACGCGAGCATCCACGATGCATTTGTCATCGTCATAAGCAACCTTATTCAGCGCATCCGCAATAAGTTTTCCTATGTTGTCCCAATCCGGTTTAACTGTCGGCCGTATTTCGCCGGACAACATCTTTGCTCTTTTGTATTTCGGCACACTTTTCGGGATTTCCATAAACGCGACAATTTCCATATCCAAAAGAGTTCCTTTCGGAAAAGCAAATCTGCCACACGCTTTTCTGTATTCCCACGCCACAAGCTGCTCGTGATTGCGCGTTTTTTCCTGCGTGTACTTTGCGCCGGTCTTGCGGTTATAACCTGTCCTTTGCCATCCGATAGGTGAGCCGCTTATCGTAAACTTAATTCGCATAAGGATTCGATAAACTCCAATTCCAATAGTCCGTTCCGCACCATTCGGTAGTAAAGAGGTTATGTGTCTGCTCTTTGTTTCCTACAAAATACACATATTCCTTTGGGAGCGTTCTGCCGATATCTTTCATTCCTGCTTTTTCATAGTGCCACCTTGTCAGAACATCCTCTGCAATATCTAACAGTTCTGGCCACACGGGAGTATCTTCTATGTAAGCAAAAGCATTCTTTTGGGTGATAACTTCCATAACGGTGTCAGGGAAGTATCTTTCGTTGCTATCCACGCGATTACAAATGCACCATACAACCGCCGCTTTTTCTGCCTTTGATTTAACTCCACGACATTCGCGGTAAAGTACTTTTGCTATTGCTTCCGCTTCATCAGCAGAAAAATGCGCTTCGTTCGGAATGGGCTTTGTTTCGGTTGATGTGTATGTGCATATCACCGATTTAATCGTATCTTCCTGGTTCGTAATCGGAACGGTTTCCATCGGAAGAGTATCGGTTTTGTTTTCCTTTTCGTCTTTTGTATTACGAGCCGAAATCGTAATGACGGTGATTATAACGGTTATTGCTATTCCTGCCACGAGGAGAAGTAATAATTTTGCTTTATTTACTTTCATCTGAACTGCCTCCTAAAAGTTTTTTATCTCCATAGTCAAGCGCGTTATCAAGGAAACGGCGATGATAAAATTCATCTTTTTCTTCGCGCTGTTTTTTGACTGCTTCGAGCATACGGGTTGTTTGCTCTCCTAATGCTTTTTCCGCTTTTGAGCAAGCATCCGACACTGCTTTCGGCAATATCGCTTGTTCGCGCATTCGCTCATATGCAGGTTTGTATTGGTCCATAAACGCCACACGGTCAAGCCCGGATTTGCCACCTCTCACACCCTCACAATGAAGTCTATAAAGGTTGCTATATCCGATAATCTCTATTGTTCTTTTAATGAGCGGCGGAAGGTGAATATCTTCTTCATAAAAATACTCGCCTTTTGCATACATCAAATCTGAAACGGCTGCCCAAGCAATATCAGGCGGAACGATTTCGGGATGCATAACATCCGCCATTATTTCTCTGATTTCCGCTATGTTCGGCGGCCATTTGTTGACCGATATATGTTTCTGTACCGCAAGTTCCACAAGTTTGTATTGGTCATCTTTGAAAATGTTAGACCAAACGGCGACCATTGCCTTAACCGTGTTTTCGTCTTTGAAGCGTTCGGTAGCGGGGTAACTCATAACTATCAAGGTAACAATTTTAACTGTTTCCTGTTCCGTCATTGTTGCCACCTGCTTCCTCATACATCTTTGCCAAAGTCCCTAACACTCCTGTCGGTTTTATTTCCGAAGCAGGTCGCGCATCGTATTTGTGTTCAAGGATTTTCGAGAAGTTTGTGGGTTTCATCATCCAATCGAAATCAGCCGCCCAGTTTCTATCGTTCTCTCCTTTAAGAAATGGAGACGATTCGGCAAGTCTGAATACTTCCTCAAACTTATCAAGGCTTTTGTATGAACGCCAACGCGCAGCGACAGCAGTTTTTCTGTTGCCGTCTATGGCTTTTATTCGCGGGTATGATACACAAATTGTGTGATACAAATTTTTGATTTTAACGAATGGGCAGAAATTCACTGCCTCCGCTTGCGGAGTATTGTTTTCTTCCTCTTGCTCTATCTCTAAATCTGTATCTATCTCTAATTCTTTTTCTATCTCTTTCTCTCCGTTACACTCCTGTTTCACTTGTGTTACATCGGCGTTACATTGTAACGCTTTTCTGCTTCGACACTCTCTTACTCTTTGAGCAGAAGAGGTTTCGCTGCCGGTGTTTTCCACAGAGTATGGAAAGAAAAAGTGAATTTCATCAGAGCTTTCGGCCAAGCCACAACTGAGAAGATAGGAGAGCGTAACCTTTACATTGTCCGGCTCTTCATCCAAATCTAATGCAAGTTCATCGGCAATGTTATTTTCAAGACCTGTCCATTCGATTATCCCGTCATTCTTCATCGCCATAAGTTGCAATTTCAAATAGATGATTAGGTATGTGTCACCGCCTGCCATCTTTCGCAATTTCTTGACTCTTTTTGAAGTAAAGAAGTCGTCTTTTAATTTGAGCCAATAATATCTTTTTCCTGTCGTCATTTATCCACCTTCTTTCGGTACCGGGCTACCCCTCAAAAGAGGGGCAGCCTGTACTGTGTCAAAACGGGAGATCTTCATCGGGAGATATTTCCTCGAAAGAGTTCTGCGGCGCATCCTGCGGAGTATATGGATTTGCCGCCTGTTCGGAAGATGATTTGCTTTCAACAAAGTTTGCTTCGTCTGCGACCACTTCTGTTGCGTATCGTTTGTTTCCGTTTTGGTCTTGCCAAGAACGGGTCTGAATGCTACCGACAACGCAAATTGCAGAGCCCTTACGAAAGTATTTTGTAATGAATTCTGCCGTGCCTCTCCACGCAACAATGTTGATAAAATCAGTCTTCTTTTCTTCGCCGTTTGTATAGCGGCGGTCAACTGCCAACGAAAACGATGTAACGCTTACTCCGCTCGGTGTCGTTTTTAATTCGGGGTCAGCTGTCATTCTTCCGCCGAGGATTACTTTGTTAAGATTAAGGCTCATTCTTCACCGTCATCCTCTCCGGCAAATTCATCCTCGTAAATATCAGACAAAATACATTCGATTGTTTCCGCGAGGTCCGAAGAATACTTGATGTGTTTGGTTGCTCTGATTACAACTCCGAGCAATGCTTCTTTGCGGATAAGTTCTTCGTATCTATCTCGTTCGATACGAACGGTCGGCTTCATAATGAGGTCGATTTCCTGGTCAGAAAACAAGCCTTTGCCAAACAACTTGCCATCGGGAAGTCCTGTCGGCAATTCACGCGCACCCTCTCTGATGCGGTCAAACTGCGACTTCTCGGTTTCTGCGATTTCTTCTTTTACAATATTGGTATTTTCGTTCATAGTGATTGTCCTTTCTTTGGGTCATTCGCCCATAATGATTTCATTTTTTCTATTTGCTCCGGCGTTTCGGTTGGAATGCCGAGAGCTTCGCAATCTTGAATGAGGTTATCAATTAACCTCGACATCTGCTTTGTGTTGTATGTCGATGAGCCGTAATAGCACCGTACAATTACATTGCCATTCTGCGTGTAATCTACTTGTTCCGTTATCCAACCCGTTCCGAGCATACTCCACGCAGTCCTAAGCGTTTTGGCATCTTCGAGGGACATATTCGGGAATTCTTTATATACTCCAATTTCCCGAATAGCCTCTCGATACACCGCGTCTTTGTTGTTCTTTACATCATCATCGGCAAGTTTTTCAGCGATTTTTCCACAAAGTACCCAACAGTACGCGTTCGCATCCAAAGACCTGCGTTCCCGATGCCTTTTAATTACAATGTCAACATCGTAATCTTTGAGTTCATCAAACATTTCGCTTATGTCGGTTTTTAAGGTAACAGAAAGTATTTGTTCTCCATTTCTGGTAAATGCCAGGTCTTTCAAATGTCCTATCATTCTTCATCCCTGTGACAGTGCATATATACATACTCACCCTTTTTACCGATGTTTCGGTAAATAAAATCATCGCACTTCGCTTTTGAAAGATGATTTCTAATGACATTCAGTTCGTATGCGTATGCGCCCTCTTCCTTTTTCTTTTTAATTTTCTCTTGGATTTCATCGTCGATATAATTGGCTTCAATCAAGTACAAATCGTAATCAATTGCTGTTATCCCATTTAGATTGTTTGTGTCAGTGGCGTATATGACTTTCCCTATCGGGAAATGTATTTTATAACCGCAATTTTCTACATTATGAGATAAAGGAACGGAGATTATATTGCAAATGCCATAGTTGTACATTTTTCCGTATTCCAATACATCAATGTTTTCAATAGGAACACCACAATCAATTAGGGGTTTAACCAACCATTTTCCGCAGGCGAAGCGCAGCATCGGTCTCTCTCTTGACAGTATTCTGATTGTTGTCGGTTGAAAATGGTCTGAATGGATATGTGTTAACAATACCAATTTCAGCCCTCTGTAGTATTTTTCCAATGCCTTAAATGTCACTCCGCAATCAACCAAAACAGACGTGTTAATCACAACTGCATTTCCGATTGAGCCAGTAGAAATGATAGTGAATGGTATTTTAGACATCGTTCAAATCAATCTTTTCAACAACATCCGTTGCTTCCGCTTGGATTTGAGTTCCCGGAGCAAACACCTTAACGGCATTGTCTGATGCTTCCGAATCATCTGAAATGATGTTTCCGGATTTATCAACGGTAACCATTGTCGCATCTTTTTCAAAAGCGTTTTGTAGTTCCGTTGACATTACACCCCATTTGCTTATAAGTTGTCGAAGCATTGTCTTTTTCGCCATCTCATCGAAATCCTTATACCAAAAAGAAGAGTATTTCCACATATCTGTATCTGGTATTTCCCCGTTAATGATTTTGGAGTAAACATCCGAAGAAAACGCAGGGGAATAACGGTCCGCATGGGACATCATTTTATCTTTCGACCAATACAAAAGTTTTTGATATCCGTTAATATATTCAAAGCGAGCGGCATAGCCAACTGTCTTTGCGTTTTCTCTGTCTGTGTCATTTTCTATCCATTGACAGACAAATTCTTCGGTAAACTGATTGTACTTGACAAATTCTCCCTCTTTTACCTCGATTACATTAAGGCATTTATAATATCCGCTGCGTAAAGCAAGTTGGATATATCCTTTGTAGCCCAACACAAATTGTGCTTTTTTCTCAGTAACGGCAATCCATTTCCCCTTTTCGTCTTTTATCTTGTTCCCGTTTTCATCGGTCATCCAAAGTGTTTTTCCGTCTGCGCCTTTTAATTTGCAATCAAACGGGACAAGATAAAACTGACCAAGTTGCGGGGAAGGCGACAGATTCAAACTTTCTCCCAACAACGCACCCGCGAGAATAGTTCCTGCATCGCATTCCTGCAAAGTTGGGTTAACGGCTACGGCAGAAGTAATAGTTGCAACAAATCTTTTTGCTCTTTCGGGGTCGCCAAGCGTATTACGAATAAGCGTTTGATAGCTTGGTGTTGCGATTGCTACTGAAAATTTTGGCTTTTGCGGTACATTACTGCTGTTCATATTCATATTCTCCTTTTACTAAAAATTCCTTTAACGATTTTATCTGTTGCATTGTTCCGGTAACTGAAAAAGATACTCTGTATTTTTTATCTTCTTCTGAAATTTCCGGCTCAACTTTTGGCGGAGAAAGCACTTCTGATGCTTCCAATACTGCATTTGCGCTTTTATCTCTTTCTTTTTTCGCTTCTTCGTTTTTCGCGATAAGCATTCGCTCTTCCTCGATTGCTTTGTGACGATTAGCTACTGTGGTTATCGACTGTGCAACATTCAATGAATTTTTGTATTCCACAAATATTTCTTCCGGAAATTCCTGTACTTTAATAAGTTCCACTTCGTCACAAATCTTATCAATGAAAGCCGTAATCTGTTCACGAATTGCTTTTTTGCTGATGGCGAGCGTAATATTTAACCCCATTCGAGGATAGGGAACGAAGTCTATTTGCTTACTTTGGCAATACTCGTTATAAAAGGCCTCTGCATCTGCTCTTTTTTGTTCTTTAAGTCCCTCTTCAACATCGTGAATCTTTTCCGCAAGCTTTTTGTCGCAGGGCGTGTAAATATCTGTTACGCACTCCTTATATATCTTCTCGAAAGATTCATACGGTGCCAAAATAGCTTTTTTTGCTTCTTTCCTTTTGGTTTCAAGGGCATTAAAGACTTTTGTAAGTTCTGCTCGTTTTTTCTTAACAGTTTGAAGAGTCTCATTGGTGCAAGCAAGCGCCAAAGCAGATTCTGCTTCTACGGAAAACCGTTCTTTTATTGCTTTTAACTGTTCTTCGATAACTGGAAGTTGCTTTACAACGATAAGACCATCATCTTTTATGTCTTCGACAGTTTCAATTTGTTCGTTCATAACACTTCTCCTTTTTAATCAATAAATGAATAGTTGCAGTGGGGACATCCTGTAATCAGCGTAGTTCCTGCTTCTTCTACGGTGATTCCGGTCACTCTACCGTCATTGTGCGTGTACGGCTTGTATATGTTTCTGTTGCAGTGATAGCAAGTTCCATCGAAAGCCGGCGCAAAATTCGGGATTTTCTTTTTTTCGCAATAGTCGCTCTGTGCGGCGATTGCTTTTTCGGTATCAAACATTTCTCTTATCTCCTGTGATTTTTCTTTTTGATTTCCGCTGCGATAAGTGCCACGATGACAACGAGCACTTCGGCAAGAATACAAGCGATAATGCCTGCTACAAACGGGTTGATATACATCTCTTATCTCTCCTTCTTTTTTGATTTTAGGTACTGCCTGATTTTGAAAGCGAGCCACGCTTGCATCGTATCGAATCCGTCATCTTTGATTTGTTTTACAAGTTCGGCGTATTCTTCATCTTCGAGCCGGCACGACACTTGACATTTCAGACGGTGTCCACCGTTTCTGTGGTGCTTCACTTTTTCAAGAAGTTCGGGGGCGTACTTTTCAAGCAGAGCATCCATTGCTTTGGATTTTAAGTCGATACCATATTCTTCTCCGTGTTCGCACTTGCTTTGGAGCATTTTGTCATACTTCGGGAAAAGAGCCTTTACGGTATCAACCATTTCTTTTGCGGAAAGGTTTTTTGATAGCCGTAGTTCTCTTAACGCGTTGGTATTGACAGATTGCTTATTTTGCGGTAAAATAGAATTGTGTTCAAGTACGCTACTCGACACATCCGGACTGTTCCCGTTGCCGCGGGGCAGTCCTTCTTTTTTGCAATCGCATTCTTCTCCGAAGTCAAGGCTTGCACCGCAATCCGGGCACTCCCTGTAATTCACCTATAACACTTCCTTTCTTGCCGAGGATGTAATCGAATGCCACAATGCCGGCGACATTGTAAGCACCCTGTAGCCTGTGGCTTCCAGTTCGGTGGATCTGTCATAACTCTTTACATCTTGGGCATAGCGCGTGACCGCGTTCGCTACACCGTACAATGAAAGGTCTCCACCGGCGATTAAATGTCCGAGAACGCCCTCGTTCTCATTTATGGAAATGCCGAATTGCTTGGATGTTAATTCCATCACCTTCGGCACGGTGATAGGCTCGATTTTGGCTTCTGTCGCTTCTTTCATCTTTCCAACTATCTTTTCGAACATAGTCTGATTTGCCGCAGCGTTTACGGCATCTCTTACTTTGAGAAGAAAAGCGCGGTCATCCGCTTCTATCGTGTCATCGCGCAGAATGTTCATATCAAAGTCCATATCGTTAATTCTGCCGATATGATTTTTGCGAACATTTCCGTCTTGCGCTATCATTCCGTTTTTGCATACCAAACGGTATATCAACGGGCTAACACTTACGCTTCCGCGACCAACTTCCGAATTGCTGATGATAATTCCGGATTGAACAACATCACCAACGCGGACTTCGGTTTGGATGCGCGGATTTACAACCTTTATGTACATTTTTGTTTCGGTGATTTCGCAACTTTTGATTTCGGCTCCATCCATCTGCGAGATAATGGGGAGAACAGTTTCCGCCACTTCGGCGTTGTCGATGCGCCTGTATCTATCCGACAGGAATGCTCTTACATTTCCGTCAAGCGTTCGCACCATTCTTCTTTCGGGGGACAAAGGATGATGTAACCAATGGTTTACATTTCGCATCAGCAAATCAGGGCTGCTCTCGCGCATCTTTTCGTAATACTTTGTGGGGATTTCAAGATACTGCCCTATTTGAGAGTGGGCGACTTCGTTGATGCCGAACGGTCTATCAAGTCCGTTTAATTGAAAACTGACACCGTTTTCACTCTCAACCATTTGCATTGCATCGGTATCGGCAAGATAATCCTTTTTGACTTCCTTTTGCCTTTGGATTTCAGTTGCGAGGTCTTTTATGCTTCTTCCGGGTAACATTGATATTCTCCTTTCTATACTTCCTCGTCTGATGTTTCAAACGGGATAAGGTCTTCGTAATACGCGGAGTTCTTTTCCTCAATTCTGTCATCTTCGGGATAGTGCTTACATCTGTGTTTCCAATCGTTATAGCATTCGGGACACATCCAACGATTGAGAACCGGAATGAGATAACCTACTTTGTTATGCTCTCCGCATTCATCACAGATGCCAAGCCCGCCCAATGCGGTAAGTTCTGCTGCGGTTGTCTTATACACAGTTAAGCCGTTTTTCAGTTTGAACTTTGTCATCTAATTCTTCCTTTCTTTGATAGCGTTTTGCTTTCCACTTTTCGTAATCCTCTCGGACACCAGGCTTTTCGAATAAAAGGCGTATGCTCGATGCGAGGATTCGGCAACCCGTCTGATACACTTCATCGGGTATTTCTGCCGTGTTGATTTTCGGATAGTCTTGCATTGCCTTTCACCCTCTTGTTTCCATTTTGGCGACATCGTGGGTAAAAAAATAATTTCCCACTTCGCTGATGGGGATTTTCAAAACAGAGCAAAGGTTTTCAATTTCGCTTACTTTGAAATCAGCGGTACCGTTAATTCGCTTACGCAAAGACGGGCGGGAAATATGTAACTCTTCGGACAAGCTTGACAAAGTGTATCCCTGTTCTGCCATGCGCCCTTTCAGCTTGCTTGTGTTTGTCATTTCTGCATCTCCTTTCGTTTGTGTTTCCATTTTGGATACATCATAATAATACCATACTGTTTCCACTTTGTCAACACCTTTTTTCAAAAAAGGTCAAAATGTTTCCAAAATGGATTGACATTTTTCTTTATATATGATAGAATGAGAGCAACGATTGGGGGATTTATTATGACTATCTACGAAAGAATTAAGACTTTAAGAATAGCGCAAGGACTTAGTCAATACGACTTGGCGAAAAAAGTTGGATATGAAGGGCGCTCCGCTATTTCAAAAGTTGAGAACGGAGATCGTGATATAAGCCAATCAATGATTCAGAAATATGCGGATGCGCTCGGCGTAACTCCAACATTTTTGCTTTATGGGGAAGAAGAAACGCCCGCCACCAAAACTGATGACGGACGCGCTGCTGAATTTGCCGAATTGTTTAATAAACTCTCTGCCGAGCAACAGGAACTTATTATTGCTTCGATAAAAGGAATTTTATCAAATCAATAATTTCATCTTGCGCTTCTGGAGACAATTTCAAGAATAAGTCGGTTGCGATTTTTTCGTCAATTTTCGCTGGCATACTCTTTTCTTCGACATCGTGATTTGCAACAATAGTATTCATTGTATTTGTTCTCCTTTCTTGAAAATAGGGGCGCTGCCGGCAGTATACCAATTATAGCAGGTAAATTAAAATTTGTCTGCATTTTGTAAAAGTATAACTTTCGACTGACAATGACATATTTTGCAGTTATAATAGAAAGGATGTTGCGTTTTGAAAACATTTGTAAAAGCATTAAGAATAACTATTGCTGTTTTTTGTTTTATTCTCGCTCTTGTTTTTTTACTTGCTTTTATTGGATTGTCCGATATTAAAATTTTGTCAGCCGTTTTATGTATTCTATTTGCATTTCTCGGAGTATTCTTTATCAAAAAATCCCGTCTCAAGGCAAAGCCAACAGAAACTCCAAATAAAGAAGAATACAAGCCTGAAAAACGAATAAAAAAGACATCTCCTTTACTAATCAGCATTTTTTCCGTTTTAATCGTTGTAGGAATGTTGGGATGGCTTATCTCTTTTATCTCCGACAATAGTACAAATAATAGTACGGGTAAAATAGGCGAATATATCGTAACAATAAAAGACTATAAAATTTTATCTCCAAATGGAGATGACAAGCAATATTTACTCATAACTTATGAATATACAAACAATAGTAAGGAAGCAGCCTCGTTTTCAGGATTGTTTAACGATGTGCTTTTTCAAAACGGAATAGAAATACAGACTCCGATAGTGTTTTTTGATTCCGAAGACCAATACAATTCGGATAATTGCAGTAAAAAAATAGCACCTGGAAAAAGTTTGAATATTGACCGCCTATATGAATTATCCGACGCAGAAACAGATGTCGATGTTGAAATTCAAAGGTGGTTGTCAGATAAAAAATTGGAATACACTATTTCGTTGCAAAAGGCTGAGTGAGTATGGAATATAAAGAAAACGCCGTTATTTATGCCCGCTTTTCTTCAAGCGGACAGAGAGAAGAATCAATAGAGGGACAGCTCCGCGAATGTAAAGCATTTGCCGAAAGATTTGATTTGAATGTCATCGGAGAATACTGCGACCACGCTTTGACGGGCACATCAGATAAGCGACCGGAGTTTCAGCGTATGATTCGTGATTCTGCAAAAGGTCAGTTCACAACAGTTATTACCTGGAAGAGCGACCGTTTTGCTCGTAGTCGCTATGATTCGGCAATATACAAGGCAAAGTTGAAGCAGAACGGTGTGCGCGTTCTGTATGCCAAAGAGAGCATCCCGGACGGACCAGAAGGCATAATATTGGAGAGCGTAATGGAGGGGTATGCAGAATATTACTCCGCAAACCTTAGTCAAAATGTAAAGCGTGGATTGTATGATTCCGCATTAAAACGGCAAACGCTCGGTCAGAAGACATACGGGCTACGAACGGCATCTGACGGCAGATATGAGTTAGACCCCGCAACCGCTCCCGTTGTAAAGCGTATATTTGAAGAATACGCATCAGGCAAACCTGCGGTAGAGATATACAAAGGTTTGAACGAATCGGGGTACCGCACAAATTATGGCCTGCCGTTTAATAAAAACTCTTTGCGCCGAATACTGAAGAACAAGAAATATTGCGGCATATATCAATACGCCGATATATATGACGAAAACGGCATACCGCCGATAATCAGTAAAGAATTATTCCAACAGGTGCAGAAATTGGTAGAACAACATCACGAAAAGCCCGCAGCGAAAAAAACGGATGGCGGATTTTTGCTAACAGGGAAACTGTTCTGCGGTCATTGTGGAGAGCCAATGACGGGAGATGGTGGAACGAGCAAGACCGGGCGCGTATATTCTTATTACACTTGCAACAATCGCAGACAGAAAAAGTGCGATAAGCAACGCGCACCGAAAGAGTGGATAGAAGATTTAATCATTGAATATCTTGCAAAGATAGCAAATGATGATAATGTTATACAGGAATTTGCCGACCGCTTTATGAAGTGGCAAGAGGGCGAACAAAAAAAGACCGAATTGCACGGTCTTGAAACAAAATTAAAAAAGGTCGAAGCGGCCATACAAAATAATATGGCGGTAATAGATAGCGGACTTGTTACGGATAGTATAAAGATCCACCTGCTTGAATTGGAAGCGGAAAAATCCGTTCTGCAAAAAAGCATCGCAAAAGAAAAAATGAGAGAGCCGGTTTTGGAACGCGACACCGTTGTATATTTCTTGGAACGGTTTAGAAACGGTGATACATCTGATGTTGGTTGGAGAATATTCTTGGTAGATACTTTTTTGAAAGCCGCTTACCTATACGACAATGGCGATTTACTTTTATGCTTGAATTTTAGCGGAGACAGAAGCAAAATATCCCTTAAAATAGCCGAAAATGCTGTAAAGCGCGGAGAGGAATTGTGTTCAAATTTCGCGCCGTCTTGCCCGCCATGTAAAAAACCTCTTTTGCCGGCAGACAAAAGAGGTTTTTTACAACGAAATAAATCCCTGACGGGATTTGTGAAATACACGTCGTGCGTGAAATACGCCTTCGGCGTGTGAAATGCCCTGCGGGGCGTGGGGGATTTATTTCATTTCACATTGCGAAGCGAAGCGGAGCAATATTTCACAATTTGCGTGAGCAAATTATTTCACATCGGCGACAGCCGATATTTCACTCCTGCCCCTCGGCAACCGACAGCAGTCAGAAGTCGAGGGCTTTTTTTGCGGAAAATCGGTTGAAAGATTCACGAAAATATGGTATAATGAAATTGACAAATTAGAATTTGTAGGAGAAAATGATGAGAGCACCGTATCAAATATTAGCAATACCATATAAAAGAACGCCAGAGCTTTTGTTCTGCGTTTTTCATCGTGCGGATTGCGACCAGTATCAATTTGTGGCAGGTGGCGGTGAAGATAATGAAACAGCTCTTGATGCAGCTATCAGGGAAATAAAAGAAGAAGCCGGTATAACAACAAAATCAGTCATTTCTCTTGCGTCAATGGCATACCTCCCCGCAAATGTGATTTCAGAAAAGCACAGAAAATACTGGAGTAAAGACACATTTGTTATTCCCGAATATGCGTTTGGCTTTGAATGTGACGCTGCTATCCATCTGTCGGATGAGCATATTGGTTTCGAATGGCTGAATTATGACGAAGCACAATCAAGATTAACTTGGGATTCTAATAAAACGGCGCTATACGAGTTAAATTGTCGCTTGTATGCAGAATAACAAATCCCGGTTGTTTAATTAAATGCGGATACTGAAAATATGGAAACGAGAAAGCAGAATCGCTTAAAAGAATATGATTACTCGCAAAACGGGTATTATTTTATAACGATTTGTACGGCAGAAAAGAGCAAACTATTATGCGATATATCCGTAAGGGCGAACTGTGTTCGCCCAAATACGGCTCTGTCTGAAATCGGAAAGCTTGTTGATGAAAATATCGGCCGGTTAAACGGTATTTACGAAAACGTGCGGGTCGATAAATACGTTGTGATGCCAAACCACGTTCATTTGATTCTTGTAATACAAAGCGGGCGAACA
>JAZRXI010000022.1:0-4045 GCA_045600145.1 Clostridia bacterium | reverse complement strand
TTCGCACCGAAAACGTGATGTTTTTCTGCAAGATTTGATGAGGAGGACGAAGTAATATAAGACATATTACGAGGACGACGAATCTTAAGATTGCAAAAAACAGCCGTTTTCGGCATCGGGGTTCGACTCTCTTATGCTATACCATTATTCTCCGTAATTTTCAAGACTTTTTACTTCACTGAACGACACTTTTTGCATGCGTCGATACTTAAAATAATTCGTGCAAGAGAAAAAACAAAGATATAAACGGAAGTGAAAGTATTGACGGTTTACATAGAGATAGTATTCATTGAAAATCTTACTGTTGATTATTTTATCCTTATGCTGTGCGGAAGGTTGACGAACAGCAAGCCGAAGCATCCGTGGCTTGCGTCGTTGTTCGGAGCACTTTACGCATGTGTGATGCCTCTGTGGCACGGATTTGACGGCGCGGCAAGAATACTTTCGCTTGCGGGGACGGTAATAATATGCTTCGGGATAAAAAATGGGATTTTGCAGAGCGGAACAAACCGTTGCCGTCACGAAATCATAAAATTTATTGAGCGGATGCTTGCCGCCATTGCTGTTACGGGAACGCTCTACGGGCTTGTGACGCTTGCTGACGGCGGTTTTACAGAAAACGGAATGATATATTCTTCCGATGCACTTATGCTTGTATCGCTTATGTGCATCTTGCTTTCGGTATCGCTGTACCGTGCCGGAGTGTATTTGATGCGCAAAAAGCACATGACCGAAAATACAGTAATGTTCAGCGTGGAAGGCGTTACGGTAGAAGCATTCGTAGACAGCGGAAATTCGCTGTATTATAACGGCGTCCCGGTCGTGCTCGTGGAGCGCTCGGCGATTCTCGAACCATCAAACGAAATGCCGGTCATTATACCGTACAGTGCCGTAGGAAAGGACGGCGCACTGCTCGGTTTTCGGACGCATGACGCGACGGTCACATACAGCGACAGAACAGTCGCTGTGGATTGCATAGTGGCACTGTGTGACCAGAACTTCGGGAAAAACTTTAAGGCACTTCTGCATCCGGATCTTATAGGGGAGAGTGTGTGAATGTTCAGATTACTTAAAAGACTTAAAGCGTTGCTGTTCAAAAACAGCATATATTATGTCGGGAATGGGCAGACACTTCCTCCGCCACTTGAGGGCGAGGAGGAAGCACGCGCACTTGAAGCATTGCAAAACGGCGATCCGCAGGCAAGGTCACTACTCATAGAACATAATCTTCGACTCGTCGTTTATATAGCTAAAAAATTCGAAAATACGGGAATTTCCGTTGAGGACTTGACAAGCATCGGTGCGATAGGGCTGATCAAGGCGGTAAATACATATAATGGTGATAAGCAGATACGTCTTGCGACATATGCTTCACGCTGTATTGAAAACGAAATACTCATGTTTCTGAGACGAACATCAAAAATAAAGGGTGAGGTTTCGTTTGATGAGCCACTCAAGGTCGATTGGGACGGCAATGCACTGCTGCTTTCGGATATTCTCGGTACCGAACCGGATGTAGTGTACCGCGGCATGGATGAACGTGACGATATTTGTGCGCTTCGAAAGGTTTTGACAAATCTTAACGAGCGCGAACGCAACATAATAAAGCTTCGCTTCGGTATCGACTGTCCGCGTGAGCTTACGCAAAAGGAAGTTGCGGATAAAATGGGCATATCACAATCATATATTTCCCGGCTTGAAAAAAGAATCATCAAAAAGCTGAAAAAGGATATGCAAAAGCTGACTTAATGCTTGACTTTTCCTCTTTGTGAGTATACAATTTATGTATATCTCAAAGGGGGATTTATTCTATGTACGAAAAATTTACCGACAGCTTCAAAAACGAAAACGATTTGTTTGAAGCATTGCACGAGCCTGCCAAAAAGTACAGGATATATCCGATATGTCATGATTTGTGCGACGCGCAAAGCGATTATAAAAACACTTTGGACAATTTGTCGGACGATGAAGCCGGAGGTATCGTCACAAATACGACATGGTGCGATAAGGAATGGGTCTATAACAAAGCGAATCTTGAAAAGCTCAAAAACGCGGCGGAGTATGCGCACAAAAAAGGTATGCGTGCGTGGATGTACGACGATTACTACTATCCGAGCGGACTTGCTAACGGCTATGCGGTAAAAGATCATCCCGAGTTTTTTGCAAAAAGCATTGACTTTGAAAAACGCGAAATCAAGAAAGGTGAGAAAGTCAAGCTTGCAAATGATGACCTGATATTTGCGGGGCTATACTCGACGTCGTATGAGCTTATGTCAGAAGTGACAGACGGCAGTATCGCGGAAAATGACGGAATACTGATATGCTTTTTTGCTTCGCTTCATATTGACGAAACCGCAAAGGAGACGGGCGCATCAAAGGGGCATCTTGACCACATGAGCGAGGAAGCTGTAAAAAGCTATATCGAACATGGACTGAAGCCTATTGATGAATACATGAACATATCTGCATTTTACGCGATATTTACCGATGAACCCGTGCTTACGCATCAAGTCATTTCGTTTGCACGCGGTAAAGTGGATTTTACCTGTATACCTGTTCCGTATACGAATGGCTTGTTTGAAAAGTATGCAGAGCTGTGGGATGAGGATTTAAAGCCGCATCTTGCGGAGCTGTTCACGGGGACAACGCTTCGTGCAAAACTGACGAGGATACATTATTATGAAACTATTTCACGTATGGCGAGAGAAAACTATATAAATCAGGTGGCAGATTGGGCAAAAGAACATGGGACACTTTCATCGGGACATTTTCTGCTTGAAGAGGGGCTTGAATTTCATGTGGGCTATTATGGTGATTATATGCGTGTCGTCGGGGGACAGGATATTCCCGGCGGCGACCTACTCTGCGCCGACGGACAGAAATTCTGGGGTCGAGGTAACGGTTTCGGCACTGCTTGCTCATTTGCGGGAAAATACCCGTCTTCGCTTGCACATCTTAACGGGCATAATACGGTAATGCTTGAAATATGTCCCGTCAATTGGACGGAAAAGGTGAAAAAAGACCCCTTCAAGGAATTTATGGCACTTTCGACATATATCATTTTTTCCGGAATAACGCATTATAACGCATACGGATACTTCTTTACAAAGGAACGTGAAAAGCGCATACAGCTTAACAGATATGTCGGACGTTTGCTGACCGTCCTGCGCAATTCCCGATTCGCGTCGGATATAGGCGTTTATTACCCGATCACTGCTATGCAGAGCGTGTTCGCGTCGGACAACTTCGAGCATGTTAGTGAAGTCGACTTCTATCCTGAGGCAGAACAGCTTGAAAACTCATTCGAGAAGTTGTCGGAGATAATTTATTCTTCGGGTAACGATTACACGGTGATAGATTCCGACCATCTTGTTCAGGCGGAAATATCTTCGCAAATTGTTTGCGGAAACGCAGAAATAAGCACACTTATCGTTCCTTTTATCGAAATTATTCCTCAAAGCGATTTTGAACAGATAAGAAAAATCGCGCTCGGAGGCGGAAAAGTTGTATTCATCGGCAGACTTCCCGAATATAATACAGAGGGGAAGAGGCTCGACATTGAATTCGACTATACACTGCTTGAACTTGAAGAACTTGCGGGATATCTTGCTCCACAGGCGGATTTTGTTTGCGACGGAATATATATTTCGCCGCAAATGCTTTGCGGAAAACGTTTTCTGTATTGCATAAATAAGACCGAAAGCGATATCAGACTTGAAACGAGCGCCCACTGGAGAATTTATGACCCCGAAAACGATACATTGACAGATGCAAACGGAGCATTTACCATTCGCGCCGAGCGTGGAGTTTTCGCTTTTGAAAATTAGTGAAATCTTTTTCAAAAAAGTGGTTGACAAAATCAAAATCGTATAATATAATAACAACGCTTTGAAACAGAAAGCGTTCGGGAGCATAGCTCAGCTGGGAGAGCGTCTGCCCTACAAGCAGAATGTCATAGGTTCGAGCCCTATTGTTCCCACCATATTGGTCCGGTAGCTCAGCTGGTTAGAGCGCTAGCCTGTCACGCTAGAGGTCGTGGGTTCGA
>JAZRXI010000021.1:0-17719 GCA_045600145.1 Clostridia bacterium | reverse complement strand
AACACAAATGCAACAGCCAGCTCGACGACGACTAATCCGAGCCCGAACAGAAAAAGTCCCGCGTTGCTTTTAAGCGTAGCAACAGTGAAATTCTGTGACAGATTGCATATCAGGTACGCCGGGTAGAATACATACGTTCCGAGCGTTGAAAGTACCGAAGGCGCTTTGTCGCCCAAAAGTTTTTTCGACCTCATAAAATAGCCGATAAAGATAAATGCGAACAGCACAAGTACCTTTTGCAAAGTAAGCGACGCTGTCAACAGCGTTTCATTCAAGCGACAGCACCACCTTGCCGACGTTTTCGCTTCTTTCCAAAATGACATGTGCTTCTTCCGCCTGCGTCATCGGCAAAACCTTGTATATGTGCGGGCGTATTTCGCCGGATTCGATTTTCGGAAAAACCTTTTCGACAAGCTCCGAAAGTAATAATGCCTTGAAATCCGGCGTGCGGTTGCGGAGCATGCTCCCGACAAGGTGAAGTCCCTTTGTGAGCAGAGGACGAAGCTGTATTTCCGTCGTGATGCCTGCAAGCGTGGAGATTACCACCCAATATCCGCCGCGTGCCATGAACGGCAGGCTTTCGCCCAAGGCTTTGCCGGAAAGACAGTCCATCGCCACATTGATGGGATGACCGTTCTCCGCTTCATGCGCAAGCACCTCGGCAACATTTTCAACAGCGCTGTTTATTATTCTGTCCGCACCGAGGTCGGATATTTTTTTTGCGATCTCGTCCGACAGCACACTTGTTATGACATATGCGCCGAACGCCTTTGCCATAGGTATGGCAACGCTCGCAAGTCCGCTTGCACCTGCGGGAATGAAAGCTGTCTGACCTTTTTCAAGGTGTCCTTCAATAAAAAGATTGAGGTATGACGTTGCGAATGCTTCGGGTACAGCCGCGGCTTCGGCAAAGCTTAAGCTGCGCGGCACCGGCATGAGCATGTCGTAGCGCACGGAAGCCTTTTGCGCATAGCCTCCGCCTCCGAGCAGAGCGCATACTCTGTCGCCGATTGAATATTTGCACTTTTGCTTTGCGATGTCACCCATTTCGGTTATAATTCCCGAAATTTCAAGTCCCATCCACGGCGGACAGCCTTCGGGCGAAGGATATTTGCCCTGACGCTGGAGCAGGTCGGCACGGTTGAGTGCGGCGGCTTTTATTTCAACAAGCACTTCGTCGGACTTTAGAACCGGGTCGGCAACCTCTGACCATACAAGATTTTTAGCTTCGTCAATAAGCATTGCATACATATAAACACACTCTCCGATCAGTCACTGCCCTTTAATGAAAGGCTTCTGCCGCCGTCTATTATGTATGTCTGTCCCGTTATGAATCTCGCTTCGTCTGAGACCATGAACGCGGCAAGCTCGGAAATATCTTCAGCAGTACATTTTTCATGGAAAAGATTCGTGTCGAGCGCACGCGCGTCACCGCCCGTTTCCTCGGGGCGCATAACGATTCCCGGGGCAATGGCGTTGACGTTTATTTTGTATTCGCCGAGTTCCTTTGCAAGTGCCTTTGCAAAGGAGCTTATGCCGCCCTTTGCCGCGGCGTAATCAACACAGCCCTTACTGCCCATAAAACCGATGGTAGATGAATACAAAAGTATCTTTCCGCCGTCGCCCTGCGCTATCATCTGTCTTGCGGCGGCACGGCTCGCCCAGAATGCGCCGAACAGATTGACTTTGAGTATGCGTTCGATGACCTCGTCGGACTGTTCTGTAAGCACCCTTGCTTGGCTTCTTGCGCTTCCGCCGGCAACGTGGAGCATGATATCCAGCCTGCCGAATGTATCGACCGTCTTTTTTACAGCCTCATCCACGCTTGAAGAGCTTGTTACATCCGTTGGGATACCGATGACTTTGCCGCCGATATCGGTTATTTTCTTTACTGTTTTGCCGACGGTCTCCTCATTGATATCCGTTACGGCTACGCACGCGCCGAGCCGTGCGAGCTTTACGGCATTAGCCGAGCCGATGAAACCGCCCGCGCCTGTAATAAAAGCAACTTTTCCTGTAAAATCCATTTTTTTCACTCTCCGTTATTTTTTTATATTTGAATCAAATATTATTATCATTTGTGCATATTTGCATAAGTACCTTTTGTACTGAGTATTCGTGTTTGTATGAGAATGGGTTTTCCTTTTCACCCAAAATGTAATGATAGAAGTCATCTATCATTTCATCGTAGCGGCTATCTTTGGGAATATCCTCAATATCAAGTATTTCTTTCATATCCTCATACGGATCGGTTGCTATCTCCGGCGTTGAAAATGTTGCGTGTGTGATGTTTTCGATTGGCTTTATGTCGATACAGCCTTTCGTGCCGGAAATGACGAGCTGTCTGCGTCCCCAACCGTTCACTTCTACCGACGAAACGAATATCCTTACAAGCGCGTTGCCGTATTCAAGCACGGCAAGGTCGTTGTCGGCATAATCAATTCCGTCAAAGCCCGTATGCTTCAAGAATGTTGTTACCCTGTCGGGCTCGCTCAAAAGATACACCGCGATATCGACAAGATGACTGCCGAGTATATACATTATACCGCCCTTGAAGCCGCTCAGCCATTCCTTATACTGCTTGCTGTGATATGTACTCATTTCGGCGTTTATCATCGTTATTTCGCCGAGCGTGCCGTTGCGTGCAAGTTCAAAGGCCTTTTTTACGGCGGGATTGTAACGGTACATGTACCCGAGCTGAACGGTAAGCTTTTTGCGTTCGGCGTCATCTAGAAGCCTTTTGTATTCTTCAAGTGTGCCGCTTGCGGGCTTATCCATGTGGATATGCTTGCCGGCGTCTATGCATCTTTGCGCGGTTTTTGTCAGATACGGCACTTCGGTTTCCACTAATACCGCGTCGCATTTATTCAGCAGTTCTTGCTCGCTTATCCGCGTAAGCCCTGCGTATTGCGCTAAACCGCCGCGCTCCTTCAGCACTTGTTCGTTGTCCTCACAGAAGCCTATTATTTCGAACAGGTCGGGACGTTTTCTTGCCGCCGCCATAAGCGATGCCGCGTGATTATGTCCGATTCCGATTTGCCCGATTTTTATTTTTTGCATTATTGTCTCCATTCAAGTGTGTTTATCGCGTTCACGTACGAGTGAAGGTCAAGCTGTTCGAAATTCGCACTCGGGGAAAATCTTTCGATGCAAAATGCGAGATGTGCGCCGAGCATGGGATTTATTATTCTTGTGATCCTTCCCTTTGCACCCGAGCAGTGGTAATGTACCTTGCATGAAATCTCTTTTTTCAGTGTTATCATCGTGCGGAAGCTTTCGGCAAGCTCATCGTCGGTATTGCACGGACAGACAAGCTTTATTATATCGGGCTTGCGGGTGGCTTCAAAATATTTGCACAGTGAAACGGCTTCGTCAGTGGAAAGATAAACTCCCGTATGGCATGAGAGAAGCACCTCAGTACCGTGTGCGTGCATTTTTTCGATAAAAGCGACTTGCTTTGTGACTGTTTCGGGGTCAAGTGCGACCTCGTTCGGCTTTTTACGGGCGAACAGCATTTCTTCCGTCGCGTATTCTTCACGGAATGAAGTTTTAACGTCTTTATTGAACGAATAGCCCTGCATATCGACAGCGGAAGCACCGGCTTCGGCGCCCATTTCAAGCAATTCGATACGGCTATCCTCATCGGAATCATATGTTGCGTATTCGTATGTCTGGCTGTAATTCAAGGCGAGCAGCGGCAGACGCGATGACGATATTATTTCTTTTATATTTTCGACATTTTTGTATTGTTCATCAAGGCACGAAAGATGAAGGTCGATTCCCGTCGCACCGGCGCATTCGCTGTTGCGTATTGCGGCTATCGCATCACGGACATTACGTTCTCTGACCACGCTTGCCACAACGGGTGACGGGGCATTTGCAAATGATTTCAATATTATCAGCTCCTTTTTGAACAAGTATAACGCTTTTTGCGGGATATGTAAATAGTTATAGTGATAATTTTATACATATTGATACTGAATTTTTGAACTGAATATTTGACATATCCAGATATTATCAATATAATACTGAAAAAGGAGCGAATAATATGAAGAATAATTTGTATGAAATGATAATAACCGATATCAAGGCATGCAACAGGATAAACCTACCTGCGGGCGCACATTCAAAGCGCAACGGACGTGAGCATTATGCCGTGGCGGTAAAATCAGTCGGAAGGACGGTGTATTTATATGACGGAAAAGAATATGTTTCAGACAAAGAGCATCTTGTGATTTTGCCCAAAAACATAAGCTACAGCTTCTTGATAGCGGAAGCAGGTGAATGCTGCATGATAGAATTTGATGTCGCGGAAGCAAATATGAATGAACTGACTGTATTTACATTAAGCAATGCCGATGAATTCGCAAAGCTCTTTCGCAGGGCGGAACGCGCACTTGCTTTCGGGAAGGAAAGCGGACGCCTTACGGCGTTGAGCTGTCTCTATGCGGTGTTAGCTCATACAGTGGAAGAGAATGCGAACGAATACATTTCTGCGGAAACATTTTCCAAGCTTGATCCCGCTATACGATTTTTGGAAGAAAATATTTCATACGGCACGATCTCCAATGCGGAGCTGGCGCAAAAATGCGGTATCAGTTGTGTCTATTTCAGAAAACTTTTTTCACGAAAATTCAACATGCCGCCCGCAAGATACATGATGATGCTGAAAATACAAAGAGCAAAGGGACTGATGCTGAGCGATCATACAAGCATGAGCGACATAGCATTTGAATGCGGATTTGCCGGAATCAGCCACTTTTCCAAGGCGTTCAAAAGCTTTACGGGACTTACTCCGAGCCAATATAAACTGTCATTGCAAAAGAAATAGCATTTTGTCGAGCGAAAATTGCTAAAAATTACCAAAAAGGTGTTGCATTTTCTTATCATAAATGGTAAAATATGGCAGTAAAGTAAAAAAATATATCGCTCGTGCGCAAAAATTGCACGGCGGAAAAGGAGTAAGAATGGAAAACACAAAGGTTCTGATTGCAGATGACAGTCAAGAAGCACGGGAAAAGCTCAGCGCAATAGTTGAGAGCATGGAGAATGTTACACTGGTAGGGACGGCAGCGAACGGGATCACAGCGCTTGATATGATAGCGCATCAAAATCCGGATATCGTTTTGCTGGACATCATTATGCCGCAGCTTGACGGCTTTGGTGTAATGGAGTATCTGGCGGAAAAAAGCATTATGCCGGACACAATAGTAATTTCGGCGTTGACGCAGGAAAACTTCATTTTTCGCTCGCTGAATCTCGGAGTGAAATACTTTATTGCCAAGCCGTTTGATGAAGAAAACATCAAAAGTCGTATAAAGGACATCATTGCCATACAAAAAGGAATGCCGCTTACATATCCCGTTCAAACAGGAACAGGCTCCAAGCAGGCAACGCTCGATGAACGCATAAGCAGTGTATTTATTTCGATCGGCATCCCCGCGCACATCAAGGGTTATCATTTTTTGAGAGAAGCGGTAAAAATGGTAATTGCCAATCCGGATTCTATCAACCGCATAACAAAAGAGCTTTATCCTGGCATAGCGAAAAAATTCAACACGAGTGCAAGCAAGGTCGAACGTGCGATCCGCCACGCTATTGAGGTCGCTTGGACACGCGGCAAAATCGAAAATATCAATCAGCTTTTCGGATTTAAGGTCTACGGCAAAAACGACAAACCCACAAACGGCGAATTTATCGCGCTGATAGCGGACAAGTTGATGCTCGACAAAGCAGCAGTAAGATAAGCGTTTCAGTTGGACTCTGCCCCACCCCCCCGCTAACAATTCTAACAAAAAATTTCAATTGCGTTTCGCGCAGAATAAAAAGAATACAAGTACCTTATAATTGATGAATTTAATGATAGCTTTACATTTGAGAAAAACGCTTTTACCTCGCTTTCTTTAAAAAAGCGAGTGGGGACAATGGGCGGAGTCCAGAAATATGAATATTGGAACGACTGATGTGGCGTTCAGCTCATATTACGGTACTTTTTCGTTGAAACACCCTTTTCACGTTTAAAATCCTCAATAAAGTGGCTTGTCGTGGAGTAGCCGAGCAAGCTCGCGATTACGGTAACACTGTCATCTGTGCATTTCAGACGGCGTTCCGCCTCTGCAAGTCGCACCGAACGCGCATATTCAGAAAAGCTCATTCCCATGACACTGCGGAATATCCGCGAGAAATACTCATTTGAATATCCACACTTTTCCGCCGCCTCATGCGAACGCATATTTCCCGACACGTCCTGCACCTGTTTTATCACATTTTTCAGCATTTTAACGCTGTTATCACTTACCTTACTTTCTATTTTTATGATTTCACCGTATTTGAGTTTTTCATTCATGCAGTAAGTATCGCGGAAGCCGAAAGAATGCGGGATAGCACGCAAAAGAGCGGTAAGGTGCTGATGGTGATGCGCAACAACCCTTATTGGCCGACATCGTCATTCATGAAAAACTTCATAAAATGATACGAGTTACTATTTTTAACGAATTTAAGCATGAGCGACTTGAAGACGACGTAAAAAGGTCTATCCGACGACATACATGAGACGATAGCGCGTTTTCTTACCTGTGACGACATTTCAGTGCGCAGGGCGACACTATTCGACAAAGACGGCAACATCATACCGGATTGCGGACTTTCCGAAAGCGTGCTTGAGGAGACCGATGTACTCATATGGTGGACGCACGAAGCGCACAGTCTTGTGCCCGACGATGTGGTCGAGTGTGTGCAGAGGCACATCAACTGCGGCATGGGTGCAGTATTTTTACATTCCGCGCATTTTTCAAAACTGTTCAAGCGATTGATGGGAACTCCGTATGGACTCCTGTGGTGCGGAATCGAGAAAGAGCGGCTGTGGAACATTGCACCCGGCCATCCGATCATGCAGGGTATCGACAGATATTTTGATATTCCCGAGGAGGAAATGTATTCCGAACAATTCCAAATTCCCGAGCCCGACGAGCTGTAACATTGTGACTCCGTCCCCCCCGACAAACAATTCTTGTGAAAAGTTTGACAAATAATTTTTATTGTTTTTCGCGCCGCTTTGCCTAAAGCAAAAGGCAGAAAGCAAAGTAATTGTCCGCAAAAAGTAAAATAATAACAAAAAACACAGTGTCTTATGACTTTTGCTCAGACACTGTGCTATTTTTACTCTGCGCAAAGCGCAGTAAAGTCTTTTGCCGCGTTTTCCTTACTGTGGATTTACCATTTGCCGTTTTACGAGGTCTGCAAACAAACCATTCTTGGCAATAAGCTCGTCGTAACTGCCGTCCTCGACGAGACGGCCTTCTTTGAGTAAAAGTATTCTGTCACACTGACGTATCGTTGACAGTCTGTGTGCAATAACGATTCGCGTGCATTTCATTTTATCCATCGCTTCGCAAACCTTTTTCTGCGTAATGTTATCAAGTGCAGAAGTAGCTTCGTCAAGGAAAAGTATCTTGGGCTTCGGCGCAACTGCACGCGCGATCATAAGACGTTGCTTCTGTCCGCCGGAAATTCCTCCCGAGCCCTCTTGAATTATGGTATTCATGCCCATAGGCATCGCTCTGATGTCATCGGCCATACCGGCGATTTCAGCTGCCTCCCACGCATCATCGAGCGTAAGCCACGGCGCCGAAACGGTGATATTTGAGAAAATATCTCCCCACATCAGCTTGCCGCCCTGCATTACAACGCCGATCTTGCGCCGCAGTGATTTTACATCAAGAGTATCAAGGTTCTTACCATCGTAATATACGGCACCCTTCTGCGGTTTTTCAAAGCCGAGAAGCACTCTTAAAAGGGTGGTCTTACCGCAACCTGATTCACCTACAATGGCTACATACTGCCCTGGGGTTATTTTAAGTGAAATATCATTAAGGATGAGTTGGTCCCCGTCAGGATATTTGAAGCAAAGATGCGCAAGCTCTATATTCCCCGAAAGTCGTGTTACGACTTCTTTACTTTCCGCAAGCTCCGGCTGAGCATCCATCAAAGGCTTTACTATCTGCAAAACAGGTTTTATCGAAGCAAATGTCTGCGTTACGCCCACAAATGCCGCAAACGCCGCAGATATATACGCATATGCGGTCGAAAAGCTGTAGAAATCCGCAACGTTCACACCACTGACAGCCGCTCTGAAGTACAGAATAACCGTTCCGACAGAACTTATGCCGGCGGTGATAACGCTGCTGAGCTGGATTATCTTGGGCGGCGAATACGAAAGCCGTGCTTCCTCAGCATACACGTTTCCCCAACGTGAAAACGCTCTTTTCTCAGCGCCGCAAAGACGTATCTTCTGTATGCCCGTTATTATAGAGTATACAAGACCTTTTTCGCGCGCAGTGACTTCCATGTTTTGCTTGCTTATTTTTATGCCGATAAACACCGTTATGACGCTGAACACGAGCGTAGCAAGCGTTATAAGAAGTGCAGGCGCCACGAGTGACGGAGAATACTTGAAAATCTGAGTAATGTAAACAAGCGAAAACACTCCCGTAAGCCCCGTTGAAAATACCGATGCAACTATCGCATTGCAAAGTTGATTGATATATTCTATATGCTGATTCAATTCACCTGAGGTGTATTTTTTAAAAAAGCCCGCAGGCATCGAAAACAAACGCATTACCGATGCCGACTGTACTGAAAGACTCAGCTTCGTATTGATTCTTGTAAGCAACAGCGATGTTATTCCGGCTATGAATTGCAGTGATACCGTCTGCGCTACCATGAATACGATGACGCCTAACAGAAGCTGCATACTGCCGTATTCTGTTACCTGCGAAAAAAGGATATTTGTCAGCTTCGGCGTGAGCATACCGAGCAGCGTCGAGACGCCGAGCGCGACCAAATACCAGAATAAATCCACAAAATCAAGTGAAGATTGCATATGATGCAAAAAGTCTTTTATCGTTATCGGTCGAAGCGGAAACGGCCGATAGAATGCTATGGCTTCTTCATCAATAATATCTGCATTTTTTCCCGTTACTTTGATAAATTTACCGCTTTCCGGGTCACGGATAACATATCCACCCATTTTGCCGGGAATAAGAGCAACAGCTTTCCCGTCATTTTTATTTACACCGAGCATGGCACCTATTGCATTTTTATGCCAACCCTTTTTCAGTTTGACTGTACGGCGCATGATCCCGCACGGTTGAAGCACATAATCAAGCTGTGCGTTAAGATCTTTTATCGTTTCGGGAAGCTCACGCGGACGCAAGCGGTAATATTTGCAAATATCCTCAAGCGCAGTCTTAGCGGCAAAGCTTTCATCCTGCCATGCCTGCTGTATCTTATGTCCTACTATCGCGCCGGCAATATTTATATACGCTTCCGAAAGTGCTTCTTCATCCTTAAGCTTGGAATAAGCTACCTGATTTTCAAACCAGCTCAAAACTCCGCACCTCCTTATTCATTTGCGACAAGGCTTGTATACAGCCCGCCGAGCGCATAAAGCGAATCATGTGTACCGCGTTCCACAACGCGCCCCTTTTGAAGCACGATTATCTCATCGCAGTCTCTTATCGTCGAAAGCCTGTGTGCTATTACGACGCACGTTATTCCGCGATCGGTTATTCGTTTTACAACGTCATATTCCGTTTTTGCGTCGAGTGCCGAAGTCGCTTCATCCATAATAAGTATCGTGGGCTCCTGTGCAAGCGCACGTGCTATTTCAAGACGTTGACGCTGTCCGCCCGAAAAATCCTTACCGTTTTCGAGAAGCTTATGCCGATAGCCGTCGGCACGAAGCATTATATCTTCGTGTATGCAGGCATCGCGTGCGGCAAGTATCGCCTCAAAATCCTCAATCGACGAGTTCCACATTTTTATATTTTCCGAAACGGTGTCATCAAACATTATAACGTCCTGGTCGACTACCGATACCGAGCCGGTAAACACATCGTGATCTATTTCGGAGATCGGCTTGCCGTCAAAGAGTATTTCTCCCGACCACGGACGGTACAAACCTGAAATCAGCTTTGCAAGCGTGGATTTTCCGCAACCGGACGCACCGACAAATGCTACCTTCTTGCCGGGCTCAAGTGTAAGGTTGAAATCCTTGAGCAACGGCTCACCAAGTTTTGAATATCCGAACGTCACATTTTTCATTTCAAGCCGTCCGCTGAGCTTTTCAACATTATCGGTTTGACATTTGTTTTCGAAAACAACATCATCGGGATATTTCATAACATCCTCAAGACGTTCCATCTGCGTTGTCATTTCTTGTATGGTCTGCCCCGCGCTTATAAGCATATTCGCAGGTGCCGTAAACGATGAAAGCAACGATTGAAACGCCATGACCATACCGACAGTAAATTCGCCCTTAAGCACGAGCCATACGCCGAGACCGAGTACGGCAATACTCGACAGTCCCGAAACAAGTGACGGGATTATGCCGAGATACTGATTGAGCTTTGCATATTCGGTGTTCTGTGTATTCACGCTGGCCTGTAAGCCTGCCCAACGTTCAAAATAGCCGTCCTCGGCGCCGCACGATTTAAGTGTTTCTATCATGTCGATTCCCGAAACCGTGCTTGACGCAAGTTTGCCCGCGTCACGTGTCTGAACACGCGTTATGTTGACACGCTTAGCCGAAATATAACGCGACATAAAAATATTGATTATTACCGAAACGATGCCGACGCATGTAAGCAAAACACTGTAACGTATCATTACGACAAGATAGAATACCATCATGCCGAAATTAAGCACGACGGGTGCGAGCATGTTTATAAGTATATTGGCGATGCTTGCATTCATCGTCTGTCGGTTGGCGAGGTCGCCGGCAAGACGCTGATTAAAAAATTGCATCGGTAGATGAAGCACCTTCCACAGATACGACGTATTGCCCACCGCCGCCATTTTGCCTTGAATTTTCATCATATAAATCTGGCGTATCCAGCTTACGGCTATCTGCAATGCCACGAATGCCGCCATAAATATGAAGAACCCGCTTACGAATTTCGCGTTTTCACCTTTCAGTATCCTATCGAGGAATACCCGCGAAAATCCGGGGCTTATTACCGTAAACAGCGATGCGATAACTGTAATGAGTGCCACGAACACTACAGCGGATTCCGTTCCCTTAAGGCGTTCCTTGGCAAATTGAAACACCGATTTTTTCTTGCCGGACGGTACAAAGTCCTTGCCCGGCTCAATGGCTATAAGAATACCGGTGTATTGCTTGTCAAATTCCTCCATTGTGACCTTGACAAAGCCTCTTGCCGGGTCATTTATGTAAGCATAATTTCCCTTAAAACCGTCAAGCACAACAAAATGGTTAAAGCCCCAGTGAATTATGCAGGGAAACGGCCCTTCTTCTTTAACACTGTCAACATCGGCAGAAAAGGCATGTGCTTCCATGCCATAGCTTCGTGCCGCACGTAGAATGTTGCCCGCGTTTGAACCGTCACGCGAGATGTCACAATCCTGACGTGTTTGTTCAAGTGTCATCCATTTTTCAAAATACGCCATGATCATGGCAAGTGATGCCGCACCGCACTCCGTCATTTCAAGCTGCATGATTATCGGCACCTTGACAACCCCTGAGGTCACGACACTTTTTATTTTTTTACTCATATTATTCTCCGCGTCCGTCAGTTAAGAATATAGGAAATCGGCTTTATCGATTCAACTATTATTTCTCCCGCGTAAATTCCCTCGGGAAGTGTTGCCTTTACCGCCATCGGTTTTACAAAAGTTCCTTCCATAAGTGAGCCGGCAATACAAATATTTATGTCGGTGTCACTCGTTATGACCTGCGTAGAATAGCCTATATCCTTGAGTGAGTATTCCTCTCCCGCTATGGTAACACAGCAGTTTTCGGCAAGTGAACCGACTTTATCGAGCGGGATATAACAAAACACCATGTCCTGCGACGATATTACGGCTACATTCATTTTGACCGTCAGTCGACCGAGCACAGACCACACAAAAACGCCTGCAAGCAATACGATTATCGCAATAAGCGTAAACCATATTCCGGGGCGTGTGACCACAAGATAATTGTCGAGTTCCTCAGGCGATGAAACACGCTCAAGAGACTGCTTTCTGAAAATTGATTTTTTATTATCGTCCATTTTTATTCTCCGAAAATTCGGGCAGTCGCACACCGTTCATAATGCCGCAAACCTGCCGATGTCCTTTTATTCAATGATTCCGTTTTCCTTTAACTTTTCGATATACGAATGAACATATTCCTCTACATCCATTCCGCTGCAATCGTATTCACTTTTTATCTTCTCGATTATGCTTTCCTCCGTAGTATCTTCCTTAAGCTCCTCAAGAATGAACGCCGCAGTTTCATTAAGACGCAACATTGCATGCAGATCCTCCGAATTTTCCCCTACCGGCACAGCCATGATCTCTCCGTCGATTTCCACATTCTCAAATTCATATTTAAGCTTCATACTTTCACCTCGTATGTCAAAATTTATTATTTCATAGTATAATCCATAGTGCTGATAATGTCAATATATTAGTATTGTTCAAAAATAGACTTTTCATGATTCATCAAAAGAATCCATCTCAAATTTTTCATTTTCAATATCAAGCATCATTAATCGTCGAAAATATCCGAATACGGATTTTTCTCTATGTTCCACCAAGGCTGTCTGTCCGCAAGAAGGGTTTTGGCAACGTTGATAACGTCTGCTTTGAAATCCTCCGAATCCTTTTCTTCAATGAGCGCATTTATCAAATTCACAAAGCGTTCGGAAACCAAATCCGGCTTTTTAAGCTGAAGTTTTTCCGCTTGTTCGGCAACGACCTTAATGTGGAAAGCAAATTCATCCCTCGTGTATACATGACCGTCCTTTCCAAGAACCTTTCCGTAAGTCAAATCCCGCAAAAATTCATTTGTCTTAAGAAATTTTTCATCCTCGCTATTGAGCGCGTCAATAAAGAGCAATTTATATTGATCGGCATAACTCGGTCTCGGAAAAGCAAGCCTTTTATCGCTTTCTATGTACTCGTCATCTTCATCTTCATCGTCATCCGAAAACGCATCTTCGAAAGGCGACTTGGGCGATATTCCGAAAAACGCTGACCAAAGCTTTGATTTATTGTCGTTATCCATAAGATTATTAAAGAAAAACAGCGCCACATGGAAAAGAATATCAACTGTCATCGCAAAAGCCATTTCGAATCCAATACCCATTATAAAATATTCCGATGACAAATTTAAAATCAACATCAAAATCAAAAAGGCTGTCATTCCCAAAGAATAGATTTTCAGCAACAGCTTATTGGCTATCGGGACAATGACCAGCATCACCGCGCGGATGATCGCAATAAAAATAACGATTTCCGAAATGCGGTTGATAGTACTGCAGCAGAAGAACGTAAACTCCGACGTTCCGCCCAAGGAGATCACGGCGATCACCTGCAAAAGATATATCCCGAACAATCCCGTGATATATGTCCTGCCGTTTATATTTTTCAATTTCCGTTCCATAATCGAGAAAGCAAAGAGCGCCGCGAAAGGAACGAGTAAAAACAGATATTTAAGTAGCTGTGAACGCCAGCCGTATGTATTAAACGGTGTGTAGCTGAAAATATTGTAAAGTGAAAGGAGTACAAATGCGAGCAGCGCGACCCCGGATAATACTATCCGCAGTATGCTGTAAGTTTTATTCTTCATATTCTTCATATTCTTCATATTCTTCCTCCGTTTGGGCGCATATTTTGCGTGTTTTTATACTGTTTATTATCAATACACATACCACGAGCAGTATAAAGCTTACTGTCGGTATGACTGTTATAATGATTCCTTTTGTAAAATCGTTGGTAAACAGATTTACGCCGCTACGGTCAAATTCCGTTGTTTTAACAAATCGTGAAAGCCTTCCGTCATAATAAACGGGTATTTCGTTTATACCGTCCAGTACTTCCATGTCATATAAGGAAACGGACGAGGGAAGATATATCTTACTTATACATCCTTCCTCCGCGGGATATTCAAACGCGCCGTCCGCGATTATTTTTACTCCGTACGGGACGTGGCACTCCGAGACATCTTTTGCTACCTTTATCAAGTACTTGTCCGACACGATGAGCATGCCGTTGCGGTAATTTGAAACATCGGAAATATACTTTGTTAAAGCAAACGCCGTTTTATCGATCTTGCGGATATTATCGCCCAGAGTTACCGTATTCAGCTTTTCACATGACCCAAATAAACTGTTCCGCAATTCACTGATACCGTTTCCTATCTTTACTTCCTTGAGATTCGAACAGCCGCTGAATGCGGATTTGCCGAGATAACCGACATTATCAGGAATATCGACGGAATCTGATTTTATACAGCCCGAAAAAGCATTATTGTCGATATACTCCATCGTTTCGGGAATGATTATATCATTCAGACTTTCACAAGCCGAGAACGCGGAATCACCGATAAATATACACCCCTTGGGAATTTGTACAGATGTTATCCCGATACACCTCTCAAACGCGAACGCTTCAATTTTTATCACAGAGTAAGGAAGAACGACATTCCCCGCTTTCTTTTCCGGACATCTGATGACAGACGACAAACTTTTGTTAAACAGCACTCCGTCCGAGACCGCAAAACAATCGTTATCATTATCAACTATAATTTCATTCAGAGCATCGCACCTTCTGAACGGACCCCATCCGAGTGTTTTTACCTTGCTGTTAAGCTGTACCGAGGCAAGCTCACTGCAATCAAAAAAGGCATCCTTTCCTATATGCTTCAGCGACGGCGGCGTTGATATTCCCGTTACCTTTGAATGTGAAAACGCGCTGTCGGCAATCGTTACGATACCTTCCGGAACAGCGTAACAACCGCTCAGTTCCTCCTTGACCGCAATAAGCAAGTGACTGAGAATAAGCGTATCATCGCTCCAATTTTCCTCATTGTTATAATAGAACGTTCCCGCAAATGCCTCATCACCTACATATTCTATCGTGGCGGGAACCGTGACCGTCTTAAGTCTTTCGCAATCCTTGAACGCACCTGCTGCTATCAGCCTTGTACCTATTTTGACTGTATAATCCTCCGCGATCTTATCCGGATCTGCCTTTATCAAACAATCTCCGATATAAAGCACTCCGTCTTCCCAATTATCGGAATCATTATAGTATGCAGTGCCTTCAAACACTTTTTCGCCTATGTACTGCACTTTTGAATGCAGTTTGATTTGATTCAGATTCGTACAGTTATAAAAAGTTTTATCGTCCAGCCATATAATATTCTCCGGAACTTTGATGCTGAAAACTACTTCATTGCAACTGTATGAATCGTTTATTTCGGTAACAGGATAGCCCGTACCGTCATCCTCCGGCAAAACAAACGGGCTGTCCGTTTTCGTTTTGATTGCCGAAACAGACATGCCGATTACAGAAGTTAAAATAAAAACGCAAATAAATAAACTTATTTTTTTCATATGTTTCCCCTTTCATTTTTTCAGTGTTCCGACAGTTTTCAACACCGTGATGTTGCCCGTTCGGCAGATGACACGATGTTCGTCATCCGCGTCTCTCCGCCCGAACATTCTTATCCATACTTGCAAATGCACCTCCTAATGCGGAATCAAATATTTCCTTTTACCTTGATTGTTTTATCTCCCCCTTCTTACTTTTTCTCCTTGTCCTACTTACGATAATACACCTTATGTATAGCATAGCACACGTATACGAACCCGCCGAAAAGGCGAAAAACGGTCTTATTGCGGCATGTCAGAGTTTTTGAAGGAGAACTCCAACATGGTGATATCATCGAACTGCTCGGCTCCGTTCTGAAATTTATTAAGATCATCCAATAGGGCGCATATCTTTTCCCGGGGCTCTTCTCCAGCATGATCGTTCATAAAGTGAAGAAGCCTTTCCTCACCGTAGAGCTCGCTGTGAATATCGGTGTCTTCAGTCACACCGTCGGTATAGAGGAAAATGCCGTCGGTCTTTCCAAGGGTTATCTCACTCTCTTTGTATTTTATGTTCTCCATTCCGGCAAGAACAAAGCCGGCGCGGCACTTCAGATATTGATACTGTCCGTTAATACGAATAAGCGGAGGATTGTGCCCCGCGTTCACATAGGTCATTTTCCCGGTGTTCAGATCCAAAAGACCGAACCACGCCGTGACAAACAAGCCGGCATCATTGCCCTCGCACAGGATATTATTGACACGTGTAAACGCTTCTGCCGGGCTGAGACCGAGCTGTGCATGATCCTTGATAAGCGTTTTGGCTATGACCATGAACAGCGCCGCCGGGACACCCTTTCCCGAAACATCCGCCATGACCACGGCGAGCTTATCCTCACCGACCTTAAAGAAATCATAGAAATCTCCGCCGACTTCTTTGGCAGGAACATTCTTGGCGTACATGGAAAAATCAACTTTTCCGATAGAATGCGGGAATATCTTGGGAAGCATATTTGCCTGAATATCTGCCGCAAGGTCAAGCTCAGAGGATATTCTTTCATTTTTTCTTGATTCATAGTCCCTTGCAAAGACAAGCTTTCTGCCGACACTGGCGATCACCGTGCTGATAACGGCGATTACGGAGAATATCATCAGCTTGGGGAGGAAGGCAAGCCTTAAGGAACGGAGGACATAGGCATGAACATCGTATCCGCACTGCTCAACAGATTCCCGCAGAGAATTATTCACAATTGTAACGACATCGCCTGTCAGCATCGGAACCTTACTGAGATTCAGTTGTCCGTGCAGGCAGCCGTACCAGCAGGAAAATGCGAAGGCAATGACCGAAATCACAGCGGTGATAATAGTAACACGTTTGTCGTAATAACGAATAGACAGCACTGTTGGGATAGCCATGATGATCGGCACATCGTATGTAAGAACTGAATCGACCTGTGCGCACACAATGACGATGCTGAGAAGAAGCATCGCCTTGATCCATTTCCGTTCACCCTTGAACAGCTTACATACAGCAAACGGGATAAAGAGCTCGATCAGCCCCAACACCGTTACGGGCAGCATATATTTCATGTCGATGACAAACAGACCTGCTTTTGTGGCAAAAAATGTGCCGACAAGCAGGATCGCAAGAAATACCTGAACGTTTGTCGTCAGTCGGTTGCCCTCGATTTCCGAACGCCAAAGAATATCATCGTCTTCAAGTAATACGGTCTTTTTGAGTTTTTCTCCGAAGAGCTTCAGTTTTTCTTTCATGTCGTTCTCCTTTGACTTGATTGACAGATGCAATCAGCGCAGTCCACCTGTCGTCGAATATAATGCACGATCTGTTTCCGGTTAAATGCCGTTTCCGAGAGTATTCAATACTAACATATGGCTCTAATGTATCTGAAAATGCCTATTTGCGCCGTTTTTCAGTCCAAAGGTTTCATTGTCGGGACCCTTGCCCGAAGAATGATAAAACGGTTCATATCCGTTTATTTCCCGTTGTTTCGGACATTTGCAGATTCTTGATTTTGCCGTAACTCTTCATAAGTTTTTGTAAAGTTTCGGCATTTTGGCGTAGTAGTGGCGTAGTGGAATTAAGCATACACCATTTTCATAAATTCACCCAGCGTGCCCATCTCTTTTTTCTTCATGTCTTTGGTCACATCGCAATAAATGTTCATCGTCGTACTGACGTCGGCATGGCCTAACATATCCTGTATGACCTTTACATTTACGCCTGCTTCACACATCCTTGTTGTGAATGTGTGCCTGAGTGAATGGCAACTGAAGGGCGGGAGCAGGGTAGGATCCTTTTCGCCTTTGAGCAAAACTTC
>JAZRXI010000020.1:0-31550 GCA_045600145.1 Clostridia bacterium | reverse complement strand
ACCTAGCAGATACGGTACGAGCGGATGCATGCCGGCTGTGGTGAACAGTACGCTCGGATCGTTTTCGGGAATAAGAGAAGCTCCCTGAATTACCGTATGCTCCTTTGAATGAAAGAAATCAATAAATTTTTTTCTGAGTTCGTCTGACGTTATCATTACAATTCCTCCGAATAATCGCATTTTATATTTTGTATATTGTACCATACTTTTTTTTAATTGTACAGAGTTGAAACAAAGTTTTTTGCATTTTATTGCTCATAGACGCTTTTCAGCAGTGCAATTTCATTTTTATAGCCATCAAGCTCATTCGGTGTTTCAAGATAGAACGGCAGTCCGCTGAGTGCCGGATGATTTATTATGCGCTTAAAAGCCTCAAGCCCTATATAACCTTGCCCTATTTTTTGGTGTCTGTCCTTATGTGCGCCGAGCGGATTCATCGAATCGTTTATATGTACCGCCCTGAGCCTCTCAAGTCCGATCACCTTATCAAATTCCGTCAGCACGCCGTCAAGATCGTTGACGATATCATACCCCGCATCGTTGACATGGCATGTATCAAGGCATACGCCGAGCTTATCCTTAAGCTCACATCTGTCGATTATTTCCCTCAGCTCTTCAAAGCGTGAGCCGACCTCGCTTCCCTTGCCCGCCATCGTTTCAAGCAAAACAAGTGTCGTCTGCCCGGGCTTAAGCACTCGGTTCAAGATATCCGCTATAAGCTCTATTCCCTTTTCTGTTCCCTGTCCGACATGGCTTCCCGGGTGAAAATTGTACATCTGATTCGGTGTGTACTCCATCCGCTCCATATCGTCGCTCATCACCTCAAAAGCGAATGTGCGTGTTTCTTCATTAGTCGAAGCCGCATTGAGCGTATACGGCGCATGCGCAAGTATTGTTGCAAACTGATTTTTTTGTGCAAATTCGATAAAAGCATCGGTGTCATTTTTATCCATCGGCTTGGCGCTTCCGCCGCGCGGATTTCGTGTGAAAAATTGGAAGGTATTCGCGCCTATCGATGCCGCTTCCTCCCCCATATGTAAATACCCCTTCGACGCCGAAAGATGGCATCCTATTTTGAACATTTTATCATTTCCTTTCAAAATCAATATGATTTACAAATACAGATATCCGTGTTATAATTTTTTCAAGGGAGTTGAAAACATGGATAAAAAGTCTCTTTGTGAAAATATCATCCGTGCCGTTATAGAGCATGTGCGCCCGGAAGAATCCGTAAAGCGAGCTTTATGTAAGCTTGATTTAAGCAAGCATCAAAGCGGAAGACTGATTCTCGTTTCCGTTGGCAAAGCGGCATGGACAATGGCTGATGCCGCATATAAACAGCTCGGAGACGCCGTGACTGACGGCATAGTAATTACCAAGCACGGACATTCCATGGGCGCAATAGGTAAGCTTACCGTAGGTGAAGCCGGCCATCCCGTTCCGGATGACGCCTCATTTTACTATACCGAAAAAGCTCTGGAGCTGACCGATTCACTGACAAAAGACGATACTGTCCTGTTTCTGCTTTCCGGCGGCGGAAGCGCTTTATTTGAGCTTCCTTACATAAACAAAAATGAATTATCATCACTTACCGAACAGTTACTCGCCTGCGGTGCCGAAATCACCGAAGTCAACACGGTACGCAAGCATCTTTCGCGTGTAAAGGGCGGACGCTTCGCGCTTCACTGCGCGCCGGCGAAAATCCACAGCATCGTGCTGTCGGACATCATCGGCGACCCGCTGGACATGATAGCCTCGGGGCCCGCATATCCCGACAGTACTTCAAAGGCCGACGTGCTTAAAATAACGAGCAAATACGGAATAAAGCTTTCGTCCGAGGCACTTGCGGCACTTGACGATGAAACGCCCAAAGCTCTTGAAAATGTCAAAACACACATAACCGGAAGCGTACGCGAGCTTTGCTCCGCCGCTGCGGAGGAATGTAAAAAGCTCGGCTATACGCCGCTGATACTCACCGACCGTATGTGCTGTGAAGCACGCGAAGCAGGTTCATTCATCGCTTCCGCAGCAGTTTCCCATTTAAGCGAAAATGCGAAAATCGCGATCATCGCCGGCGGAGAAACCGTAGTTCATATTTCCGGCAACGGACTCGGCGGAAGAAATCAGGAGCTTGCGCTTTCCGCATCACGTTTTATCGGTAATAAAAATATATATTTGTTTTCAGTAGGCTCCGACGGCACCGACGGTCCTACCGATGCCGCAGGCGGCTATGTTGACGGGAGCACTGCCGCCCGTCTGAAAGAAAAGAATATCGACGTTTTCCGTGCCCTCACCGACAACGATTCTTACAATGCCCTCGCCGCTGTCAACGGGCTTATATTCACAGGCCCTACCGGCACAAACGTAAACGATGTTACCGTTGCACTGCTGAATTGATCGCTATGACGCATCATTTGTACAATCCTTTTCGACATTCTTAATGCTATATCTCCCGAAGCTCTTCCGCTTTCACATTAACGCAGGTTTTGGATATACTCATTCCGTTTTCTCCAATAGCCCCATGTGACGGTAATGCTTCATTGAGCACGAAACGGTTATTGCGAACAGTGAGATTTTCGACACGGTCGGCGACAATAAAGCGTTTTTCGTGCATTTCAAAAACATTATCTTCTATTGTTATGTTGCGGTGATATGGCTTATCACCGTTTTTTACATTCGGTGTTATGCATATCGCCGCGCCGCCCGCATAAGCCGAATTTCGGAAGTTGTTGTTTTTTACCGTTACATTTTCCGATGGACCGCTTTCAAACCAATCGTTGCAATCACCAGTAAAATGCAAGGCGCACGACATATTGTAGAATGTATTATTCGTTATAACCGTCTTTTTCCATGTCGACGGCAGGAAGCCGCGCGGACGGTTTGCGCCGCACACGCAGTTATTTATGTAAAGCTCAGGCATTGCTGTGAAGTTTTCAAAAGCGAAGCTGTCTTTGGTTTCGGGAAGAGCTTCCTCGGTTTCAAGCCGCACGAAGTTTTTCGAAATAAGCTCTGCGCTTTTTACCGTTACAACAGCAACTGCGCACATGGTCATATTGTCCACTATGCGTATCTTATCGCCTTTTTCGAAAATGTTCACTCCTTGCTGCTGAGGATGTCCGAACGAAAGCAAAACTGTGTGAGCATCAAGCTTCTTTGCGAGCTTGAGATAATTCCCGTGACAGTTTCCCGCATCATCGAGCATATTCAAAAATGTACATCCATCATAACGTACAAAACCACGACAATTTACAAAATGTGTCGAATCCGCATTGACAGAAAGCATGCGTCCCGAGTTTTCGCGCGGTACGGTCTTTAGATTTTTCATTGAAACATTTTCGCAAAGCTGGCAAATAAATCCCATTGAGCCGGTTGCATGAAGCGTAACGTTTTCTATCGTTATGTTCTTTGTTTTATTTCCGAAAATGCCGGGATTATCTCTCGGACAGAAGGTGCATACCCAATAATTCCCGACGTTGTGAACATGCCCGAAATTGCCTTCCAAGCGGATGATGTTTTCGCTCTTTTGCACCGGTTTCAGATGTCTGTACATGTGTTTAAGGAACGAGCCGTCATCGTTATCATCAAAGCACGCGATATACGGCGGTATATAATGCGACGGTGCGCCCGTCTTCACGTCAAATTCGCAATTCAACAGTTTTTTTCTTGAAAAGCACCAGCCGTCAGGAGAAGTGAACACCATTTCGCCGCCCTCGACACGCGCATCAAAATGCTCTTTATCGACTTCGAGTTCTATGAAGCTTTCGTCCGATGATACGATTTTTCCCTGAAAGAAAAACGGATATTGATAATCCACGGAAAAATTTTCAAGACGGATATTTTCACTTTTATCGATCACGAATGGCAACACCTTGCCGTGAAAGATAAGTGAAGCACCGCAGCCGTCGACGGTAAAATCCTTCATATTTGTTATCGGAAAAACTATTGATTTTCTGCCGGAATCATTGTTGGATATGTAATAATCTGCGTTGAACGCATACCGTTCATAAAAATGGAGCTCTTTTTTATCGAGCACAAGCTTTTCGGCATTAAACTCCCTACATTTTCTTAAAGCTTCTATCACTGCGAGCGTGGCATCATCGTTTTCAAAAAGATTATTAAATTCACTCAAATATACTGTCATAAAAAAATACCTCCCGTACGGTAAGATTATACACCATACGGGAGATAATATCAATAGTTTTATTCCTCGGTTACAGGCTTTATGCGTCTGAACAAAAGCGTTATAGACCATATTGCCGTGATACCGATAACTGCATATATTATTCTGGCCAACATAGTTCCGCTGCCGCATATGAATGCGACAAGGTCAAATGAAAACAGACCTACTAGCAGCCAGTTAAGCGAACCGATAATAGTCAGCGCAAGCGCAGTTTTATCAAGTGCCATAACAATCAACTCCTTCGCTGATTATTATGACCCGAATATTTTTTTATATACGCTTTTTGTTCTTCGAATCATCGAAAACATTTATTTCCATTTTATCGAAATCAACGCTTTCGGGAAAATCGTCCGGCAGGAACCGCGTAAGCGAATACATCCTTATATCAGTTATATGTTTTTTCATGATTATCGGATTCGATAAATCGAGCTCATAGCAACACTTTTTAAGCCCGTCCTCAAGCATTTTAGCAGGTGAAAGCGCGATATCCGTATCACATACCGCATCGCACATCAACTTGTTGTCCTTATATATTCTTACCCAAAACTTCATCATAACTCATCACCGAAGATATAGCATAGCGCACGTATACGAACCCGCCGAAAAGGCGATAAACGGGCGTATTACGGCTTGTCGTCTTTGAAAGGCTCCAGCCTTTCTGCATCCTCCGCACCAAAATCCGTCCCGTTTCTCATCCTTTTCGGTCAAAGAATGTGCCGGGAGCAGATTTTGCGATAGGCGAGGCAAAAACGCAGTGAATACGGGAAGTATTCACGAGTATTTTAACGAAGCATAGCGCAAAATATGCCCCGTCACATCGGTGTTCGTATGCATGCGCTATGCTATAGCATAAGCAAGCCGAACCATTATAAGCTCGTTTTCCTTATGCTATTGTAGCATTTAATAAAATTACCGTCAAGCCGTATATTTTCCTTTTTTGCACAAACAATACGTTAAGGTGATAAAATGCAAATACATTACGAAAACATCATATCAAAATTTGAATCGTGTGCGGATTTCAAAAGCCGCACAATACGCTGTTACGGCGGCATTTGTCATGTGTTTTTCATCGAGGGGATGATAGACACGACTGCGCTTTCTCGATTTGTTATCGAAAAACTTCGCCGCGCAGTAAGCATAGACGATGCTATTGCAAGCGGTGAAATTTCTTTTTGCGATGTCGAAAAGCTTAAATGTGAGGAAGAAGCGGTAAACGGTATCCTGCGCGGGCGAGCAGCTTTGATATCGCGTGAGGGCGCGTATCTGTTCGACGTGCGCAAAGCCGAAAAGCGTTCTGTAGAACAGCCAAGTGAGGAAAGCTCGGTAAAAGCATCAAAGGATAGCTTTGTCGAGGATATGAAGGTCAACGTAACACTACTGCGCAAAAAAATAGCAAGTGCAGATCTGAAAGTTGAAAAGCGCACAACCGGCAAGCAAACTCATACCGCCGTTTCTATACTGTATATGGCAAATATCGCAAATGCCGGGTTGGTCGCGGATGTCAAGCGCAGGCTTGAAGAAATGGATATCGACGGAATAATCACTCCCGGAGTAATAGAACAGCATTTCAGCAAACACCTTTATTCGTTTTTCCCACAGGTGCTTGTCACCGAACGTCCCGACAAAATCGCGGCAAGTCTGCTTGAAGGACGCTGTGTGCTTATTGCCGACGGTTTACCGATAGGTTACATTCTTCCGGCAACGCTTGCGCAATTTATGAAAACGCCCGAGGATTATTCCGGAAATTTCATTTTTTCGTCTGTAGTGCGCTTGCTGAGATATTTTTTACTCGGGATTGAAGTGCTTTTGCCGGGCGGATATGTCGCACTGACTACATTCCATTGTGAAATGCTTCCGGGCAAGCTTGCGCTGTCGATAGCAGATTCACGTGAGGGCGTACCTTTCCCTGTGATATTTGAGGTGCTGACGATGCTCGCTCTGTTTGAAGTACTGATAGAGGCAGGATTGCATATGCCGCAAAGCTCAGGACAGGCGGTGTCGATAGTGGGAGCACTCGTCGTAGGCGAGGCGGCGATCTCCGCTGATCTTGTGTCTCCTGCCGCACTAATAATCGTAGCTGTTTCGGCGATATGCTCGTTTGCCATGCCCAATCAGGAATTCAGTAACGCTTTGCGGCTGTGGCGTGTGATAATAACCGTCGCAGGCGCGGCACTCGGCTTGTTCGGTGTGATTGCCGGCGGCATACTCATGCTTGCACATCTTGCAGGACTTGAAAGCTTCGGCGTGCCTTATCTTGTGCCGTTCGCGGGGGGCGTAAAATTCAGGATAAAGGATTCGCTTCTCGTCGTTCCGGACGAGCTTAACACGATGCGTCCGCAGGAGCTTAATGTAAAAAACAAACGGAGAAGAAAATGAAAAAATTGATTGCATTACTGCTTATCCCTCTTGTTTTATGCTCCTGCCGGGATAATGCACAGATAGACGAGATGGCATTTGTTACAGTGATCGGTGTTGACTCCGCCGATTCGGGTCTGCGTGTGACCGTCGGGATCCCGCTTCCGTCAAAAAATGATGAGACACAAAGCAAAAAAGTCGAAAGCTATTCCGTTACTTGCAAAACGCTCTCTGAGGGAATGGAATTGCTTGAAGCGCAGACCGATAAAAGACTTTTCTTCGGACAGATAAGTACGATAATATTCAGCGAAAGTTTCGCGCGCAACGGCATTATCGACACCGTTGATTTTCTTGTGCGTTCGCCTGAAATGCGGTTTGACCTTCCGATAGTAGTAATAAAGGACAATACCGCCGAGGAGCTCTTAAGCCAAAATACGGAAAACGTTATTTCCGAAAAAGTTGACAGTTTGCTCGTCTCTGTAGAAAGCACATCGGTAGCTGGCAAAATCAAGCTTTCGAAGGTCGTTGAAATGCTTGAAGACCCGTTCCGTGAAGTATATTTACCATATTTGCTTTGTGAAAACATTTATGAGCCGTATTTCGGCGGATACTGTGTTTTCAAGGGAGACCGAATCAACCGTTTTTTAAGCGCAGAAAATTCACTCGCGATAAATTTTTTGAACGATACGGTCAAAAACCATATATCGGTGCTAAAGCTTAATGGAACCGATGTAACACTTAAAATAACCGGGAGCAAAACAAAGGTCAATCTTGACAACGGGATATTCAGTATAAATGTCTTGCTTGATGCCGAAATACTTCAGGCAGGTACGGAAATCAATAAATTTGACGATAAGACGTCCGGGAAGCTGTGCCGCGCATTAAGCAATGAAGTAACCGAAAATATTACGGAAACTCTTGATATTTTGATGTCCGACAAATGCGATGCTACACTTTTGGGTGATTGTTTTAAAAAAAGCAATCCACATGCCGTCGAACACGGCGAATGGAGTGAAATGTTTCCGCTGATACGGTATTCGGTCAACACGGAAACAAAGCTTGATAAATCTAAGACGGTGCAAAAGCCCGTCAAGCAAAAGGGAAATTAGAATGAAATATGTTTTTATCTCTGTCGAGATTTGGATGCTTATAAAAATCTTTGTACTGAAAAACGTAAAAAACAAGCTGTTGTTCTATTCCGTATGCGGAGCGTGTATCATCGCGGGATTGGCGGGAGTTTTCTTTGATATTTCGTTCCCGGATATCCTCGGAGGGCTGATAAATGAATAAAATGTCCTCCAAGCAGGCGGTGCTTTTGATTATGAGCACCGTGTTTTCACCTGCCGTGCGATTGTTTTCGTCATATGTTTCGGGTAAAGCCGATCAAAGCGGATGGATCGCTCCTCTCATTGTCGGAATAACCGTTTTCGCATTTTCATTCGTTATTTCTTCGCTTTTGAAAAACAACCGCAGTTTTTACTGTCAGCTTAAATATTCATTCGGAAACGTTGCGGGAAAAGTTTTTGCCGGCATATATCTTGTATGGGGGACTTTGCTTGTGTCGCTCCAGACAAGATATTATGCGCAGCGTGTGGCAAGCTCGATATACAGCGATATTGATATCGGAGTTTTTGTAATAATAATGGCCGGGATATGTATTTACGCACTCCGCAACGGCGTTTCGACACTTGCACGTATGAATGAAATAATCCTGCCGATAATGACGATCGTAGGAGTCGCTCTCCTGGCATTTCTGACACCTGATGTCGATATGAATGCGCTCATTCCGATAAACAACATGCAAAGCATAGCATATGTGACCGCGTTTTCACTTGCAAGCTTCGGATATATAACGCTGGTGCTGTTTTTTACCGACGACATCACTGCAAAGGAAGAATTTAAGAAATACAGCACTTATACGATAGTATCGGGAACACTCATGACGCTTTGGCTGTTCGTCGACGTAATAGGAAATCTCGGACATTATGTCGTCGAAAAGCTTCCCTACCCTTTCTTCGCAGTTGTCAAACAAATATCCGTCGGCGAATTTTTACAGCATATAGAAGCATTCATAATAACGCTGTGGATTCTTTCCGATTTTATTACGATTGCCTTTATCAGCAGTGCAATGCTGAAATTACTTGCAACATGCACACATGCACATAATTCAAAAGAAGTGCTTTTTCCGTATTTTGCGCTCGTTATAACACTTGTTCCCATGATGGGCAGAACAAGCGATAATCTTGAAGTTTTGTCAGAATATATTTTCGTCCCCGGCAATATAATACTGCTGTTTGCCGTTCCTATTGCCATGCTTATCGGCGACAGAATAAGGCAAAAAAGAACAGAAAGCTATCAAAGCCCTTAATTTGTTACTTTTGCTTCACTTAAATTATCACGTCACTCCACGCAAGGACATTATCGAGAAACTGCGAAAACTCAGCATTTTTCTTGCATATACAGTTGCTTAAAAAATTAACAAAAGCTTTTCACCCCGCTTTTTTCAAAAAAAGAGTACGGAATGGCAAAGTCGAAGCCTCTTGCAGAAGGGCTTGTGGACGGAATCCCCGTGCGGAGATTTCACAAAAGAGCAAAATCAAAATGTTACTGTCATTGTCGTGCCGTGCCCCGGAATACTTTCCACAGAGACATTGGCGTTATGGAAGCTTGCGGCGTGCTTTACTATCGAAAGTCCGAGTCCCGTGCCGCCTACAGTCTTTGAATGGCTTTTATCCACCCGGAAGAATCGTTCAAATACTCTGCCGGTATACTGCGGAGGTATACCTATTCCCGTATCACTGACTTTGATACATTGCGGAGAATCCGAAATCTCTATGTCTACCTTGCCTCCGGGAACATTGTATTTTATCGCGTTATCAACAAGATTATAGATCATTTCTTCAAGGATTTCGTATACGCCCAAAACGGTCGTACTGCATCCCGTAAGATTGAGAGATATACCTTTCGGTTCGGCGGAGGCTTCAAGCCGCTTTACTATAGTATCTGCCAATACTAACAAATCCACCGAGCTTTTTTGTTCATTGAAATAAGTGCCGTCTGTCTGCGAAAGCTTGATGATATTGTTTACAAGCTCTATAAGCCGACCCGCTTCATCGTGGATGCTCTTGAGGAATTTGGGTGCATCGCCGGGCTTGACTATTCCTTCGGCGAGGATTTCCGATGTGCCGTATATAGTCGTAAGCGGTGTCTTGAGCTCGTGTGAAAAATTCGATGTGAAATCGCGTCTCATCTTTTCACGGGCTTCCTGCTCGGTTACATCGAGCAACAGTATGACAGCGCCCGAAAGCTTTTCGTCAAGAGTCAATGGATTTGTATAGATCCTGTATATGCCTTCGCCGATGTTGAGCTTACCCTGTGCCGATTCACCTGCAAGCGAAGAATTGACCGTCGAACAGAAAACCTCGTCCGTGCTGAGTTCAAGTACGTTGTTGAACTTACTGTGCGGGTCAAGAATGTTTCTCGCAGGCAGATTGCATATGATGATATCTCCGTCTGTATTCGCAACTATCAGCCCTTCGGCGATGTTGTCGACCATTGCGGAAAATTCCGCTTTCACTCTTTTCAGCTCGGTCATCTGACTGTCGATAAGTGAATTCTGCCGTTCAAGCTTAAGTGCTACGCTTTTTATCTCCGGATCGCATATATCGGGTTTAAGCTCATCAGGCGATATGGCCGCAATATACTTGGATATTTTGTCAGCGGCTATATCCGAAAAAGCGTAGTTAAGCATGAGCGTTGCGATAAACGGTACGAGCGTCGCCACGATTCTGTGCAAAATTACTATAAGCGCAAATTCGATTATACATGTAGCTGTTGCAGAAAAAAGAAATATTATACGAAAGAATTTTTTTTTCATCGTTTTATCAACTCCGTAAAATTTGACAGCGTGTGTGATATTGCAAATCCAATACTTTTCTTTTCACTGTAGCTTGTATCGTCGTACACGGGAAAATCAAATTTTCCCGCATATACTGTTTCGTTTGCAAAAATACTCATCAGCGAAATTACGGAATAAAACTTTTTTGTATCAATACGTGTGTCGACAGTTGAAATCATATCTGACGCAAATTCCACACATGTATAGGCATTTTTCTTTATTGCCCTGCACTTAAAAAGCGCGCATATCGCCGAAAACGTATTATATACATATTCATCGCGGTGTGCATACATGTTTCGTATGTTTCCGACAATCGCGTTGTATTTATCTTCATCGAGCCTGAGCTCACATACCGCTATATCGGCAAGCTTCTTTTTATATTTGTATCGGGATGATGAATCCTTTACAAGTCCTCCATAGAACGGGGTATTGACATAGTGCCGTGCAAAGCAATAAGCTTCGGAAAAATCGCCGTTAAGTGACAGCGAAACATGATTGTATTTTTCGCGTGTAAAAAAACGTATAAAGCTTCCCATTTTGAACGGTGTCGCTGAAAAAATGATGTATATGCTGTTGTTCATCTTGCTTTTTCCAGTTGATTTCCGAGCTCAGCAATGGTGTCAAAAATGTAAGTGGGCTTTATCGGTGCTGTATCAACATCTTCAAGCTTTGCCTCTCCGCTTAACACGAGCGCCGTGCGCACGCCCCATTTGCCTATTGCGATATCTGTAATAAGTCTGTCGCCGACCATGAGCAGATTTTCTCGTGAAAAGCCCGTCTTATGCTCCGCCGCGATAAGTATTTGCTCGTTCGGCTTTCCGCATATCACCTCGGGACGTCTGCCGGTGCAAGCAAAAATCATCTCCATCAGCCCTCCGAGATCGGGAATAAAGCCATTTTCGGCAGGACAAACGAAATCGGGATGTGTCGCTATATACGGTAATCCCTGCGCGACTAAATTACAAAACATCGTAAGCCGTCCGTATTCAAGCGAAGTATCGAATCCGGCAAGCAGGATTTCGGGCTCCGAATCGCAGATATTCACACCGAGCTCGCTCATTTCCTTTTGCATGCATTCAGTGCCGAGTACAAATGTGCGTTTGCCGCGATATTTGCTGTTTATGTAATCCGCCGCCGCATGACTGCTTATGAGAATCGTGTCTTTATCAGCTGCTATTCCCATACGCGCGAATTTTTCAATATATGCCTGCGTGCTTTTTGATGAGTTATTAGTAAGAAAAAGATGTTTTATTCCGAGCCGGTCGAGGCGTTTAAGAAAATCGGCAGTGTACGGGAAAACAGTGTTTCCGAGATAAACCGTGCCGTCAAGATCGAGCATTACACATTTTACGGTATTCATATCAAATCATTCCTTTTATACATATCGCAGCGGCGAGCCGCATTTAATGTTTGGTTTATGCAAATACTTTCAATTCATTCGAATGTATCATACATACAAAATGCGGCATGTCGTGAAGCTCTCCGTCAAGCTGAATGGCTACCGTCGGTGAAACCTCACATTCGACTTTTTTGCATTGATATGTGGAAACATACTTTGTTACTTCACTTATTCTGCCTTTTAAGAATTTAACGAGCATGCCCGGAATATTTATACGCGGCATTTTCTTCACAAAAACAAGGTCAAGTATACCATCATCCACACGCGAAGAAACCGAAACGGGCAAACCGCCGCCAAAATATTTTCCGTTGGCGATCGCCATCAGAAGACACGGTGTCTCGATTTGCGTATTATCATCCACTGTTATTTTGAAATTACGGAATTTCATACAAAACAGTGTAACAATGAGCGACGCAAAGTAACTGAGCGAACCGCTTAAAATTTTACGGAATTTCTTTTCACGTAATAAAATGTCAACATCGAAACCCGTACCCGCTACATTAAGACTGCGCTTATCGTTTACTTCGATGAAATCAATACATCTTACTTTACCCGCAAGAATGATGTCGAGCTGTTCCTCGGCAGTTGTCTCCGGAGCGAACGAACGCATAAAATCATTGCCTGAACCGGAGGATATCAGTCCGAGCGGTACATTCGTGTCCATTCCGTTAAGTACTTCGTTGAACGTACCGTCTCCGCCGACAGCCACAAGTCCGCTGCAATCAAGTTTTTTAGAAAGCTCTTTCGCAAGCTCTATTGCGTGAGCATAATGCTCGGTTATGTACATTTTGTATTCAATTTTCTTTTCCTTGAGTATAGCTTTGAGCTTTTCGGCGACTTCTTTTCCCTTGCCCTTGCCCGAAAGCTCGTTTACAATAAAATACAGCATATGTGAAAATTCTCCTTACGTTTAATATTGTATCAAAAAAAACGCAAAACCGCAATAAGATTATTGAAAATTAGTTGTATTATATATTAAAATATCTTATAATATATAAAAATGCGCCATAGGAGAGTTTTTATGCCGAAAATTACCAAGCTTGAACGTCAAAAGCATAACGCTTTGCGTGTATCGGTATTCGTCGATGACGAATACGCTTTTTCGGTGACGGATGAGCTTATAATAGAGTACGGGATAACCACTGGCAGGGATTCAAATTCGCTTCCGCTTAACGAAATCTTAAAAGAGGATGCCTATCGCAGTGCGCTGAGCAAAGCATACAGACACCTTTCCGCAACGGAAAAATCTGAAAAACAAATGAGAGATTTTCTTGCTTCAAAGGAATTCGACGCAGAAACCGTCGAACGTGTTATAGTAAAGCTCAAAGAACTGAATTATATAAATGACAGCGCGTTAGCGGAGACATTTGTGGAATATTCGCACAACTCAGGAAAACGTGCGATACGTTACAAGCTGAAAGTCAAGGGCATCAGCGACGAGATAATCAATGATGTGCTTGAAGCCATTGATGACGAGCAACAGCTTGATTCCGCCGTAAGTCTTGCATTGAAGCAGAAACAGAAATATACGAAATACGATATCCGCGAGCAAAAGAACAAAACAGGAGCCTTTCTTGCACGGCGCGGCTTTGATTGGGATATCGTTTCTGAAGCGATAGAAAGATGCTTTTCGGAGGATGACGAATGAAAAACGTAACAAATGAAATGCAAAAAGCCGAAGAACGTGCTTTCGCCAACGGACTTGACCCGCGCGATGCCATGTTCGACGCAGGTAAATGCGTGTTTGAACGCGCAAAAGGCTTTTCGGATATCCTTGTTGTTGCGGGCACTGGAAATAACGGCGGCGACGGTTTTGTTTGTGCGGAGCTTTTGAAAAAAGCAGGCAAAAACGTAACGGTTGTGGTTGTTGGCGATATTTCTCATTTAAGTGCGCATGCCGCATACTTTTTCAATAAAATAAAAACCTCGGAGAAATTTACCGAAAATCCGGATTGCGTTATTGATGCACTGTTCGGCATAGGCTTTCACGGAACGTTAAACGGTGAATTTCTTGCGGCAGCGAAAAAAATAAATTCATATCGCAGTAAAGCGCACATAATTTCGGTAGACGTGCCGTCCGGGCTGGACGCTGTGACGGGTGAAGCCGTATATTCGGTGATCGCCGATGAAACGGTAACATTCGGAGCATATAAAACAGGACAACTTATCGGTAAGGGCGCGGACGTTTGCGGCAAGCTGACGCTTTGCGATATAAATATTCCTCTCGAAAGCAACACCGTGTATCTTGAAAAAGATGATATATGCCTTCCGTCGATCCCGAACACCTCGCACAAAGGCACAATGGGACACGTAGGGGTCATTGCGGCGTCATTTGGCATGGAAGGTGCGGGGGCGCTGTGCGCGATATCAGCTTTACGCGCGTCGGCAGGGAAGGTCAGCCTTTGCGTTCCGCGCGAATGTACGGATTTCTATTTAAGCCGTGCGCCAGAGGTCATGCTATGCGTGCGGGATGACGTAAAAAAATTCATATCCGATAAGGATGCCGTCGTTTTCGGCCCCGGCATAGGCAGAAAGGAAGATACAAAAGCCCTGCTTACCGAAATCATCGACACGTGCAAATGTCCGTTGATAATTGATGCCGACGGGCTTTATTACGCATCGGCTGATATTCTGCGCAAAGCGCAATGTCCCGTTATCATAACTCCGCATATGGGAGAGGCATCAAGACTGTTCGAAACAGATATTCATGAGCTTTCACGTAAGCCCGTTGAATACGTATCGCATTTTGCGGCTGAAGCGAACGTGACAGTGCTTCTCAAGAGCAATTACAATTTGATTTCAGATGGCAAACACAACTGCATTTCCTCGTTCGGATGTGCGGGAATGGCTACCGCCGGAAGCGGCGACACACTCGCAGGCATACTTGCCGGAGCTGTGCTGCTCAAAAAAGATATCTATGAAGCCGCCAAGCTTGCCGCATATATTCATGGTGCCGCAGGACGCATCGCCGAACAAAAGCTTTCAGCATACTCAATGACTGCATCCGACATATCGGATAATATCGGAGCGGCGTTCAAGACGATCAAATAATGTCCGATAAAAAACAGGCACACAAATTTGCGTGCCTGTCAAACTTTATTATACACGAAAAAACCAAACAATGTCCATTCTTCGCTTATGATTAAATTTCCTCCGCATCTTTGTTTTCATCAAAGTCAACCTGATAAAATCCTCTTACGGCGTGACGTTTTTTGTTTGTCTTAACAGCCTTAAGTACCGATACGATGACTAATGCTGCCGTAAGCAAAGCAACTATTATTCCAAAAATCAACGCCGAATCATTTACCAACACCTTGACACTGCCTAAAACAAAATAGTATACAGGTGTTTTCACAAGCACGATACGCGACGGGATATTGTATATTACAAGCATGACAAGCGGGATAAGCAATGTGGTAAATGCTATCCAAGCCGCGCTCAATAATCCGAAAAGCGAATCGAGAATCCTGTTTTTGCCGTTCATAACAAATGCAAGAGTAATAAGCAAAATCGCAGCGATCCACATTGGAATAACCGCAGCACGAACAACACTCAGCTTTTTGACAAATCCCGAAACCGTATTTATAGCTTTGACGGCAATCTGTGGCAAAAAGGCGAGCGCTTTATTCAAAGTATCATTGATATATGTATACACGCCCTCTGCATCTTCTCCCGATATCTCGGTTTCATGGGAATATTCATCAAGTTTTTGCATCACTGTATAGTATAGCTCATTGCTTTCGAATGGTTCCGTCGTGAGCTCTTCATCGGTTAGCATTGCAGTAAATACCGCTCCCGTATATTCGTGCTCATATCGCACGAGCTTATCCATGCCTGCTGCCTCAATAATGGTTTCCGGTGAAATTTCCACTATTGCGCTTATTCCGTTAAGCGATTTTTCTACCTGCTGTTTGACCGAAACATCAAACTCATCAGTAAGCACCGCTCTCTTATAAGCATCGGGCTGCATCCAATACATGTCTGCTGTTGTTTCAAGTACCGCGCACAAAAGCAAAACAGCCGCAAGCACATCAATAACGAAGCTGAATATTTTTTTCGGGATACTCTTCTCGTATGTTTTTTTGCTCATGACTTCACCTCCATACGGGATCGCTGAGATTTTCCTGCAATTCAGCTGTGATCGCTATACGCTTCGTGCGATACGGTCCCTGCTTCGGATAACAGGTATACACCGTAAGAATATCATTGCCTTGGCGCAACACATAAGTGGTATCGTCAGCTTCAAAGAGATCCTTGGCGGTCACCTTATAAACATATTTGCCGTATGTCGCGTTTATAACGATAAGTTCACCGAGCGGAATATCCTCAAGATTGTACAGACCATTGGCTTTATTTCTGTTAACATGAAAAGAGATGACGCAATTTCCGCCCTGTCCCGGGAAAGTTGAAAAGAAGAAATGACCGAGTCCGAGGTCAAGCACGTCCGAGGTATCTCCGTTATATATCGGAACATCCTTTGTTCCGATGCAGTCTATCGTAATCGTTCCCCACTGCGATGCCCACGGATAATACGGGAAATCAGCCGCGTCGTAATAGACTTTTTCACCGTTTTCAACGTTTTCGGTTTTGGTTTTCGGAGTAAAAAACTCAAGTCGGATATCTTCATAAACGAGCTCGTCGTTTCCGCGTCCCGACATTACCGTATGCCACAGCGTTGACGGTTCAATATATGTGCTGAAAATAAAAACGCAAAGAAGACAAATTGCCGCACCGTACAAAAGAAAAGGCGTGATGAGCATTACAATCTGCCCTATCACGCCGTTTTTGCGTTTTTTTACGCCGTCAGCCATTTGCTTCCGACTTCTTGCGGAAGATAATTACTGCAGCCGCGGAAGCAAGTGCAAGCACAGCACCGGCAAGGCAGAGATATGTGGGATTAAACTCTGCGCCTGTCTTTCCTACGAGCTGACCGTCATCATAAATAAAAGCAACGGTTTTCTCTGGCGTATAAACTATAAGCTCAAATGATCCGCCGCCCTCGTGCAAGATTTTATAAGAATATCCTGTTATCTCGCATGCCTCATTAAGCAAATCAATAACCTGCTTCTGCTGTTCCTTTGTGTAGTCACGTGCTTTTGTACCGTCGTTTTTGGGGATTATCGTCTTAGCCTTATCAAGAATCACTATAAGCTTGTCTATTTGCTCTTCCGTGAGCTTTGCTTTTTTGATTTCGGCAACCGCACCGTTGTAAAAAATTCCGTTATTTGCCGCGGGAACTTCCTTCATTTTTTCAATAAGCGCATCCTTCGAAGCCGCTGACACAGTGACCATACTGCAAGCCATCACAACCATAACAGTCAGAATAACAATAAGCTTTTTCATTTTTAACATCCTTTCAACAAAGAAAATTATTCATGCAAACTTTCATGCGTCATTATTGTATCACGCTGTAGCCGAGCTGTCAACATCTTTTTTGTATTTTTACCTAATAATCATTTTTTGTATTTTTACCTAATAATCATGTCTAATACATTTTGTTATGTTCTATTCAGTTTACTGTTTTTTTATCGGCATCGGTTTTACGACAAAATGTGCATATGCAAGTGTGACAACCATCATAAATGACGATACTACCGCGAGTATCTGCTGCGGAGCGACGCCCGCCCACCCCGAGTGCGCCACCGCCTCGAATACCAGTGCCGCTACGCTTGACGAAAGGAATCCGCACACACCACCTATCGAAGCGCGTATAGCAAGCGCTTCCGTGAGAAAGCGTTCATCCACATAGGCATACGATATATTAAGGAAATTTTGATTGACGCCCGCTTGGCACACCTGAAACAATACTGTGTAGCCTATAACAAGGAACCACATTTCTTTGGTAGTGTACACAATGCACAAAAATGAAGCAAGTGCGATAATAAGTCCAAGCTCGATACTGCTCACGAATGAGTATTTGTCGGTGTATTTCCCGAACAATGGTGTTGCGATAAGGCGGCACACACAGCTTACCGTGTTTATTATTTCGACCGTAAGCATCGTCATACCGAGCGTTTCGGTTTTGAACGTTCCGATAAAGCCCATTGTAAAAAATCTTCCCGCCTCCCAAAGTGCAGTCAGAATAAGCACTCTGCGGAACGGCTTACTGCCGAACATACAGTGAAGCGTTTCCTTCAGCGGACGTCCCGTGGAATCGGAAAAGTTGCCGGCGGGAATCTTTTCAAGGCAAAAGAAGCATCCCGCGGATATAACGAATATTGCAATGCCGAACAAAGTGAATGCCGTATCGGTTTTGCCCGCATTTTGGAATCGGTCGAACGCAAAGCCCGTCAAAAGCGAAAATATAATGCCTATCACAAGTGATATACTTTCCTTTGTTGCCGAGAATGAGCCGCGCTTGTACGGATCGACATACGCATTAGTCCAGCGCTGTTGCACACCGGAAATGAAATATCTCGAACAGTGTGCCAAAAGAATAAGTGATACTCCGAAAAGGCGCACCGCAGTATTCATGACGGGTATCAACGGCAGCAGAAAAACCACGCCAAACAGTGCGAGTCCACCTATTGTAAACAGAATCGACGACCGTTTAAAAGATATCCTCATGCGCAAAAGCGGCAGTGAAAATATCTGCATCAAAAACGCAAGTGATATGAATGACGAAATAACTCCTATGCGTGATTCGCTTACACCCAACCTCAGCAGAAGTTGTGCAAGAAACGCATCATCGGTCAAGAGCTCTATGAGATAGCCGAGTGCGGCGTATGTTACATAAGCGATCCGTGCATCGCGGTACGGTTTTGTCGTATACTGTTGTGATATATAACTTTCCATTGTATTGCCTTTCGAGAATTTGCATGTTAAAAAATTGACTTATTACGCGGTATATTGTATAATAAGCAAGCAATACGCACATTAACTATTTATTTATTTAATAGCACAATTTTGACTTAAGGTGATTTTATGAACACAGAGCGCCACGAAATACTTTCAACTCAGAAATGGAAAATGCCCGCAAGACTTTCCCGTCCGGATTTTTTGCGTGGCTACGACGCGCACTGGCACGGTCAAATTGAATTTTTGTTTATTACAAGCGGTTCACTCACAGCAATCGTTTCAAACGAGCTTATAACGGTCTGTGAAGGCGACCTCATCATAGTAAACGAAAACGAAGTTCATTTGTTCAAACCAACCGATGCCGAATGTCTTTGTCTGCACATTTCGGAAGGTTTTCTTGATTCAATGTCATTGCCGGATATCTGCTTTCGACATATTCTGTGCGGAAATAAAAAGGTCAGAGCCTTATTTGATTCAATGGCACAACAGCTCAAAAATCCCGAATTGTACAGCGGTTTTTTCATTATGAGCCGCGTATACGAATTATTTGCTTGCCTGATTTCATCCGCCACAGCGTACCGTCTTTCCCCAAAAAAGCTGGCACGCTCGGCAAACAGTGAAAAATCGTTCAAGTCTGTCATTGCGCAGATAGAAACACATTTCAGTGAGGAACTCACTACGGAAGCACTTGCCAAAAGCGTGTTTTTTTCAGAAGCGTATTTTTGCCGCTATTTCAAGCAACGAACGGGTGAAACTCCGATACAATACATCAAGCGTTTCAGAATAAAAAAAGCGCAATCGCTTCTTGCGCATACCGAAAACAGTATAACCGAAATCGCATTTGCCGTCGGATTTTCAAACAGTAATTACTTCTCCCGCGTTTTTCGCTCGATTACCGGAGTCAGCCCCGCGGAGTACAGACAAGCACATTCGTAATTTCGGTGCACCTCAAAATGACACGATAAAGCAACCAATAATAAAAAAACACAGTGCCTACGCTATATTTCAGCATAAGCACTGTATTATTTTTACTCTGCGCGAAGCGCGATAAAAGCTTTTTGTCCTCTTTTCAAAATGCGAGCAAAATGAGGGGGGTGCTGGAACAGCGTTGCCGCGGAAATGTATCTTATTCAGTCCTCAACGCTTCAACGGGGTCTTTTTTGGCGGCTATGGTTGACGGGAACAGTCCGGCGATAAACGTAAGGAACATACTTATTATCACGAGTGCGATACCCCCGTACAACGGCAGGTATGCCGTAAGCGACTGTATGCCCGTCAGCGACCGTACAATGGCGTTTATCGGGAAGCACAGCAGTATAGTTGCAATTATTCCTATCGTGCCGGAAATAAATCCGACGATAAGCGTTTCGGCATTGAATACGCGCGATACATCGCTCTTTGACGCACCTATCGCGCGCAGGATACCTATTTCCTTAGTGCGTTCAAGCACTGAAATATAAGTTATAATGCCTATCATTATCGACGATACCACAAGCGATATCGAAACAAACGCAATAAGAACATAACTGATAACATCAATGATTGTCGTTACCGACGACATGATTATCGCAACATAATCCGTATAGCTGATCACATCTTCTTCCGCCGCGTTCTCGTTATAGTTTTTGATGATAGCGGCGATTTCATCCTTGTCGGCAAATGTCGAAGCATATATGTTTATTCCCGACGGGGAGCTTTTATCGGCTACGCCGAGCCTTTCAAGGTTATCCTTGAGCGTTGAATCGGAGTTTTTGGGCGGCATGCACTCATCATAAGTTTCGGCCAGCCTTTCGTCGGAAAGCGTCGCGACATACGCATCAAACGCTTTTGCGACCTTTGTTGTCGTGCCCGCCGCATCCGATGCACCGTACTGTGCAAACATTTCCGTTGCCGTCTTGGTCGCGAGCTCATCGGCTATTTTATCTATTTCCGCATCACTCAAGCCCATGAGATACATCATTATATTTTGCTGAGGTATCGCCGTTGTCTTGGTGTATTCGGAAACAATATACATCATCTTTGTGTTTTTATCGGGAAGCTTTTGAAGTATCTGTGCCTTGAAAACGTTAAGCTCATCCGCAGTGGGTTGTGCGGCTATTGCGGCAATGGCGGCTTCAGCCTGCTTTTCGGTCTGCGTGCGTATCATTTCGCGTATCTGGTCTTCAACAAGTTTGCGCAGATCATCGTCGGAATACTTTTCGATGAATGAACGTATTGCGTCCTCATCAAGTCCCGCCGCACCGGAATACTGTTCATATATCATCTTTTCAAGCGATTCTCTGTCGGGATACTGCGACATATACTGTGAAACCGTTTCCTCGGTCTGCGCCTTGTCGGGGACAGAGAGTATCTTTTTGTACATTTCGGCTTTCTTCTGCTCGTTAAGTGTCGCAAAATACTCTTTTTCTTCGTTGGCAAGCTCGGCATTCGTTTTTTCGGTTTCATCGTCCGCTACGAACGGAAGTCCCGTAAAGATATCGGTATTGCTGTTTTCTTCGGCTTGCTGTGCCTTTACTATATCGGCTGAATTTGTCAGCTCGATCATATAGTCGGTGAGCGCGTGCGTGTAATAAAGGGTTGCGTTCGATGAGCCGTTGGCATCCTCGTTGGGACGGATTATACCGCATATCTTAAGGTCAAGACCGTTGGAAATGCGTACATCCATTGAGGAATCGTTGTCGGATATATTCTCCCATACTCCGTCGGAATCCGTGTCGGAATAGTATTCGGTTGACGGAATTATCTTGAATGTTCTGCCCAATATTTCGTCATATGTATAGCTTTCGGTCTTCTGTTCCACCGTTTCGCCGTTACGCGCGGCGATAACGTCTGCGAGTATATCGTCGGTGGATTTAAGCCCGAGCGCATGAAGCGTGATATCCGTGATCTCATTGTTTTTATCCATCACAAGCAGAATATCGTTCTTGCTTTCGGGCCACACGCCGGCGATAAGGTCATATTGCGAGGTAATGACCTCGGAAACGCCTGTGCCGTCCATGTTCGGCAGTATTTCAGCCCATGTGCTGTAGGAAGAAAAACTGCTTGACATATTCAGCATGCCCGAAGATTCGCTCATGCCCTCGCTCATGGATGAGAATATTTCCATGATGTCGGCTTTTTGATATTTACCGTCGGCTGTCTTTGCGTAGATGTTCAGCGGGATATCATAAACATACTGTATCGCACGGGCGTACTTTGATATGCCGGAATCCTCTTTTTCAAAGAAATTCTTAAGTGCTTCAAGGTTGTTTTGTTTCATCTCGGCATTGTTCATCGTGTTGGTCAGTTCGTACATGACGGCACTTGCATAGACCTTGTCATGATCGTGCTGAGTGCTTTTTTCACCTGCGCCCATAAGCCCGGTGATAAGACTGCCCATATCGACATGCTCCGCCTGTATCTGTATCGGGTAAGAGGAAAGCGCATCCTCCTGCACCTGATTTATATATGCCTTTATGCCGCTTGAAAGCGAAAGTATCAGTGCTATGCCGATAATACCTATCGAGCCGGCAAAGCTCGTCAAAAATGTACGCGCCTTTTTCGTCATAAGGTTATTAAGCGAAAGCGAAAGCGCCGTGAACAGCGACATGGATGTCTTTTTGTTTTTGGAAATGTCCTTGTTTTCCTCAACGCCGTCGAAGGGGTTCGTGTCGTCAACTACCTTGCCGTCACGCACACGGACTATACGGTTTGAATATTCTTCGGCAAGCTCGGGATTGTGCGTTACCATGATAACAAGTCTGTCCTCGGAAACCTCCTTGAGCAAATCCATTATCTGTTTGCTCGTAGCGGTATCAAGCGCGCCGGTAGGTTCGTCGGCAAGCAGGATATCCGGGTTGTTGACGAGCGCACGCGCAATGGCGACGCGCTGCATCTGTCCGCCGGACATCTGATTCGGACGTTTGTTTTTCTGGTCACCGAGCCCGACACGTTCAAGTGCTTCCGCCGCACGCTTTCTTCTTTCCTTGCGTGAAACGCCGGAAAGCGTCAGCGCAAGCTCGACGTTTGCAAGCACGCTCTGGTGTGGGATAAGGTTGTAGCTTTGGAATACAAAGCCTATCGAATGGTTTCGGTATGAATCCCAATCGGCATCCTTGAATTTTTTAGTGGACTTGCCGTTTATTATAAGGTCACCCGAGGTATATTGGTCGAGACCGCCGATAATGTTCAAAAGCGTTGTCTTACCGCTTCCGCTCGGTCCGAGTATCGAAACAAATTCATTTTTTCTGAACGCAAGTGAAACATCGTCAAGCGCGTTAAGAGAAAATCCCGTACTGCTGTAATTCTTTTTTATGTTTTTCAATACAAGCATGGCAGTTTTACTCCTTTACATGGATTTTATATTATAGAATTATACCACTTAATCTGCCTGAATTATGAATATTAGTTAAAAATTACAAGAAATGTTGTTCTAAAAACGCAAAAATGCTTTGAAAGAATCAAGTATTATGATACAATATAGGCTGAAATAATGTCATCGGGGCGAAAACATGGCAGAGGAAAATATCCGCACGGTAGGACTTGTAGGCGAACAAGCGTTTGAAAAGCTCAAAAAAAGCAAAGTGATAATATTCGGCATAGGCGGCGTCGGTTCGTATGCGGCAGAGGCGGTTGCACGCGCCGGTGTAGGCAATATCACGCTTGTGGATAACGATACCGTGAGCCTCAGCAATATCAACCGTCAGCTTATCGCGCTCCATTCGACTCTCGGCAGACCTAAGGTCGATGTCATGCGTGAGCGCATACTTGATATCGCGCCGAATGCAAACATTGAAGCGATGCCGCTTTTCTTTGATGAAAATACAGCGGAACGGTTTGATTTTTCCGCTTACGATTATGTGCTTGACTGCATAGATTCGGTGCCGTCGAAGGTGCTTTTGATAAAATGCGTGACGGAAGCGAACACAAAAATAATCTCGGCTATGGGCACGGGAAACAAGCTTCATCCCGAAATGTTCGAGCTTGCGGATATAGCGGAAACATCGTATTGCCCGCTTGCCCGCACCGTGCGCCAAAGACTGAAAAAAGAGGGAATCGAGCATCTTGATGTCGTGTATTCAAAGGAATCGCCCGTCTGCCGTGACGCCGTGCCTGCAAGCATATCGTTCGTTCCGTCAGCGGCGGGACTTTTAATGGCATCAAAGGTGATAAGGGAGCTTATATGAAAACAGTGCTTATAACGGGTGCATCGGGTGATATAGGAAGCGCGTGCGCGGAAGCTTTTGCCGCAAACGGCTTTTTTGCGGTGCTTCAGTATAACAAAAATGTTCCGAAAAACAGCTTCGGAGGGATGTGCGTTCAGGCTGATGTGCGTAATGCCGACAGTGTGAAAAGCATGTTCGATGCGGTATGTAAAAAATACGGGAAGGTCGATGTCCTGATAAACAATGCGGGTGTACAGCTTATCAAAATGCTGTGTGATACGACGCAAGAGGAATGGCAGAATGTTCTTGATACCAACTTGACGGGGGCTTATAACTGTACGAAATGCGCGCTTGATTCCATGATGTGGCACGGGGGAAAAATAATAAACATTTCATCTGTGTGGGGACAGTGCGGCGGCGCGTGCGAGGCGGCATATTCTGCGTCAAAGGCAGGGCTGATAGGGCTTACAAAGGCGCTTGCCAAGGAATATTCCTCAATAAATGTCAACTGCATTTGCCCGGGTGTGATAAATTCAAAAATGAATGAACACCTTTCCGAAAACGAAAAAGCAGAGCTTATGGAGCAGATACCGCTTAAGCGCTTCGGTGAACCGAAGGATGTGGCTGAGCTTGCACTGTTTCTGGCTTCCGATAAGGCCGATTACATAACGGGACAGATAATTGCCGTCAACGGCGGAATGTACATGTAGGTGAAACTATGGATTGGATAAGATTTACGGTAAAAACAACGACTGAGGGTTCGGATGTGGTGTCCGAAATACTTTCCGAAGTATCGGCAGGCGGTGTGATAATCGAAGATGCCTCCGATATAAAGGCGTATAACCGACCGAAAGAGGAATGGGATTATATCGACGAGCATCTTGCGGATTCATACGACGCAGAGGTTTGCGTGCGCGGATTCGTAAGCGATGATGACAGCGCCGCAGATGCCGAAAAGCTGATAAAAGAGCGTCTTGAAGAAATAAAGGCGAATGCTCCCGATTTCCCGTGGGGAACACTTTCACTGATAAGGGAAAAAATAAAGGACGAGAATTGGAGCGAGAATTGGAAAAAGTATTATAAGCCGTTCAAGCCCGGTAAGTATATCGTCATCAAGCCGTCATGGGAAGAGTATGACCCGCAAAAAGGCGATATCGTGCTTGAGCTTGACCCCGGCGCGGCGTTCGGCACGGGTTCGCATGAGACTACTAAAATGTGTATCTGCTTCCTTGAGGATTTTGTCGAAAACGGAAAGACGGTCATGGATGTCGGATGCGGCACGGGCATCCTTGCCATGTGCGCTTATCTGCTGGGAGCAAAGAGCGTAAAGGCGATAGACATAGATGCCGAGGCTGTAAAGGTCGCACAGGCGAATATGACACGCGCCGGCTTTGATATTTCCGTTGAATGCGGAAATCTGCTCGATGGCACATTTGAGCATGTGGATATAATAGTGGCGAATATCATTGCTGATGCGGTCATGAAGCTCGCGCCTGCGGCATTTGACCAATTAAACGAAAACGGAATATATATCACCTCGGGCATAATAAATGAGCGTGCCGATGAGGTTGAAGCAAAAATACTTTCCTGCGGATTTGCAAAGCTTGCCCGTCACTCTCTCGGTGAATGGACAGCCTTTGCATGGAGAAAATAAATGTACGATCTTTTTTCAATGACACAGAGCGCGAACAGCACTGCACCGCTTGCCGAACGCATGCGTCCGAGAAATTTCGATGAGTTTTTCGGGCAGGAGCATATAGTAGGCAAGGGCAGACTTTTGCGGCGGGCGATAGAGGCGAACAGACTTTCGTCATGCATTTTTTACGGTCCGCCCGGATGCGGTAAAACAAGTCTTGCATCGGTAGTCGCAAATGTATGTTCGGCTCATTTTGAAAAGCTCAATGCCGTTACCGCCGGGGTAGGCGAAGTGCGCGATATCATAAACGCGGCAGAGGAACGGCAAAGGCTTTACGGTAAAGCCACGTTCCTGTTGCTTGACGAGTGCCATCGTTGGAGCAAGGCACAGTCGGATGCGCTGCTTCCCGCGCTTGAAAACGGAACTATACGGCTTATCGGCTCAACTACTGAGAATCCGTATATCAGCCTCACGCGCGCACTTGTTTCACGGTGCAGGATTTTTGAATTCAAGCCGCTTTCGGAACAGGATATCGCCAATGCACTCAATATGGCGATAAATGACCGTGAACGCGGCTTCGGCAATACCGACATAGTTTTTGACGAAAATGCCATGAAGCATATCGTTTCGGTGGCGGCAGGCGATGTCAGAAGCGCACTGAACGCACTTGAGCTGGCTGTGCTGACAACTCAGCCCGATAACAACGGTAAAGTACATATAACACTTGAGATAGCCGAGGAATCAATACAAAAGCGCGTTATCGCAATGAGCGAGGACCTTTTTTACGATATGCTGAGCGCATTCTGCAAATCGCTTCGCGGTAGCGATCCCGATGCGGCGGTTTTCTGGGCGATGAAAATGATAGAAGGCGGCGCGGATCCCAGAATAATAGCGCGCCGTATGATAGCACATTCATCCGAGGATGTGGGACTTGCCGATCCTATGGCACTCGTGCAGGCGACATGTGCAATGCAGTCTGTCGAAAAGCTCGGTTACCCCGAATGCAGACTCGCGCTTACGCAGGCGATAATATACATATGCACAGCTCCGAAGAGCAACAGCGTCGTCATGGCACTTGATACAGCCGCCGCCGATGCTTCGATACCGGTCACCGTTCCGCCGTACCTTTGCGATGCACACTATTCGGGACATGAACAGCTCGGGCGTGGAGTCGGTTATAAATATCCGCATGATTTTGAAGATCATTATGTCGAACAGCAGTATATGCCCGACGAACTAAAGGACAAAAAATATTATGTTCCCTCCGATCAGGGACAGGAGAAAAGGATAAAGGATAAGCTTGACACAGCAAAACATTATTGAAGTCAAAAACGTGTCGTTTTCATACGATGTCGATTCACGCGAAATATTGCACGATATAAGCCTTGACATCAAAAAAGGCGAGTTTTTGTGCATACTCGGTCATAACGGATGCGGAAAAAGTACATTCGCAAAGCTCTTGAATGCGCTTCTTATTCCGACGAAGGGAAGCGTGACAGTGAACGGCATGGATACTTCCGACGATGCAAATACGCTGAAAATACGTTCGTGTGCAGGTATGGTATTCCAAAACCCCGATAACCAAATGGTTGCCGCGATAATAGAGGAAGATGTTGCTTTCGGGCCTGAAAACCTCGGCGTACCGCAGGAGGAGCTGAGAGGGCGCGTTGACGAAGCACTTAAAAGCGTCAATATGCTTGAGTTTGCCCAAAACTCTCCGAGTAAGCTTTCAGGAGGGCAAAAACAGCGCATTGCCATAGCGGGAATAATCGCAATGCAGCCCGAGATACTCATAATGGACGAATCCACCGCGATGCTTGACCCGAAGGGCAGAGCCGAGGTGCTTGAAACGGTGACAAGGCTCAACCGCGAAAAAGGTATAACCGTGATATTCATAACGCACTTTATGGAGGAGGCGGTCAACGCCGACCGCATAATCGTTATGGGCGACGGCAGAATAAAGCTTACGGGAACACCGAAAGAGGTGTTTGCGCATGAAGAAGAGCTGGACACACTTTCGCTTGAGATTCCGCAGATAACAAAAATCGCACGTGCGTTGAACGAAGGCGGAATGGATATCGACAGAAGTATTCTTACACTTGAGGAGTTTATAAAAGAAATATGTCAGTTTGTATAAAACAACTGAGCCATGTATATGACGAAAGCTCTCCGTTCGCCATCGCCGCGATAGAGAATATAGATATAGAAATCGCCGACGGTGAATATGTCTGCGTAATCGGGCATACCGGGAGCGGTAAAAGTACGCTCGTTCAGCATTTTAACGGCATACTTAAGCCGACACATGCCGAAAAAATGACTATTGAGGGCATTGACCTTACAGAAAAAAAGCCGGACTACCGCGAATTGCGCAAAAGAGTGGGAATGGTTTTCCAATATCCCGAATACCAGCTTTTTGAGCAGACTGTTTTTGATGATATCGCATACGGACCGAAGAATATGGGAATGAGCGAAGATGAAATAAGCAGTGCCGTAAACGAAAGCATGAAGCTTGTCGGACTCGATGAAAGTATTAAGGAAATGTCTCCCTTCGAGCTTTCCGGCGGGCAGAAGCGTCGCGCCGCAATAGCCGGTGTGCTTGCGATGCGTCCGCGCCTGCTTATACTTGATGAGCCTATCGCGGGACTTGACCCAAAGGGCAAAAATGAAATACTTTCCGTAATAGATGATTATAAGAAAAAATTCAACGCCACGGTGATAATGATATCGCACAACATGGACGATATCGTAAATATCGCTGACCGCGTTATAGTTATGCATAAGGGCACTAAGGCACTTGACGGTACGCCGAATGAAGTGTTTTCAAATCATGAGCGGATATTGCAGCTCGGACTCGGTTTGCCTACCGTAAGCAATATTATTTATGAGCTTAATAAGCTCGGCAAAAATATACCTACAAATATCTGCCGTGCGCACGAGCTTGAGAAGTATTTTCGGGAGGCGGCGCAATGAAGGATATCACACTCGGGCAGTATTATCCCGTTAAAAGCTTTATACATTCGCTCGATCCGCGCACAAAGATACTTTCAACTGTATTACTGATCATACTTACGTTTATTTGCAGTACGTTTGCAGGATTGCTCATGTGTGCATTATTCATTGTTTTTATGACGGTTACGGCACATATACCGTTCGGCAAAATGCTCGGCGGATTAAAGGCGATATACTTTATATTGCTGTTTACTTTCATACTGAATATGTTTTTTTATTCCGAGGGAACGGTGATATTTGAAGCATGGATATTCAAGCTGACTACCGGCGGCATCAGGCGCGCCGCATTTATGGCATTGAGGCTTATCATGCTTGTGACGGGCGCAGGACTGATGACATTCACCACATCACCGATCGAATTGACTGACGGACTTGAATCGCTTATGTCGCCGCTTAAAAAGCTTAAATTTCCGGCACACGAAATCGCAATGATGATGAGTATAGCGTTGCGCTTTATACCGATACTGTCCGAAGAGACCGATAAAATAATGAAGGCGCAATCGGCACGCGGAGCAATATTCGACAGCGGCAGTGTATTCAAACGGGCAAGGGCCATAGTAGCACTCCTGATACCGTTGCTCGTAAGCGCATTCAGACGCGCAGAGGAGCTTGCGATGGCGATGGAAGCGCGCTGTTATCACGGTGGTGAAGGCAGGACACGTTTGAAAGTTCTTAAAATGAGCAAGGCAGATGCGATTGCGGCGACGATCATACTTGCGTTTTCGTTGCTTATAATATCAGACAAAGTGCTTATAGTAAAGCTTTTGCCTTTTTTGGTAGGGTGACTGACTTAAATCATTTTCGGGGAGATTTTATCATGCGCGTGGCGATGACAGTTGAATATGACGGCACTGCTTATGCGGGCTGGCAGATACAAAAGAACGGTGTCACCGTTCAGGAAAAGCTTGAAGATGCGCTTCTTGAGCTCAAAAAAGGACACATAACCATTTACGGTGCGGGGCGCACCGACAGCGGTGTACACGCGCGCGGACAGTGTGCACATTTTGATATCGAAACGAACATTCCGGCGGAAAAATTTGCATTCATACTTAATTCAAAGCTCCCATCGGACATTCGTGTCATGCGTTCATGGCAGGCTGATGAAAGCTTTCACTGCCGTTTTTCGGCAAAGGGCAAGCGGTATATTTATCGCATAATAAATGCACCGCACGCATCCGCGCTTTTAGCGCGATTCACATCTCATGTACCTGAAAAGCTTGATATTTCTCTCATGCGTGATGCCGCCGAGCATATCAAGGGCACTCACGATTTTACAGCATTCTGTACCGCCGGCGGCAGTGCCAAAACTACCGTCCGCACCGTTTCGCGGCTTGATATAACCCAAAGCGGAGAGCTTATAGAAATAACCGTTGAAGGCAATGGTTTTCTTTATAATATGGTACGAATCATCGCAGGAACGCTTATTGAGGTCGGCAAGCATAAAAAAACGCCCGCGCAGGTAAAAGATATTATCGACGGACGCATACGCCGTGATGCCGGAATGACCGCCGAAGCAAAGGGTCTTACCATGGACGAAGTCTTCTACTGAGCAAGCTTTCGCCTTTTTGCAGCTCCGCCACCATATGCGCTTTTGTAAAAGCGCGACGAAACTTATATTGCGCTTCGCGGTGATTTACCTGAAGAAGATGCGGAAAACAGAATAATCGTGCTATAAAAAACTCCTTTGTGTCATTGCGAGCCCACAAAGTGGGCGTGTGACGACGCCGCAAAGCACACAATGACAAAACACAGTACCTGCGCTATATTTTAGCATAAGGCACTGTATTATTTTTGCTTTGCTTTTTTCAAAAAAGCGACAGCGGTGTGTGGACAGCGAAGAAACAAGTGGCAGAGTCCCTTGTTAACAACAAATTTTACACAAAATATCGCAAATAGCATATTGATTTTCCTTATTCCGTGTGATATAATATTTGTGAATAAAATATAGAAAGGAAATTACAATGAAAAAATTCTTATGTTTCATTCTTTCACTCGCCATGCTGTTCGGCTGCATGTCTGCAATGTGCATTTCGACAGCCGCGGCGGGCGACACGGTACTCGGCAAAAAAGTGACGTTCGGTGATATTTCCCAAACAGGCTCACCTGCGACATACCCGGTACTGCGCTGCAGCGCGGGATTGACCTCGCTTGCAGAAGGCACGCACACTGTTTCGTACACGGTGTACAATGAAAATCCGTTCGACATCAATGTCAGACTGTATTATCAGAACGGATGGTCATCTATTTCCGGCGCAAGCGGAGCAGATACTTTGGTAGCGGCAGGAACATCAAAACGTTTGGTATATACCTTTACATATACAAACGGAATGATATCCTCAACAAGCGTCAATCCGTCCGACCTCACACTCCGCATGGATATAAACAAGCGTGCGGCAAACGGCGGAAACCTCAACATGCCGGAGGGTTCAACATTCACATTCGCTTATAACTCTACGGACGGCACCGACCCGGCAAGAAATCTTACGGCAAACGGCGTAAACACGCTCACTGGCGTTACGGAACTGCCTGATCTTCCCACGGGCACATACGCCGCGGTGATAAACGGTGATGCCGAAAACGGGCTTGGTAACTGGGGAACTTTCTATAACGGAACTGTTTCTCTTTCGGATGATACGAAGAGCGGAAGCGGACATTCGGTGAAGTACAGCTCACCTGCATCCAAATACGGCTCCATCTCGTATGTTCTCGGCGGCAAGGTCATAAACGATCCGGCAAACGGGTATAACGGCGGCGGCGCAGGCACATACATCGTTACATTTGATGCAAAAGCCAACAAGCCGGCAAAATTCAGCGCCATACTTAATTCGGGACAGCATCTTAATCCCTCTCAGATCGCTACGGCGATCGGCGGCAATGCTTCAGATTATGTCAATACATGGACAAGCGGCGCACAGATAGCACTTACCGAAGCATGGAACAGCTATACCGTGCGTGTAACGATACCGCAGATTTATCTTGATACGCTTAAAGCACTTTTCGATGCAGGAAAGGAAGACGCATACAAGCTTTTCCTCCGTTTCGACGGTTCAACAACAGGTAATGCATACAACCTTGATGATCTCTCCACGGATTACTATGTTGACAATGTAGCCATCGAAAAAGAGGTAGTA
>JAZRXI010000019.1:0-16068 GCA_045600145.1 Clostridia bacterium | reverse complement strand
TTGGGTCTGATAAAAGGCGTTGTGCGCCCCATTGCCGATGTCATACCGAATGAGCTTAAAATCCCGCATATCGGTTGGAACCCGCTTATTTTCAAAAAGGAATCACCAATATTCAAGTATATCAACAACGGCGACGCGATGTATTTCGTACATTCGTTTTACGCCGCAGAGTGCGAAGAATCGGTCATCGCCACTGCCGAATACGGGTACGAGCTGACCGCCGCCGTAAGCGACAAAAATGTTTACGGTTGTCAGTTTCACCCCGAAAAGAGCGGCAATAAGGGGCTTGCTGTCCTGCGTGCGTTTGCCGAAGCGGAGGTGTAGCAGGTGTTTGTTTTTCCGGCAATAGATTTGTTCGAAGGTAAGGCAGTTCGCCTGTATAAAGGTGATTATGCACAAATGACTATATATGATAATGACCCATCCGCGGTAGCTTTACGTTTTAAGGAGGCCGGATGCGAACATATCCACATCGTCGATCTTGAGGGCGCAAAAAGCGGTGAAACGCCGAACATGCAAACGGTATGCGCCATAAAGAATAAAAGCGGACTTTTTTGCGAGATAGGCGGCGGCATACGCACCATGGAAGTCGTGGACCGCTATATCGGCGCGGGGCTTGACCGTGTTATCCTCGGTACAGCGGCGGCGGAAAACCCATCATTTGTTGAAACGGCGGTAAAAAAGCACGGAGACGCCATTGCCGTCGGCATAGATATCCGTGACGGCTTTGTTTCGCTTAAGGGCTGGACGGAAAGCTCGTCACTTGAAGCGTTTGATTTCTGTAAAAAAATGCAGGATATCGGAGTAAAAACAGTAATATGTACCGATATTTCGAAGGACGGCGCGATGCGCGGAACGAACCGTGAGCTGTACAGAGAAATGTCAAAAAGATTTGACATAAACATAACAGCATCGGGTGGCGTGTCGAGTCTCGACGATCTAAAATTCCTTGCGGATATGAAGCTCTACGGCGCGATAATCGGCAAAGCGTATTATACGGGCGCGATAGACTTAAAAAAAGCTGTAGAGGTGGCAAAATGATTACAAAGAGAATTATCCCCTGCCTTGATGTTAAAAACGGACGTGTGGTAAAGGGCGTTAATTTCGCCGGTCTGGGCGATGTTGCATCTCCCGTGGAGCTTGCAAAATACTACAGTGACAACGGTGCGGATGAGCTTGTGTTCTACGATATAACCGCGTCGTTTGAGGGACGTGCGATATTTACCGATATTCTTACCGAAGCCGCAAAAAGCGTATTTATTCCGCTGACTGTCGGTGGCGGCATCAACACTGTGGACGATTTTGACAGAGTCCTTAAGTGCGGTGCCGACAAGGTAAGCGTCAATTCGGGCGCGATACGTGATTTTTCTCTCATAAACAAGGCGGCGAAGCTCTACGGCGACCAATGCGTTGTGTTGTCGGCGGATATCAAGCGCGTTGACGGCGTATTCAGAGTTTTTGCCAAGGGCGGCAGAGAGAATACCGGCATGGAAGCGATCGAATGGATAAAACGCTGTGTCGGCGATGGTGCGGGCGAAATAGTAGTTAATTCCATTGATACCGACGGAGTGAAGCACGGCTTTGACCTTGAATTGCTCGAAAAGGTATCGTCGGCGGTATCAGTTCCCGTTATCGCCTCGGGCGGCGCGGGATGCGCCGAAGATTTTATAACCTTGTTCAAAGCTTTGCCGAATGTCGATGCGGGGCTTGCGGCATCCGTATTCCATTTCGGTGAAGTAAAAATATCAGAGCTGAAAAAGCTGATGGCGGCAAACGATATCCCGACCCGCCTGTAAGGAGATTTTATGAATATTGATGAGCTTAAATTTGATGAAAAAGGACTTATCCCCGCGATAGTTGTCGATTCGGTTTCGAAGAAAGTGCTTACTCTTGCGTACATGAACAGAGAAAGTCTTAAGATTTCCATGGAAAAGGGGCTCACATGCTTTTGGAGCCGTTCGCGCCAAGAGCTATGGCTCAAGGGCGAAACAAGCGGGAACTATCAGCACATAGTTTCCATAACCGCCGATTGCGACAACGATGCACTTGTGGTACTTGTCGAGCCGGACGGTCCCGCATGCCACAAAGGAACGTTTTCGTGCTTTGAAAATTCCGTATGGGAGAGCGACGAAAGACATGAATTTTCGCTTGAATCTCTGATGACGCTCATAGAGGGCAGAAAGACGGAGAAAAAGGAAGGCTCGTATACAACGTATCTTTTTGAAAAAGGTCTGGACAAGATACTAAAAAAAGTCGGCGAGGAATCTACCGAGGTCATAATCGCCGCCAAAGCCGAGGACAAAAAGGAAACGATATATGAAATAGCCGATTTAACATACCATGTTATGGTACTTATGATAGAAGCCGGCATTTCACTTGAGGATATACACAAAGAGCTTGCTTCACGTCATGTTATCGACCATAAGGTAAAGCAGGAAAAGATGACGCAATGAAAGATTTGCATGTTCATACCTCATACTGCGACGGCAATGACGCTCCCGAGGCGATAGTCCTTGAAGCGATAAGATCAGGCATGGATTGTATCGGCTTTGTCGGACATTCCTATACTTTTTTTGACGAAAGCTATTGTCTGACAAAGAAAAAGAGCATTGCCTACAGAAATGAAATCAATGCGCTTAAGGAAAAATATCGCGACAAAATAAAAATTCTGTGCGGCATCGAGCAGGATTTTTATTCCGAAGAAAGCACGGAGAACTACGATTATGTTATCGGCTCGGTGCATTACATCAAAATCGGCGACGAATATACACCCGTTGACGAAAATGAGCAAATAACACGGCAGACTGTAAAAAAATATTTCGGCGGAGACTTTATCGCCTACGCCGAAAAATATTTTGATACGGTCAAGGATGTTGCCCAAAAAACAAAATGTGATATCATCGGACATTTTGACATCATTACGAAATTCAACGAAGGCGACAGAATGTTTGACACCTCCGACCCGCGCTATATCACCGCATGGCACAATGCCGTCGATTTGCTTCTGCGCTCGAGCAAGCCATTTGAAATCAACACCGGTGCGATCGCACGCGGCTATCGCTCGTTTCCGTACCCAGCCGAAGATATAATAAAATACATAAAAGCGCACGGCGGAGCACTGTTGCTTTCAAGCGACAGCCATTCACGCGATACGCTTTGCAATGATTTTGATAAATACGGCTATTTGAGTACATTATAACAAATCATAATATGCAGAACAAATCCGAAAATGAGGAATGCATGAAAATACCATTTACGATTTTTATGCCGTCCGAGTCTCCATTTGAAATCCATTGCCAAAAAGCCTCCGATAGGACCGAGTATATTCAAACACAGCAATATCGCTTCGGGTATTCTCCAACGTTTTTTCACAGCCATGTGTTTATCCGAACGCATGGCTGTAAAACTGATAAGCGAAAGTATAAGCTCAGCGGATATTATAAATTTCAACATGATTTTACCTCAACATGTCCTTATCGAAATGCACATCAAGCTGATTGAACGGTATCGAGATGCCCGCGGCATTAAGACCGTTCTGTATTTCTTTATGTGCGGCACGACGCACATCGGCTCTGTTTCGTGGGTCGCAGAACACGCGTACGCGATAGTTGATCGACGAGCTTTCAAAGCTCTGCGTACCCTCATACGTGCATTTATTTACATCTGCAAGTGTGGCTATCTGACTGCAAATGTCAGCCATTGTTTTATTTACCGCAGATAATTTCTCGCCGTAAGAGAGCGGAACGTCTATATCGAATCGGTCGCCGAGGCGACGTATCTGCGAGACATCGCGGTTGCAGACAGTTGTCACGGAATGGTCATCGAGGTCGCCTATTTTTGTGGTTTTGAGTGTCATACCGACTATGACGCCCTCTCTGCCGTTGAACTCAACGCATTCACCCATCGAAAAGAAATGATCGGAAACGATATTTATGCCCATAATGATATCTTTCAGAAAATCCTGAAGTGCGAGACCGACGATGGCGCTGACGATTCCGAGACCTGCTATCATGCCGTTTACATTGACACCATTGATCTGCATAATCAAGATCACCGCTATAAGCAATATCACGAACCGCAGTATACCGAAGCCTATACTTGTAGCTGTTCGTCTTTGTCCTGCCATCAGCTCATTTTTGCGCTTATAGCGTTCCTTGAAGGCTTTTACGGCAATGCACAATCCTATAGCTACAAGTGCCGTAACAGCACTCGCTATGATTTGCGGCGAAAAGACCATCTTCCAAATTTCATCCATAAACAAATCCTCCGAAAATCAAAAGGCTCGCTTATATTGTATCACTCAAAAGGAATATCTGCAAACATTTTATCAGATGTTTCTATTGACTTTTACACGCATTATATATATACTAATGCTCAGAAAGAAGTGATTATTTTGAAAAAAACGGTTACGATTTGCTTTGCAAATAACAAGGGCGGCTCGGGAAAATCAACAACCTGCTCGAACGTCGGATATTCGCTTGCGGCGCACGGCAAGAAGGTATTACTCATCGACGGCGATATGCAGTTGAATCTTTCGCTTTCGTTTTTTCCCGAGGATGATGTGCTTGAAATGGCAAAGAGTGACAAGAATCTTTATTCAGCCATAAAGGAACAGCGCGATTTGATCGAATATATTATTCCGACCGAATATGAAAACCTTGATATCATACCTTCGTCAACACTGATGAGCGGCATGGAATATGAGCTTTTTACCAAATGGCAACGTGAGCTCATTTTGAAGAAATGTCTTAAAAACGTAAAAGAATCGGGCAAATACGATTACATTCTTATCGACGCACCGCCCACGCTCGGCGGATGGGTGATGAATATTCTCTGTGCATCGGATTTTATGCTCATACCGGTAGAAGCAAGCCCTTGGGGGCTGTTCGGACTTGCGAATATGTTCGAATTCTATTCCGCCGTCCGCGAAATAACGCCCGAATTACAGGTGCTCGGTATTGCCGTCACAAAGGTTAACGAGCGTAAAAACTATTTCCGTCAAACACTCGACGCCCTCAATTCGATGGATGGCTTCTATGTATTTTCATCGTATATCCGCGTTGACAGCACCGTTGAATGGGCGCAGGATGCCGGCAAACCCGTAGGAAGCTTTAAAAAATCATGCCGTGCCGCGCAGGAATATGAAGCGCTCGCGCTTGAAGCTGATAAGCGTATAAGGAAAATAACAAAAGGCTGATTCGCAGCATGGTAACGCTGTTTTCCTGCCCCAATTTGTCAGCTTTTCTTCAAAAAAGCGGGCAAGGGTGAGTGCAGCGTTCCACGAAGCGGGGGGCAAAAAAAGGGGGAAAAATCCACTACATATGCTGAATAACTGCCGACACGCCGTCGTTAGTTAAGAAAAAGCGAATAATTGCGCTTTTTCTGTCAAGATCTTGCGGTTTTGACTTCAGCTTCATTGGTATGTTCACTGTTGCGGCGAAAACGTTTCGCAACAGCGCTTTTTAATTATTCAATAAATATTAACAGATATTCCTACACTCTATCCAACGTCGACCACGAAAGCGGCAACGGCAGATAAGCCGCCGCAAACGGGTCGTACTCAAGCTCGTATAACGACGGGTATGGTCCGAACAAAGTCCTGATTGCCTGAAAATACGACAGCTTGTACTTTCCCTCTTTAACTTTTTCCGCACCGACATCACTGCCGCGCGCGTATAAAAGCAATCCGCCGTATCCCTCTATATCAAACAAAATGCTTCCGTCCGGCAGTGACGGGAATGTCCTGTGCTTAAGTATCATCAAAGCATTGGCAAGCGAAACAAAATTGCGCACCTTGAATAACGACGGCGATATGATGCGCGACGCACCCGCCACTGACGAAAAATACTTAACCGCTTCACGCCGAGCCGGCGCAAATGAAAACGTCACCGTCTTGCCCGCCTGCTTCTGAAATGTGAATATTATATTCTCAAGCTGCGCTTCGTTTATGGCAAAAATCTCGTTCAACGTTACGCCGTCTGCCGCAACGCAGAAATAGCCCACCGGCGTCCCGTCAGATTTTTTTGCTATAAGCGGCTTCGACCGCCACGCTATCATGCTTGTATAAGCATCGCGCATATCGGGCGCAGTTGTTCTGTCAACATATATCCCACCTGTGCGATACAGCGAATCCGCAAAATTCAATGCTTCGATGTCACCTGCCGCGATTTCGGAAAAAACAAGCGGATCGTCATCACTGTGACAGTATTTTGTGTTCGAATGGTCTATCTCAAAGCTGTATAAGCTCCCCGCCGTCTCATAACCGAAACGGTTGTAGCGCTGACGGAAGCCACCTAGCCGCGATACATCGGCTCCGAGCGATTCGAGCTCCCCCATTGCCGTTTTATACAGTGCACTCATGCACCCCTTGCCCTCGTATTCGGGCAGTGTGACCATATTTCCGACTGTCGCAAACATCAGCTTTTCACCCGCAATGTATGTCTGAAGCGGATATACGCCCACCGCCGCAATAAGTCTGTTTCCTTCGCGTATCCCGAAATGTCTTCCCATGTGTGTGCCGTCACGCACGCACATTTTGGGAAGCTCTTTTGTAAAATCAGTTTTTCTGCCGCTCTGTTTACCGAATACCTCCCCCATGAGCGCAAAGCATTCGTCGTAATCCTCCGCACGGAGCCTCGTAACCTCTGTCATTTCGATAACCTCTTAATCACTGATGATTTCGTTTTTGTTAAAATCAAGCACCGTCTTTTTGCCGTCGCCGTATACCTCTACCTTGCCGTCACCCCATATTGAACGGCACCACGGCATATCGTAAACATTTTTATACGGATATTCCACTGCCTCGCCCGAAATGTATTCATGCTTTTCGTCAATAGTGATATCACCGAATGTAAAGCTCATTTCGGCGCTGCTGAATTTGACAGGCGTATTACGCATCTTGTCGCAGAATTTCTCAAAGCTTTCATTGTCACGTGCGAGCTCAATATGCAATGCGTACGCGTTCTTCGCACCCTGCGAACGTATCTCGTTGTCCCCCGTCTTTTCAAAATCGTTTGCTACGAAGATACCTATGTAACGCTCGCCTTTTTTAAGGAACATATACGGTTTCTCGAAAATCACCGAATCAAACTTGTCCGTTTGCAGGAATAAGTGTGTGTACTGCTTCTCGTCCGGCTTTCTTATATTGTATATAGTGAGTGCAGTGTCCTTTGTCGCAAAGCTCCGCGTGCAGCAGCAACGCAAATCGCCCGTCCACTCGTTATGCTCACCCGTACTTCCCGGATGCGATGAAAATATTTTTGTCGCGCGGTTCGTGTCGTCCTCGGGAAGTACAAGTGTCCATTCCACCTGCTGATGATGCGCGTAATCGCTGTCACCCGTACTGTCAACGGGATATGTGTCCTGATGATTTACCGCACCTATGCCGTATTCGGGGCAGATGTAAGTATATTTGTTTATGCTGCCCGCGTCAAAAAGCCTTTGTATCTGATCTCTGTCGGGGATATCGTATGCCCACCACGCATACATCGAATGCAGATGCTTGCGTTCACGTATCTCCGTCGGGAAAGTGCGCGTTTCAATCGCTTCAATGACAAAATCATCCGGAATATACGGCGAAATAACGAATGCAGGGTTTTGTGGCATCTCCAAACCGACAAGCACACGCTTGCAGTTGCCGATAACGGTATGACCTATATTTAAGCATTCGTGCGGATATGTCCTGCCGCACGCGCCGCAGAGATAATATCCGTTGGTATTGTTGAACGCCTCGAGCGTCAGAATGTCAATGAACATCTGCGCCATGTGCTTTATTTCCGCATCCTGTGCAAAATTGACAAGGAACGACGCAAATGAGAGGTCGGCAACAGTATACGATGAGGTAAACTCACCAAAACCGTACTTCGCGCGGAAGCACATGAATTCAAGCAAAAACGCTTTGTCGCGTCTGAATGCCTCCTGCCATGAAAGATCGTACTGTATGAATTTTTCACGGTAGTATTCCGCAACGAGCAAACGTACAGCATGGAATACGAATGTGTGATTTTCACTGCCGTACATGCTCTTGAAATCACGTTCCAGCAACAGCGTTTTGATAAGCGCCTGATTTTCGGGAGTGATCCTGTCTTTGATAAGATTCATTGCCGCTATCATGTTCAGCGCTGCAAAATCGTTTTCTCCGTGAACGTCTCTGCCCCACGGATGAGGAATATCCATGAACATAGCCGCACGCTTGATCACTTCGTTCGCAAGCTCGATATCCTTGCCCGCCATCAGACGGACTATCGCATATTCGCCGTAAATGTCATCATGCGCAACATTCTCGTACGGGATATTGCTTAAACATTCCAATCCCGCTTTCAAAATATCATCATATCTATTATTCATAATGTGCCTCCGGTAAACAGTTTTATGAAGATATTATAACTCTTTCATCATACGAAGTGCAAGTGTAATTCTTGCGAAAAAGTGTATTTCTTGTTCAAAACAGCAAAGTTTCTGTTTACAAACAAACGATTCGCATATATAATTTTGTCGATTGGAGATGATTTTTTTGTTGATGGGACTTACTCACAATTATCTGAACAGATACGGTCTTGCCGAAGGTGCAAAAAAGATGAAGGCGCACGGCTATGACCGTCTTGATTATCAAGGCTTCGTAAATACCGAAACCAAGCTTTTCGCCTGCCCCGAGGAAGAATTTGAAAAAGCGCTTACGGATTTCCGCAAGACCATTGAATCGGAGGGCATAACCGTCGGTCAGGCACACGCAAATCACAGAATTTCAAATTAGTTATTGACTTTCATTGTAAATCCATGGTATAATTTATTCTATAAAATGAATATTTACCAAGGATTTACTTATATGAAAAAAGAGTATTTGAAACCAACCGCAGATATAACTGTTTTCACTGCCGACAAAAATGACATCATTGCACACGATATCCTGAGTAATGAAGATATTTTTTTAACAACAAACTCTACCCCCCCATTCAAAACCTACACCTTCGCACGGCTCCGCCACGTGATTCGTAGCTTTGCATACTTTTCTCCATACTAATAAATTATTGCGGCATTGTAGAGCTTAAAACATAATATATACGGTAATAACGTCAAAATCGGTATTACCGTATTTTTGTTTAATCCTTTTCGCTTCCGTCAATACTTTTATCATGACGGAGGTGTATGACAGATTTATACGGGAAAGGTTGATATTTGCGGCATAGATACTTCAAGGCTGCCACGGCTCAATGAAAGGGAAACAAATGAGCTTTTGGAAAAAGCAAACAGCGGAGATCAGCTTGCGCGCAGCTTGCTTATAAGCGGAAACCTGCGGCTTGTACTCAGTGTTGTAAAGCGGTTTACAAGCAGGGGCGAAAATCCCGATGACATTTTTCAGGTAGGGTGTGTCGGTCTGATAAAGGCGGTCAAAAATTTTGATACCTCGCATAATGTGAAATTTTCGACATATGCTGTACCGATGATAATCGGCGAAATACGTAGGTTCCTGCGTGACAACAACAGTATTCGCGTTTCGCGTTCCGTGCGTGATTTGGCATACCGTGCCATGCAGGTACGGGAAAAACTGCTTTCAGAAGCTCAGCGTGAAATCTCCAACGAAGAAATAGCTTCGGCACTGAATGTCAGTGTTGCCGAGGTAGATAACGCACTTGAAGCGGTAACTGAGCCCGTTTCGATATTCGAGCCCGTGTTCAAGGATGGCAACGAACAGGTGTTTGTCGTAGACCAACTCAGCGATCCCGCATCAAATGACGGAAAATGGACGGAACGCCTCGCGCTAAGACAGGCGTTGACAAAACTTGATAAACGGGAGTATAATATCATACGAATGCGATATTTTATGGGAAAAACCCAAATGGAAATCGCTGACAGCATAGGAATTTCACAAGCGCAAGTATCGCGGCTTGAAAAATGTGCGCTTGAGCGCATGAAAAAACTTATGTAACGGAGACAATATGAAACATATTCCAAACATTATGTCATTTTTAAGATTGGCACTTTGCCCATTGTTTATATGGGTGTTTTTTGCACATTCACCCGAATGGTCGTTTATCGTTTTTGCCTGCGCGTCGTTGCTCGACGTATTTGACGGTTTTCTTGCACGCAAGCTTGATGCCATAAGTACGCTCGGCAAAATAATCGATCCGCTCGCAGACAAGGTGCTTCAGTTAAGCGCCGTAGTGTGCTTCACGGTGAACGAAACCATACCATGGTTTATCATTATAGTGCTTGGCTTGAAAGAACTTACCATTCTCATCGGCGGAGGCATTATTTCCAAAAAACGCAATGATATGGTTTACTCGAATACGTTCGGGAAAATCGCATCATTCTGTACTTCGTTCAGCCTTTGCATGATGTTCTTTGTCAACGGGATTTTTAAGTCCATAGCTCTAATAATTTATGTCATTCTCTACGCGTCAGTGATACTCAGCATTTTTTCGCTTGTACAATACGCTTATATAACCGTCATTCAACCGAAAAGCGAGTGATTCATTCGGAGCTCACCCTTCTGCCGCCTTTGACTCCTACTGTTCTAAAAAAGCGAGAAAATAACTTTTATTGCGCTTCATATCGCTTTCACTCCTCACAATGACACAATAAGTTAAACAATAATAAAAAACGCAGTGCCTACACTACATCTTGCATAGGCACTGTATTTGTTTTACTCTGCACGAAGCACATTAAAATTTTGCCGCGTTTTTACAAAAGCACGCAGTGGAGCGCGGAGCTAAGCTCAAATACGAAAAGCTCAAAAATGAAACACGTTTTATTTGACAAATGATGTCCGGTATGATAGTATAACCACAGTGCATTATCGGCAACAGCTTCACAATAAGAAAGGAATAAAATTTATGTGGATAACTCATCCCGAATGTGGGACGCAACACGGAAAATTCGAATTCACGAAACGTTTTTCTCTTGATTCGATCCCGCAGGGCATTACGGTCGACATATGTGCCGACACAAAATACCGTCTGTTCATCAACGGTACGCTTGCGGCATTCGGACCTTGCAAAAAAAGCGAGGTTTCCGCATTTTACGACATCATTGATATAACCGGATATCTTAAAACCGGTGAAAACGAAATCTGTGCAGAGGTGCTTCATCTGCCCGCTCAAGAGGAAACTCGTGACGGCTTTGTCTACTATCCTACGCTCCTCCGCACTGCGTTCTGTGCATTTATGCTTCACTGCTCCGCTCTCAATATCAGCACCGATACCTCGTGGAACGTTTCGAAATGTTCCGAATACTCCATTGCGCTTGACCAGCCGAACATTTTGTCCGGCGGTTTTGAATATGTGGATTATAACAATGTATCCCGTGAGTTTGTTCCTTCGCGTATATTGCTTCCGTCGGGTCTGGATTCGCCTTTTACTTTCGGCGGAGAATTTTTCCAATGGCATCTGATCGAGCGTCCGATTCCGATGCTTAAATATATACGCCGCGAATTTGTGAATCCACCTGCCGACACTTCCGAATTCGTGCTTAACGCAGGATACGAAAACACAGGCTCGCTCGTTTTGAACGTTTCGGGCGAAAAGGGCAGTGAAATCAAAATAACATACGCCGAATCCTATTATCAAAGGGATGAAAAAGGCAATTATTACAAGGATATCCGCGATGACGAATCCGGTGTTTTGAGCGGACATTATGATAAGATCATTCTTGACGGTATGCCCCACACATTCGAAACATTCTACATTCGCGCGTTCCGCTTTATAAAAATCGAAATCACGGGCAATGCGCGTGTCGAAAGCGCGTACTATAATGAAATCAAATACCCACTGACCGTCGAAGCGAAGTTTTCATCCGATGACAATGACGCGCAGGCGCTGTGGGATGTGAGCATCCGCACGCTGAATAATTGCATGCACGATTCATTTGAGGACTGTCCGTATTACGAACAGCTCCAATACGCAATGGATTCGCGTTTACAGGCGATATTTCTGCGTCAGCTCACAAATGACCGCCGTCTTATAAAAAAATGTATATGCGATTTCCGTGAATCAGTCTTTCCCGACGGCATGATACAGGCACGCACTCCGTCGGCACGCCAACAGATAATCCCCGGCTTCGCGCTGCATTACATTTTCATGATATACGATTACATGCGCTACGACGGCGACGAGAATTTCATCCGTTCGCTTATTCCCACTGTTGACGGCATCGTCACATGGTACGATTCACAAATGAAAGATGGTATCGTAGGCAAGGTCGGCTATTGGAATTACGTCGATTGGGCATGGCCGAGCGGCGTTCCGGCAAACGGTGCGCTGTCGGTATACAGTTTTATGTATATCGTTGCGCTCGATAATGCTGCAAGTCTCGCACACTTTGTCGGACGTGATGCGCTTGCCGAAGAATATTCACGCAAAGCCGACACACTGCGTATAAGATGTAAAGAAGTCTTTTACGACGAAGACCGCAGGCTGTTTAGGGACATCCCTGAGGGCGGCTTTTCGATGCACAGTCAGATTTGGGCAACGCTTGCAGGAAGCGTATGCGGCAGCGAAGCAAAGGATCTCCTTATCCGCACGCTTGATGACGATTCTCTGCCTATCTGCACACATTCAATGATGTTTTTTGTATTCCGAGCGCTCGACAAAGCGGGCATATATGACCGTGCATACAAGCTTCTTGACAAATGGCGCGAAATGCTTAATAAACACTGCACGACATGGGTCGAAAACGGACTTGACGGCAGAAGTGAGTGTCATGCGTGGGGATCCGCACCGATATACGAATTTACTGCGTCAGTGCTCGGAGTGCGCCCGTTCGCAAACGGCTACCGTTCAATAATGGTCGCCCCTTACGTCGGCTCAAACGAGCATGCCGAGGGCACAGTAATGACCACTCACGGCAAAGTGCATGTAAAATGGTATAAAAAGGACGGTAAGCTCATACTCAGCATATGCTCCGAAGCCGATGTTCCGGTATATGTCATGCTTCCCGATATGAATACATATAAAATGAACGGCAGTAAGCAGACGTTCGTTTACAAAATGAAATAGCATGACGAATGCAGGATAAACAAGCTCGCCGTCGCTGCCGAAGCCACCGTAAATGGCGGCGGCGTGATAATAATGATTTCAAAATACAGTGACGGTCACGGCGGAAAAGCGTTTTGCGAGCAGTTGAAGTCAGAAGCCGACATAAACGTGCTTTCGGCAAAAATCGTCGAATGGGGGGGAGAAACGAAACTCTGCCTGATCAGTGGATGTCACAAATTTTTTCACGGATATCAAAATGTGCAAGAGTGATTTTTATTTCCGACGCCCCCGACGAAGCCGTCAGAGACATGCACATTATACCCGCTCAATTCAATAGACGAAGCGCTTTCACAGGCGCTCGTCCTCGCAAAAAATTCATCCGTTACCGTCATTCCCGACGGGATCTCCGTAATATTCAGGGATTATCGTAACTTCCACTTGCATACACCACGGTATTTCTGCCCGGCTGATGCGATGACACTGAGCCGTCAGGCAGAATAAGCGTGACCGTACCTAACGTATTGAACGAATAAATCACATTGTTTCCCTCAAAATGCCATTTAGTCTCGATTCGCACAGTATCACCGTATACCGCACGGAATGGGGCTGTCTTTTTCATGAATACAGGTGCAAGCACCGTATGCGATGCCGATGAATTTTTCGGCAGAATACCGCTGAGAGTCTCGAACAGCCACCCCGCAAGCTCCACCGTACAATGCTCCGGGATATCTTTTGCCCGCAGGATCAGCTCATATGCGAGTTGCTCATATCCGTAACGGCACAGCATATCCGCAACATAGCATATATGCGAATCGTCATACGGATTTTCGGCACACTGCGACAGTCTTTTTGCAACCGTTCTTTCTCTGTGCGGCGGAACAAGTCCGAGAGCCAGCGGGACGGCAAGCATGTCGGGCTCCGCAGTTTTTCGGACTGTATCGGAATCAAACAGATATTTATTAAAAAAATACGCCGTCGCATTCATTTTTTTTACGATTCTGTCCGCCAACGAAAATTTTTCCGAAATATCCGCATGCCTTGCCGCAGACTTGAGCATTCTGTAAAATTCACAGCACGCAAAAAAATCGTCGGGAATTTTTATATCAAGGATGTTTTCCTGAAAATCTTTTTCAACCAAATCGTTTTTATAGTAAAATTCCGGGCAATCGCATCCTTTACGTAAAGACGCTTCTGCCGCGGAAAATATCTCTCTGATCTTTTCACATCCGGTCATTACCGAACAGTGCTGTATCTCGGTGATTTTCTTCACGCATCCGACCTCCGCACACTACTGTTTAATTGTAGTACGGATTTTCGGTATTTATAATCAACACTTTTGTCTTTTTGTCTAAAACTCTGTCGAAAACTTTTCCTGATCAGCGCGAAACAAACGCAAAACGCGGCTGTGATACTCCGTTATGCACGACGGTCTCATTCCACATCACCGCAGGTCGTACCCAAATCTCCTGTTCACCGTACAACGCCCTGTATACGACCATAAGCTCCTGCGTCTCAGAGTGCCGTGCAACAAACAGCACCTCATATTCCCCACCCTTAAAATGTCTGTATTTCCCGGGTCTTATACTGTCCACTTTATTGCCTCCGTTTTGTTAAATCATGCTTTTTGCGGGACACTGCCTCGCTCCGTGCAATGGGCTTCGTCTCTTTACCACATCGTGAAGACATAGTGGGAGGACTAAAGTCCCCCACTACTGGCAAAGCGCAATAAAAGTTTTGGCGCGCTTTTTCAAAAGCGTGTGGGGTTTGTTGAGGTGTCCCCAAAGAGCTAGTTTTCTTTTTCAAATACTGCAAAGCGCGTTAATTGAAGCGGCGTATCTACGGGAGATTCAAACGGAACGGAATTGAGGAAGAAACGCACGAAGCGATATTCGCCCTCTATCGGCTCATAGAATTTCGGGAATCTGCCGCCGACAGCTACCTTTGCACCTACACGCTCAACAAGCATATTCCAGTTCTCGCCGTCGTTTGAGCCGAAAACACGGTACTCGATAAAGCGCATGTCGGGCATATTGCATTCAAGATGCATATACCCGACACGGCTTATCTCGCCGAGGTCTGCGGTTATCGTCTGCGAAAGCTTCGGCGCAAGCCCCTGCCAATATGTTTCCGCGTCGCCGTCGGTAAGATTTTTTGCCGGATGCGCTTCGTCCTCCGAGCTTACCTTAAGCGATCTTATCGGTATCTCTCTGCCGAGCTTCGCGTCACAGGCGGGTATCGGCTTGATAAAGCTCGGGTACGGCTCGGTCTCATATTTGCCGAGGTCATAAGTATTCAAAAGCAGTACCCAATCGCGCTGATACGGGAATGCGGGTATCGGTGCTTCGCCGTCGGCGGTGATTATCGGGTCAAGGTCGATGAACTTGCCCGTAACGGTGTCAAAGAAGCGTGCCTGATACTTCACATTCTTTTTGAGGTCGGAAAGATGTCCCGTTTCGGCATCGTTGTCGAAGAAATAATATACTATTATGTCGTCATCCTTATGAGATATCGCCACATGCTTGCGCATATCGAACATGCCGTATTTGAAGCCGAATTCGGGAACAAGGTCTGCCCAGCCGACATACTCATAGAATTTTTTCATATAGCACACCTGCTCTGAACCGGGCTTATCGACACCCTGATACCAATTTTCACGGTTGTAATTGGTGAATGCAGGCTCTGTTTTTTGTTCCCAGCTCATAGCCCACAGTCCGACAACGCCATAAGTGAAGCCCGCCGAGCCCGACTGTACCGCAAGCCATGCGCCTATACGCGGAGCATCGTGCCCGCAGAAGCCTGCGCAGTAGATATCCTCATACTGATTTTCGGTTTCGATATACGGTTTGCCGGTCGCAAGGTCATAATAGCTTTCATAATATGAACGGTGATGAAGCCGATTGTAGCCGCCGTGACCTCCCTGCACTGCCCACCACTGATGCCAATCACATGAATCCAGCTTTTGAACACGCGGGTCTGTCGCGGGATGTACATGCATATGCGTGCCGTTGGGACGGTGATAGCCGTCAAGCTTATCGACTGCCGCACCGACCTCACGCCATATTTCAAAAGCGTTGTCCATAGGCGAGGTTATTTCCTG
>JAZRXI010000018.1:0-9346 GCA_045600145.1 Clostridia bacterium | reverse complement strand
GGCTGCGCAAAAATGCCCTTGCAAGCAAGCATTTTTGCTTATGGTATAATATTCGCAGAAAGTCTTGCCACGCAAGCCTTGTACGCTTCGCGTACCGTATCTCCGATACGTCTGCTCTATTGACGGCTGCGCAAAAATGCCATTGCAAGCAAGCATTTTTGCTTATGGTATAATATATAAAAATCCATTTTTCGCAGCGTTTGGATGCTGTGCGATGAATATTTACATCAAAATCAGATCGAGGTTTGCAAATGAAAAAGGTTTCGGTTATCGTTCCCGTATATAACGGCGGGAAATTTTTAGATACTCTTATCAATTGCTTTCTGCGTCAGGATCATGACAACTTTGAAGTCGTTTTTATTGATGACGGGTCACAGGACAACTCGCGGGAAATCATCATGCGGTATGCCGTTGAAAATCCGATATTCAAGTATTTCTATCAGGAAAACGCGGGTGCGGCGGCGGCACGTAATAATGGACTTGAGAAGGCAACGGGTGATTATGTGACCTTTGTTGACTGTGACGATGAAATCACCGATGATTACATTTCAACAATGGCAAAGATATGCGACGGCGGTAAAGATGTCTGCATAAGCAGTTATCTTATCAAGGAACAAAGCGGAAAAATCACAAGCCAAAGAATCGTAAATATAAAGCCGCTCGGGCTGTTGGCGAATGTTGCTACCTGCGGTAAAATGTACAGAAAGGATATTATCACTGACAATAATATTGCATTTCTTACCGGCTCAGCGCTTTTTGAGGATGCTTATTTTACTTTAAGTGTATTGAATGTCGCGTCAAAGACCGATGTTGTCGAAAAGCCGCTATATCATCAGATCGTCAATGAGAATTCGATAACTCATACAAAAGGAAAAGATCTGTCGGTTATCGAGGGTACGATAAAAACGTTTGAAAAGATAAAAGATATTGGCTTCAAGGATGAAGAATTACTTGATTACTTTTTTGTCAAATCGGCGATCTACTGCATTTTGTTTGCCGCGAAAAAACAGGAAAAAAACGCGTTGTATTCAACGTACGACAAGCTTTTTGATTGGATAAAAGCAAATACGAAAAAAAGTAAGTATTTATCGCTGTTCGGCGATTACGGAGAAGCATTTTCGGTAAAACTCATTATATTTGTGTTCAGACTTTTACAAAAAGCGGGTCTTGCAAAAATAATGCTGAGAGTTTTCAGCATGATATAAAAGGAGAATCATGAAAACACTGGTTATAATTCCCGCCTTTAATGAGCAGGAAAATATTCAACAGCTTATATCTGAGCTTCAAGAGACAGCGCCGTTCTGTGATTATGTTGTCATAAACGATTATTCAACGGACAATACGCCGAAAATCCTTGATGACGGCAACATAAACCATATTGATTTATGCTCTAATCTCGGTATCGGCGGAGCCGTGCAGTGTGGGTATATATATGCCCGCGAAAACGGCTATGACTGTGCGGTTCAAATGGACGGCGACGGTCAGCATGATCCCGCATACATCGAAAAGCTTACGAAAAAAATCGAAAGCGGCGAAGCGGATATTGTTATCGGCTCGCGTTTTATCGAAAAAGAGGGCTTTCAATCAAGCGGTATGCGCCGTTTCGGGATCAAGTTTTTAAGCTCGATAATCAAGCTCGTGTGCGGTGCGGATGTCAAGGACGCGACAAGTGGCTTCAGAGCGGTAAACCGCAGAATGATAGATTTTTATTCTGATAACTATGCGAGCGATTATCCTGAGCCCGAGGCGATCGTGGCGGGAAAGACAGTAGGCGCGAAAATCAGCGAAGAACCCGTTGTCATGCGTGAACGCGCGGGCGGAGTATCTTCGATAGGGCCGCTCAAATCGGTTTACTATATGATAAAAGTATCGCTTGCGATAATCTTTGCAAAAATGATTTTTAAGAGAGGCTGAATTTATGACTGCTGTTTTAAGAATTTCATTATTTGTCGGAATCTTGATTTACGTTGTATTTATCGCGTGGATGATCAAAAAGAGAAGCTTAGACCTTAAATATTCGCTTATCTGGCTGTTGTCCGCGTTTGTGTTGCTGATCCTCGATATTTTTCCGCAAATCGTAGCGTTTTGTTCCAATATGCTCGGCATAGCTACGGGTTCTAACTTCATCTATTTGGTCGTTATGTTCTTTATGCTTTTATTGCTTATTTCGCTTTCGTCCATTGTATCAAAGCAGGCAAAAGAAATAAGAACGCTCGTTCAGACTGTTTCTATCCTTAAAGCAAAGGTCGAAAACATCGAAAAAGTGCAGAGCTGATGTATAAGCGCCGGCTTTCTCCTAAACCCTGCAATGGGAATTCATCACCATGCACCATTACGCCGTACGCTGTTCCGCACCCTGCACGCTTTTGAAAAAAGCGCGGCAAAGCTTTTACCTTCACGCAGAGTAAAGACAACACAGTGCTTATGCTATAGCATAGGCACTGTGTTTTTTTCGCGTGAATTGTTTGAAGGATGGGGCGCCCCGCAGAATCGCAGATCCCATCTATCACTTCTGCGAATTGCGGTATTGCAGCGGTGTAATTCCGAAACGGCGCTTGAAAAGCGAAATAAAATGCGAATAGTCCGCAAAGCCGCATTTTTCGCATGTTTCCTGCACAGAGCGTCTGTCGGAGAGCAGGAGCTTTGCTTTTGCAAGGCGTCTCGCTTCGAGATACTTTGTGGGTGTTGTATTCAGACTTTCTCTGAAAAGTCTGTCGAGTGAACTGCGGCTTAAAAAGAAATTTGCACATAGCGTATTTGTGGAACAATCGCCTGTAAAATTACCGTCGATGTATTCAAGTATTTTTTTGAGAATATCCGGCAGGTTTTCCGAAGGTTGTTTATCACCTTTGTGACGGTTCAGTGTTTCGAGAATATTTGTCAATGCCGAAATGCTTTCAATCGACGGAAATGTGCGGGAATCATACCCGTGTTTCATGATTTCAAGGTTTTTTGTAAAAAAAGCGGTTTCTTCATTATTGAGACTTATTCTGTTTTGTTCGCCGCTTGCACGGTCGAGGAAGGGAATAAGCAAAAACTCAAAATTTTTGTCGGCATCAAGCCAAAGACAGTATCCTTGATGAATACAGTCTGCATTATATATACAGTAGTGTATCTCGTTCGGTTTTGTGATTATTATGTCGCCCGGATAAATCGGATAGACCTTGTTTTCCACCGCAAACGATATGTTGCCGCCAAGATTAAAGTATACTTCGCAGTAGTTGTGGATATGCGACGGGTCGTGCCGTCGCTCATTGCTTATCACGCCATGATCCATATATCGCACGTCAGCATAAATGCCGCCGTTAGAAAAAAGTCCGATCAAGTTATGTTCTTCCAAAATATCACCTTTTTTGACACATTTTTCATGTTTTTTGAAACGTTTTGCATGGAAAAATGAAAAAAATTGTAGTATAAATATAACATATTATTTTGATTATGTAAAGGAAATGTTTTTTATGTTTGAATTACCCGTAATCGTATTACTTTTGATTTCAATAATAACCGAGTCAGCTACGACCACGTTGCGCGGAATGTATGCAAAACAATTCATTATGACTAAAAAACTGCTGTGGCGATTTAATCTTATCCAAAATGCGGCATGCGCCGTAATGATATCGTTCATATATTTGCTATCCGGCGGGAACTTTACATTCAGCGGATTTTCGGTTATGATGGGCGTACTGCTTGCCGCGGCGAACATATTGAGCCTTAACTCAGTTTTGAAAGCACAGTCGTGTGGGCCTATCGCATATACCTCCGTCATAGCCGCACTTTCGGCGATAATTCCGACACTTGCAGGTCTCTTTCTCGGTGAGCTGATCAAGCCGGTGCAGTATGTGGGAATAGCGCTTATGGCAATATGTATCGTACTTTCGCCTGACAGTAAAAAGGATAATCAAAACAAGACAAGCGCCAAGTGGCTGTTGTTCTGTGCGGCGGCGTTTGTGACGAGTGGTGCTGTAGGGCTTATTCAAAAATTGCACCAACGCTCTGCGATTCACAGCGGCGAAATGCCCGCGGTGCTCATCACTTGCTTTGTCATATCAACGATAGTTGCCGCGATCAACTATGCGTATGAACGTAAAGATCAGTATTTGGGTACCGAGGACGGCAGGCTTCCTAAATCGTCGGTTATTTTCCCGCTTGCCACGGGTCTGTGCTTTGCTTTTCCTCATACGATCAACCTGTTTTTATCGGGTCAGCTTCCCTCTGTCGTTTTCTTCCCGACAGTCAACCTCTGCCCGATGATAATAACAATGGTGCTGTCGGTCGTGCTGTTCAAGGAACATCTTTCCGCAAAGCGCTGGATAGGCATTGCGATAGGTATTCTGTCGACGGTTTTCGTCAGCGGAATAATAAGCTTTTGATAAACAGAACGCAAATCATTATGTATGGTGCGGCATCCTTGACGCACCATATACAACGACATTCGGACAAAAAAATCGCTCGGCAACGTTCACGCCGAGCGAATTTGATTTTATATTCAGTTGAAAGCATTCCTGCGAGCGGGCAGGAATGCAGATGACAGCATCCACCGCAAAAGAGTGTTGTCGCTTACAGCATTGCTTTTACTTCTTCATAGGTATCGGTGATTTCCTTATCAGGCTTTTTGGTGAGAAGCGATACGACGATGATAACGATAAGTCCGAGAATGAACGCGGGGAGCAACTCGTAGATATCAAGCACCGTTCCGGCAAATACATTGCGGATAACGAATTTCCAGAAGAAGATCATCGCGCCGCCGGAGATCATGCCTGCGATAGCACCGTACTTGTTAGTGCGTTTCCAGAACAGCGCGCACAGTACAACAGGACCGAATGCCGCACCGAAGCCCGCCCAAGAGAAGGAAACTATCTTGAATACAGAACTGTTGGGGTCACGGGCAAGGAATATCGCAATTACCGAGATAACTATAACCGATATTCTTGCAAGCCACATAGATGCTTTTGCAGACATTTTGATCTTGAAGGTCTCTTGTACGATGTTCTGCGAAACGCTCGATGCTGCGGCAAGAAGCTGTGAATCCGATGTTGACATCGTGGAAGCGAGTATGCCGGCAAGGATTATACCTGCAACGAACGCTGGAACATAGCCGTACTGACTTAAGAACTTTGAAATATCAACGATGACTGTTTCGGCGGCGGAAGCGTTCGCGTATGGGGGAAGTATGCCGTTAGCCATAAGCGAATAGCCTACAACACCGATAAGCACCGCAACACCCATTGCTATAACTACCCATATCGACGCTACACGGCGTGACAATTTTAGCTTATTTTCGTTCTCGATAGCCATGAAGCGGAGCAGAATGTGGGGCATACCGAAATATCCCAAGCCCCACGCAAGTGTTGAAGCGACCGGCAACGCGCCGTATGATGAGGTAGTGCCGCTTGCAACATCGAAGCCGCGGAACACATCCAGGAAGCCGTCAAGGTTTTTAGCATTGGCAAATACATTGCCGAAGCCGTTCACAAGTCCTTCGCCGAAGCCGATAACGACGAACAGTGCGATCGTCATTATTATGCTCTGTACAAAGTCCGTTGTGGATGCCGCCAAGAAACCTCCGAGCGTGCAGTAAAGTATGATAACTACCGCGCTTATCACCATCGCAAGCAGGTAATCCATGCCGAACAGTGAGGAAAACAGCTTACCGCATGCGGCGAAGCCCGACGCGGTGTAGGGGATAAAGAACACGATGATTATGAGTGCCGCTATCGTGGTAAGCGTTCTGCTTTTGTCGCCGAAGCGCTTGGCGAAAAAGTCGGGGATAGTGAATGCGTCTATCTTGTTGCTGTATACGCGGATACGCTTTGCGACGAACAGCCAATTCAAATATGTACCTATCGCAAGTCCGACTGCCGTCCATACAGCTTCGGGCAGACCCGTCATAAGTGCTACTGCGGGCAAGCCCATCAGCAACCATCCGCTCATGTCGGAGGCTTCGGCACTCATCGCCGTAACGAGCGGACCTAATTTGCGTCCGCCGAGGAAGAAATCACTTGATGTCTTGTTTTTGTCGGACAGTACAAAGCCGATGCATATCATCATAAGCATGTACAGCACGATCGCGGCAAGTATGACCCAATCGGAAACTAACATAATAAAACTCCTTTAATATAGTATGGAATAAAGTATACAATAAAATGCCGATATTGTCAAGAATATCCAACGGTTATCGGCAATTTTATGTTATTCATTCAAATTATGTATAAACTCTTCAACGGTGAATCTCGGACGCGCCTTGGTCTCGTTGTAGATTTTTCCTATATATTCGCCGATAACACCGAGCGAAAGCAGTTGTATGCCGCCGATCATCCAAATAGAACAGATTATCGATGCCCAGCCACTATCTGCATGCCCTGTGAATTTTACGATGATACTGTAAACAAGCATAACAAGGCTCAAAATGAATATTATGAAGCCTATCGCGGTTATGAGCCTTATCGGCTTGACACTGAACGAGGTGATGCCGTCTATTGCAAACGCGAGCATCTTTTTGAGCGGATACTTACTTTCTCCCGCGAAACGTTCACTGCGCTCGTATTCAACTGTTGCGTTTTTGAAGCCTATAAGCGGAACTATGCCGCGTAGGAACAGGTTGACCTCCTTGTATTCACCAAGTGCTTCGAGCGCACGCTTGCTCATAAGACGGTAATCGGCGTGGTTGTATACTATGTCAACACCCATTGCCTGCAAAAATTTGTAGTAACCGAGCGCGGTGGTACGCTTGAATGCGGTATCGGTCTTGCGCGATGAGCGTACACCGTAGACGATGTCCGCACCGCCTTGGTATTCTTCCAAAAATTTATCGACAACATTGATATCGTCCTGCAGGTCTGCATCCATGGAGATGACGATATCGGCATATTCCTTTGCGGTCATAAGTCCTGCAAGCAATGCGTTCTGGTGACCGCGGTTGTGCGCGAGCTTGATGCCCGAAAAGAGGTCATCGAGCCCGCAAAGCTCAGAAATTATTTTCCATGTCCTGTCCCTCGAGCCGTCGTCGATAAACATTATTTTGCTTTTTTTGTCTATCGTACCGTTTTGGATAAGTGTCTCAAGCTTTGCCTTAAGCCGCTTTGATGTTTCGGGCAGAACGGCTTCTTCGTTGTAGCAGGGGACGGTAACATATAGGATATTATTCATTGGTCTCACCCGTAATAAGGTCGGCGGCGTAGGGCAGAGTAGCTATCCAATCGCATACTCTGTGCCATTCGTCGAGCTTATGATTCCTTCTTGCGAAATAGATGTTGCGCAGATTTTCGTAATTCAGCGTGACCGTGCGCATTTGATCATAGCTTGACGGCAGAAGCTGGATAAGCTCATACCACAGCGCCTTATCCTTTGTTTCGATATATTTGAGGCGGATATCCTCCATATATTCGATCAGCTTGTCCATTTTTTCAAGCGATGTTTCGCTCAGCTTGTCAAACGAGAAATCGCCGCGGTCGAACGGCTTTGAATGTATTTTGTGCATCGTCGAACAGCTGTTGGCGACCGTACCGACTTTATAGGTGTCAAATTCTTTCCACCAATACAGCGGCGCGGTGATATCGACGGAAACGAATATCATGCGGATAAACTTTCTGTGGTCGCTTCCGGCGGCACAAAGTCTTTTGGCAAGCGCAAGATCGTTTTCACCGAAAATAAAGTTGCCGTTTTCGTCAAAATGACTGTCATAGCGATCCCAACTGTTCATGGGATTGCGTGCGCCGCGGATGGCGTTATCGAAATTCATTACACTTGTGCGTTCAATTTTTATCATAATAACAACTCCTTATTTTATCAAATAGAGATAGTACCAATGTCCATTGATGTCAAGCGCGTCGCTCCACTCGCCGAAATCGTCCCATTCGATCGGCTCACCGTAGGGGACGTATGCGTAGCCCTCGGTGCGGTCGGGGAGGTCAAGCGCAACAAACAAGATCGCATTGTGAACAGCGTCTATAGCGACAACCTGTACTTTTTGCTCGGGAAGCACGCCCTTAAGCTCGGCACAGTCGAACGTATACACGCCTTCTTTTGATGAGACTGTCTTGACGGCATTATTGAATGTAAGCTCGTGACGGAGAAAATCTGATCCGATTTTATTAAGCGAGGCATCGTTGACAAGGATAAACGCAAGTATACATCCGACGAGCGCGGCGATGACAGACGTGATATAGGATATCTTGCCGGTTTTAAAAATGACCGTTGTGGCGATTATCGCAATAACGGCATCACATACGGGGAACAGAACGAACACTCCGATAGTGAATTTTCCGAAAAAGTGATAAATATTCGTGGAATAAAGCAACACGAAAAATGTGCCTGCCGCGAATGCGAGAGCGAGAACAGTAAGGATGATCAGCTTGATTTTATCTTTTTTCATACAAACCTCCGAGATTCTTATACTATTATATATTAAAAGCGGCATATTCGTCAAGAAGTAAGAAATATTTTGCCGTTGACAATGAAAGCAAACGTATTATATAATTAAAAAGGTGAGAAAAATGAAAAAAGTACTGATGTTTGCGATATTGTTCACACTTCTTGCAGTGAACGTGCACGCGCTCGGAACGGCGGCGGAAGCTGTTGCGCCGGAAAAAGTCCGCGCAGGTGAAGAACTTGATATTGTGCTTATGTATTGCGGGAATGAGACTGAAGCAGTGCAGTTTGAGCTTGAATACGATGAAGAATTGCTGTTGCTTGACGGCGCGTCGGCGGCTCAGGACGGCTGGAGTGCGGAATACGCGGATAGCTTTGTAGTTTACGATACTGACCTTGAACATCCGCTAAACGGCAGAAAAGCACTTGTTACGTTGACATTTACCGTACTTGACGATATAAAAAGTGCGACGGATGTAACGGTGCTGTTTAAAAATATTGAGGATGACAGCTGTATTTTGTCCGAGGCGGAATGTGTTATTACACTGTTGCCGAAAACGATAAAGGGCGATATTGACGGCGACGGTTCTCTTACCGCCAACGACAGAATGATGCTTGCACGCTTTGTCGCGGGCTGGCAGGACAGCGGTGAAATCGGATGTGAACAAGCAGACCTTGACGGCAACGAAAAAGTTACTGCGCGCGACAGAATGATTTTATCGCGTCGACTTGATTCATGGAGCGGATACGAAGCATATTTTGAGTAGCGCTCCGCGGGATGCACCTTTTTATGGGGGCGCTGTCCCGCAGCATGCACGCTTTTGTAAAAGCGCGGGCGGTCGGAGCTCCTTGCATGGAGTGTGGCGGCGGAGCTATCGCGGAAATGAAACGGGGCAGCGTCTCAAAGAGAGCTGCCCCGTGAAGTTATTTAGGGAATTTGAAAACGGCAGATGTTTTTGTTGTTGATTGCATCGAGCCT
>JAZRXI010000017.1:0-12576 GCA_045600145.1 Clostridia bacterium | reverse complement strand
AAACCTTTTTCATTTGCAAACCTCGATCTGATTTTGATGTAAATATTCATCGCACAGCATCCAAACGCTGCGAAAAATGGATTTTTATATATTATACCATAAGCAAAAATGCTTGCTTGGAAGGGCATTTTTGCGCAGCCGTCAATAGAGCAGACGTATCGAAGATACGGTACGCGAAGGGTACAAGGCTTGCGTAGCAAGACTTTCTGCGAATATTATACCATATAAACTTTTGTTTGGAAAGCAAAAAAAGAAAATTTCGAAAAATGGATGATAAAGAGGTGTAAATTAACGGCAAATATGAAATAATCGGTTGTGCAAATAATGAAGAAAATTTGCCCCTTAATCAGCGAATGCGACGAACGGCTTCGGTTCTTCATTAACCCCCCACCGGGCGACTTCGCTGAAATAATGATCCACCCGCCAGGCGGGTGGATCATTATTTCAAAGTCACAAAAGCTTTTTCCAAAAAAGCGGATGTGGGAGCAAGAGACTGAGTTCCCACGCAAATATTTCTGTTATCTATCTTCTTTCACTGTCAAGACGACCTTGCCTGAGTTTTCGCCGCGATACAAAATGTCGTGGGCTTCCTCAGCCTGCGCTATCGGGAGTATCTTATAAATGGTGGGCTTGACCTCGCCGCTTGCGACCTTAGCCCAAACGTTCTTTACAAGTTCGGCAAGTATCTGTGCCTTGACTGCAGGTGTACGTGAGCGGAGCGTACTGCCGATTATCCGGACATTGCGGACATAAACATTTCTCAGGTCTACACTTGTCATGTCGCCGGCAAGAGTTGCGATCATTATCCAGCGTCCGCCATGCTTCATGTACGGCAGACACTGTCCCATTATCTCTCCGCCGAGGCAGTCTATCGCAACATCGACCGGATGTCCCTCGTCAAGCTGCGCTTTAAGTACCTCTCGGATATCCGTCTTTTTTGTGTTGACGATAATATCCGCACCGAGATGCTTGATAGCCTCTATCTTTTCATCCTCGATGACCGTAGTGATGACACGGATGCCGTATGCCTTTGCCATAGGGATCACAACGCTCGCGAGCCCGCTTGCGCCCGCATTCATCAGAAGTGTGTCGCCCGTCTGTATCTTGCCTTCGATAAACAGATTCAAATATGCCGTTGCGAACGCTTCCGGGATAGCTGCCGCTTCCTCCATCGTGCAGTTTTCGGGTATGGGCATAAGCATATCGTATTTTACCGCCGCATATTCGGCATAGCCGCCGCCTCCGAGAAGTGCGCAAACCCTATCACCGAGCTTCCATGATGACTTTTCCGAAACCTTTGCTCCGAGCTTGACTATTTTTCCCGCTATTTCCAAACCCATCCATTCGGGACAGCCCGCGGGCGGCGGATAATTGCCCTCACGCTGCATGAGATCCGCACGGTTCAGCGCCGCAGCATAAATCTCGACAAGTACTTCCTCATCATTTATTTCGGGATCCGGAACGTCGCTCCAGACAAGATGATTATCCTTTGTCACAAGTGTCGCTTTCATAACAATACTCCTTATCGTTTAATAGGTATAGTGTATCGCAAACTTAGATAATTTTCAATATACTATTCTCTTGTTTTAGGACACAAAACTATCAAAAAATGCACCGTCACAAATATCAGCTACTGTGCGGCGCATTTATATTTATATATTGATAACTTCAAGTCCTCTGTTTTCGGCATAGAGATATGTATACTGTGTACCTCCCGGTGTACCGCGGTAATACGCAACAAGGATATCCGAATTATCCACCATGAACGCATCACGGAAGTGCATACACCCCGTAATATACCGTTCGAACAGGTATGTGCATTTATCTGCCTGTGCCACTATGCCATCATATATTTCCTTCTGCTTTTGTGACCAGCGTGCCGCCTGATCCCGGCACGGAATCGCAAGCTCAAGCATTATATCGTGTGTCTTGCGCTTTTCGAGAACGACCTGTGCCGCAAGCGTATCAAACCCAAGCGCGCCCCCGCAAATGAAGTGCTTTATTCCGCGCTCGATAAGCTCATCCACCGTCTTTTCAAGCTTAATGACTATTTTGTCCTTATCGATTTTGCGTATCATGCGATGTCCCGTAAAACAGCAAGTTACCGCAAATTCTACCTTTTGTCCTCTCATAACGTCACCGTCTGCCCTGCCGGAATAAGCAATGCTTCATCATCCTTATCTACCCAAACATCAACACTAGATTTGTTGATGAATGTTTGTTCGTCATACGATATTCTAAGCTGTCTGAGCGCACTCATGTAATCATATATTTCAATATTTGTCGCGTACCACACCTTTTCGTGTCCCGCGACGGTCTCAACGAGCTTTTCCATATACGCCCAATCATTTTCGTCGCGCAACTCATGGCTGTGTCCCCATATGTATAAAAGCGGACGTCTGTACGGTGCAAGCGGAGAGGTAATATCATACACGAATTTTTCCGCTATCGGCAGTGCGTCACGATGATGACATGTAGGATGCCACTGCATGAAGTTTTCAGGAAGTGCAAAGCCGCCCGTAGATTTCGTAGTGCGCGAATACACTATTCCGCAAGCCGTGATCGCCTGTGCGGATAAGTCGCTGTAATCCCCGTTCGGATACGCCATTCCGACCACGGGATATCCTGCAAGCCTTTCAAGCGTTTTTCTGTCCGATACCGTCTGTTCAACAACGGTCTGCAACGGCTGGAAGGACGGCATACCGTGCGAATACGAATGTGTCGCTATTTCATGCCCCGCATACAGCTTACGAAGCCGCGAAAGCTCAGTTTCGTCAATATTCCCGTAATACTTTCCGTTCAAATTGAACGTCGCCTTAACGCCGTATTTGTTAAACAACTCAACAAGACGTTCGTCATTGACGTGTCCGTCATCATAGCTGAATGTAACTATTCGTGTCGCCGCATTCGGAAACAGTCTGAATTGTACCATAGTTTCTCCTTAAACGCTTTTAGGAAGCGTGGTCTTCAGTTCAGCGATATGCTTTCGCCGTGGCGGATAATAAGTAAAACCGTTTTCACTCCGCAGTGTCTACTTTATTCTCCTCCGGTTCCTCACCGGGCTCTGTCGTAGGCTCCGCACTTGGCTCTGCTGTAGGCTCTGTGCTCGGCTCAGCAGTAGGCTCCGGCGTAGGCGTAACGGGAGCGTTCGTCGGTGCGGAAGTAGGCGTAACGGGTGCATTCGTCGGTGTTACCGTGGGTGTCGCGGTTATCTCCGGTGTTATCTCCGGCGTTATCTCCGGTGTCGGCTCAAGCGTAGGAGTCGGTGCGGGCTCGGAATTTGTTCTGTTGGCGGCTATCAAATCGGCAAGCCGTTCGTCACATTCAAGCTCAAAGCTCATCCACGAGCCGTCGGGCTGAAGCACCTGCTTTTCAAGCGTTCCGATGTTAAGTCTGCAAAGCACATTACCTATATTAAGCGCGGTATAATAATACATCCAATTACCCGTCTTTGAAAGATTCGTGCAGAGTATATCGCTCGAAAGCTTGTATATCTCATCATATTTATCAAACTTCAGATACAGCGAGTTGCCGTCATTTTCGTTCGTGAATATGATATATCTCAGTCCCGGCTGAACAAAATTGAACGCCGCGCGGATAACATATTCGGCGTATGCTTCGTCTGACGTGCCGAACGGAAGTGAAAGACAGTTCTTATCTGAATAATAAAGTCTGTAGCACAGTCTTTCATTCAAGGTAAACGGCTTGTCGGCACGCGACGCAAGCATTTGCGCTACCTCACCGCTGACGGTATTATATGAATATATACGGTCGCCCTTGACCGAGGCGTCCTGCGTATAATAGAATATACCCTTATTGTAGAAAAGGTCTGTTATGTTGCGGTTGAGTACCTCGGCATAGCCGGAGCCGTCCGTATTTATACGGCACAGCGCATTGTGCTTGTCATTATTCGTAAAGTACACGGTATCATTTACGGTAAAAACATAATTGCTTGAATTGATAGCGGCGAGTGCCGTCGCATCCGTACCGTTCACGGTTATCTTATAAAGATATCCTCTGTCCGTAAGATTGCTGAAATACAGCCATCCGTTATGATAATTAAGATTTGCCGAAGCGCACTCGGTGAGGCACATGCAGTTTGCTCCGTCCGGACGCGCGCGATAAATTCCTCCGCCGTTTACCTTATCAATATAATACAGCCAATTTCCGACTTGTATCGACACGCATCCGCTCTGTGCATCAAACGATGATGCGCCAAGCATATCAAACGGCTCGTATCCGTCCTGTTCGGGAACAGCCAGCTCGAAAAGATCTGCAAGGATAAGCGGATCGTAATTGCTGTTTCTCGCATACGTAATATCCTTTGAAAAGCTGGTGTAGCTTGATGCCACGCCCGGACGCACCTCGACATGGATGTGTGTGTCTCCCGCAGGCTCGCCCGCTCCGCCACCGTATCCGAGCAGGTCACCGACCTTGACCTCTCCCCCCGAAGCAAGAAGTTCCTGTGCCGGGAAAACGTTACCGCCGTGCAGTATGAGCACGGACATATCATGTTCCTCATTATATATGATGATAGAATGGTAATCGTCATTGTCGCCTGCGTAAAGGACGGTGCCGCTTGCGGGCGAATAGAACGGACGCTTATCGTGTATCGTAAAATCCGTTCCCGTATGATAGTAATCCTTCATTATTCCCGCAAGTGAAGAATATTTGGAGAGATACCCTTGCGTGATATATCCGAAATCCTTGCCGTAATAATAAGTGTTTGATGTTTTGAACAACGTCGCCGCAAGGCGTACCGCGCGTTCATCCTCTGCTTTCGGGTCGGAAGCATTGTACAGAGCCGGATCGTCATATTGGTCGGAATTACTCAGGCCGTAAACGATGCCGGGGATATACTCGTAATATGCGGCTGTGATGACACGTGCCTGAGCATCGGTACACGCAACACATATATTGCGGCAATCACTGCCTGCTATATCTCCGCCGTCGGAAATGGTCTTCCAATCCGAAACGTCCGTTCCCGCATCGATCCGCGGCATTTCCGTTCCCGCGCCGTATGCCTTATATCTGAAGTTTCCTTCACTGCTTGATTTGAACGTCACGCTTCCCTGCGTATACGGTTCAACGCTTGAGCCGTACAACAGCATGTCCGGCGCAGAAGCGGCATCATCCAAAAACTCTGTTTCCCCTGTCAGCTTGAACCTCGCAAATCCGTCGGAAAACACTCCGACAACTGCTACTGCGATGATCACAAAGACAAGTATCGACGCAATAGCGGTAATCTTTCTTTTTTCCATAAAATCCTCTCCAAATATGTAAGCATCATTATCTGATTATCTATTATATACTATCTTCCCGCATTTTACAAATGTTTTTTGGTGAAAGTCTTACGTGATTCAAAAAATTTTTTCAAAATTTTGCATTTTCTGCAAGAATATACAAATATCGTCAAAAATATTTTTTGATTAAATATTTTTCAAAAAAACGCTTTTAATGTTTACTTATACTAAATATTTAATGGCTATTTATTAAACTTGCAGAGCGTTTCCGCTCCGTGCAAGTAGATTTTGAGTTAAAGCGTAAAAAGGCTGAAAACGTCCTTAACATCGGCATTTTCGGCATTTTATAATTCAAAATACATACAGAAAGACAAAAATATCCGTCTTAAAAAAAGTGTTGACAAAAATAACAGACTTGATATAATTTATCTATCCTCGGAGTTTAGAAAAAATAAACTCCGCAAATTTCAAGGTGGATATCATGCAAATAGGCGAAAAAATAAAAATGCTGCGAGTTCAGCACGGGCTCACACAGGAGGAGCTCGCAAACCGCTGTGAGCTTTCAAAGGGCTTCATATCGCAGATAGAACGCGATCTTACGAGTCCGAGCATCGCAACACTCATAGACATGCTTGAATGTCTCGGAACAAATCTGAAGGATTTCTTTTCAGATGAGACCGAAGAAAAAATAACGTTCGCTCCCGAAGATTATTTCGTCAAGGAGGACGAGAGCTCATCGGTCACATGGCTCGTGCCTTCGGCACAGAAAAACTCGATGGAGCCGATAATCGTCCGTCTTGACGGCGGAGCCAAAACCGAGACCGATGACCCGCACGAGGGCGAGGAATTCGGTTTCGTGCTTGCGGGAAAGATATTTGTCGTTTGCGGCAACGTAAAGAAAAAATGCAAAAAGGGAGACAGCTTCTATTTTAATTCGGGATGTCCGCACTGCATCGAAAACGCCGGCAGCACCGAAGCGGTCGTTTTGTGGGTAAGCACTCCCCCGAGCTTTTGATATACATATTTTTTTGATAGAGAAAGGTGCAAAGATGAAAAAAATAATTGTCGATTTGAAGAACATCACCAAGAGCTTTGACGGAGAAAAGGTACTTGACAATATAAGCCTGTATATCCGCGAAAATCAGTTTATTACGCTATTAGGTCCTTCAGGTTGCGGTAAGACGACTACTCTCCGCATAATAGCGGGCTTTGAAACTCCCGATTCCGGTGAGGTCTACTTTGAAGATAAGCTTTTCAACGATGTTCCGCCGCATAAGCGGAGCGTCAATACAGTATTCCAAAAATATGCGCTGTTCCCGCATCTCAACGTTTATGAGAATGTGGCGTTCGCGTTGCGCCTTAATAAAGTAAAGGATGACAAGATACGCACCCGTGTCAAGGAAATGCTCGCCATGGTGAACCTCAGCGGCTTCGAAAAGCGCAATATCTCAACGCTCTCCGGAGGTCAGCAACAGCGTGTTGCGATCGCTCGTGCGCTTATAAGCAATCCCAAGGTACTTCTGCTCGACGAGCCTCTCGGCGCACTTGATCTAAAACTCCGCAAGGATATGCAGAACGAGCTTAAAAACATCCAGCACAAGACGGGGATCACCTTCATATATGTTACGCACGACCAAGAGGAAGCGCTTTCGATGTCCGACAAGGTCGTCGTAATGGCGAACGGTAAGATACAGCAGATAGGCACTCCCACCGAGATATACAACGAACCCACGAACGCATTCGTCGCCGACTTCATCGGTGAATCCAACATCATCGACGGCATCATGCTTGAAGACTTCAAGGCGAAATTTTCCGGTCAAATATTCGAATGTCTCGACAAGGGCTTTGAAAAGGATGAGCCGGTCGATGTTGTCGTGCGCCCTGAGGACGTCGATGTTGTTCCGCTTGATAAAGCCATGCTCTCCGGCGTTGTTACCTCTGTAACGTTCAAGGGCGTCCACTATGAGATAATAGTTGATATCGGCGGTTTCAAGTGGATGATACAGACTACCGATTACGTCGGGGTAAACGAAACTATCGGTCTGTATATCGAGCCGGATGCCATTCATGTTATGAAAAAGAGCGAATTTTCCGATATGTTCGGCGATTATTCGTCATTCTCAGATGAGCTTGAGAAGCTTTCAGATGCCACGGAGGTAATAGAAGAATGAACAAGAAGCCGTTCTTAAAACAGCTTACCTCAACTCCCTACTATGTTTGGGCTGTGCTGTTCATCATCGCGCCTATAATATATGTGCTTTATTACGCATTTACCGACGGTGACGGCAATTTTGCCGGATTTGCGAATTTTGCCATAATTAGTCACTATTCCGGCACATTCATGCTTTCACTGATGCTTGCATTCATAGCCACGGTGATATGTCTGCTTATAGGCTATCCGCTTGCGTATGCCATATCGCGCACGAAGCCGTCAACACAGAAAATACTTATCATGCTCGTAATGCTTCCCATGTGGATAAACTTCATCATCCGCACCGATTCAATAGCCATTCTGCTTGAAAAGAACGGACTTATCAACAGTTTTTTAGGGCTGTTCGGGCTTGAAGTCGAGCTTATGGATACGCGCTTCGCGGTAATAGTCGGCATGGTATACGATTTTCTGCCATACATGATCCTGCCGATATACTCGGTTTTGACAAAGCTCGACATCAAGCTTGTCGAAGCCGCGCATGACCTCGGCTGTAACGCACTTCAAGCGCTCGTCAAGGTCATATTTCCTTTGAGCATCGCGGGCGTTATCTCCGGAATAACGATGGTATTCGTGCCGTGTGTATCGACATTTTACATATCACAGCGTCTCGGCGGAGCGAACACTTATCTTATAGGTGACGCCATTGAAGCGCGGATGCTTTCGATTTCGGCAGACTACAACAAGGGCGCGACGCTTTCACTCGTGCTTATGCTTCTTATCGTCATCAGCACGCTGATAATGAATCACTATACCGATTCCGACGAGGAAGGAGTGATGGTATGAAAAGGAAAAAGAGCAATATTTTCATCGCGCTTTGCTTTATTTTGTTGTACGCTCCGATAGTGATACTGATAATATTTTCGTTCAACTCCATTGAATCGACGGGCGTGTTCGGTGGCTTCTCACTCAAGTGGTATGATTCGATCCTGCATAACGAAAGTGCCAAAAACGCTCTTATCAATTCACTGATAATCGCCGTAAGCTCAGCTTTGATATCGACGGTCATCGGTACATTCGCAGCATTAGGCATAAGTAAACTCAAGAGCAAAGTATTCAAAAGCACCGTTATGACCGTTACGAACATCCCGATGGTCAATCCGGAGATAGTAACGGCGGTATCAATGGCATTTTTGTTCATGAGCACGCTTGCGTCATTCAATTTCATAAAGAGCGATGACACGCTCGATATGATAAGTCTGCTCATCGCGCACATAACCTTCGATCTCCCCTATGTCATCCTCTCCGTGCTTCCGAAGATACGGCAAATGGACAAATCGCAAACCGAAGCCGCGCTTGATCTTGGTTGCAAGCCCGCGCAGGCATTTTTCAAAGTAGAGCTGCCCCAGCTTCTGCCCGGAATTTTCACGGGACTTATAATGGCGTTCACGATGTCGTTCGACGATTTCGTAATAAGCTACTTCGTGCGTCCGAAATCCACAGTACAAACTCTGCCCCTGCTCATTTACTCAATGACCGGCAAGGGTACCGTAACGCCCGATATGTACGCACTTTCAACATTCATGATAATTGCGATATTTATACTGCTGTTGCTTTCGAATTTTGCTTCGTCGCGCACCGAGCGCATCGCACGGAAGCAAACACGCAAGCTCAGAAAGGAGGCGTCAAAATGAAAAAACTGCTTTCTTTTGTGCTTGCCGCCGTGCTGATACTTTCGCTTTGCGCCTGTGAAGCGGATGACGGCGGTGAGGAAATCGTACTCAATGTTTTCAATTGGGGCGAATACATTTCCGACGGTGACGGCTCTTGGGAATACACAGATGAAAACGGAGAGACCCTTGAGATACCCTATCTTGATATCAATACCGCATTTGAAGAATACTACGCCGAACAACATCCCGGGAAAAAAGTTAAGGTAAATTACACGATGTACGCATCCAATGAGGAGATGTACGCAAAAATGACGACTTCTGATGCTTCATATGACATCATTATTCCGTCAGATTACCTTATTCCGAAGCTGATAAACGAAAACATGATTCAGCCTCTGCACCTTGAAAATATTCCCAATTACAAGAATATCGGTGAGCAGTATCTTGCCGAAGATGTTTCGTACATAACCGAGAACGGCGAAAAAACTTATTATTCGGCAACATATACATTCTGCAAGGTCGGCATCATTTACAACAAAACCTTGCTTGAGCGCGCCTTTGAGGATTTCTCGCAGGAGCAATTCGAAGCCGAGGGCTGGGGCGTGCTTTGGAACGAAAAGTATAAGGATCTCGGTATCTTACAGTTCAACAATTCGCGTGATGCATTCGCTACGGCGCAGTTTCCGCTCATGAAAGAAGACGGCTATACCGGCGAAAAAAGCTACATAAATTATTCTGTCAACGATGATGGTGGCAAGGAGCTTTACGACCGCGCGCTTGAGAAACTTAAGTCTCAACAGTCGCTGATACAGAAATATGTAATGGATGAGGTCTTTAACAAAATGGAGACCGGCAACGCGGCAATAGCTCCGTACTATGGCGGCGACTATTTCACGATGACGTGGAACTGCGACGATTACGAGCTGTGTATGTTCTATCCTGAGGAAGGCTCAAACTCGTTCCTTGACGCGATGTGCGTTCCGACAAGCTCAGAGCATCCGGAGGTCGCCGAGGAGTATATTAACTTTATTCTGTCTGCCGACGAAGACCCGACAAAGAGCATCGCGGCGATACTGGCAGAGTACATCTGCTACGGCACTCCCAACATGGCAGTTCAGAAAGACCCGTATTATCAATATTTTCTTGAAAACGAAATGCACGAGGAAGCTTATGACCTGCTTTACGGCGAAGGCGTTTTCCAATTTGAAAAGGAAGGCTTTATCTGCCTTGACGATGAAACTCAGAATTACCTCAACGAATGCTGGGATACTCTGAAAATTCAGGATGAAAGCAATGATACGGTGCTCTCGATAATTTGCATTGTGCTCGCCGCACTTATCGTCGGTGCTATAGTCTGCAATATTATCATCAAGAAACGCCGCGCGAAGTATTGGGATTAACCTCCGTTTTAGCGAAGCTCTGCCGTAAGCCACGCTTCGCGGTGACTCCTTTCCACGCCCCTGCAAGCTTTTCTGAAGAAAAGTTTTACCAAAGACTTTTATTATGCTTCACACCGCGTTGACTTAAGCGAGTGGTTGGAAGCAGAGTAATCATAAAATACCATGACTGAGGAACTGATAAAACACAGTATATTTCTCACTAATACTTTTGCATAAAAAATTCTCCCGCCCTGCTTACGGCGGGAGAATTTTTCAAAAAGCCACAAAAGTTTTTTGCCCGATTTTTTCAAAAAAAGCGGGCAAAGCCCCAAAATAGAGAGCACGGAATCAGTGTTCCCCCACATAAAAGAATCACTTGTACTCAAAAATCACAGATGAGCGTTTTTCCTTAAGTACGATTTCTAACGTATCGTGCACATTAAAAATCTCGCCGGTATCAAGATTTCGGCAGGTATGTATGTTTTCGACATTCACGCCCTTAAGTGTGACATTCATGCGGTCAAACGGCGATCCGCTTCTTCTGAACGCCATAACTATGCCGCTGTCGGTATCGGGATCGTGGTACTGCCAAACGGTCCAAGCAGAGGTATCCCATACGCACGACGCGTGATTATAGAAATCCTTGTCGAAATAGTGCTGAAGCGATACATATTCGTTGACATATTTTGAATCCCACTCAAGTTCGGACTCGGTAAGCTTTTGTGCTACCGTGCCGTAATCGGCACGTCCGAAGGATGAAGAATATGTCGAACGCACCGTATAAACATCACCTACGCTTTTATTCGTACAGCCCGTATACGGAAGATACGCCGAAATATTGGTGTTATGAAGCTGAAGCACCTCGGGGTTCGCGTTCACCACGCACATATAATCGCTTCTGAAGAACGGTATGGCACGTTTGAGCGTTTCGATATCGACACGTCTGCCGCCGGACGAGCAGTTGTCGATGATAAGCTCCGGGAACGTCTCAAGCAGTGCATCCCAAAGGCGGTACAGCCCCGTGATGTGCCCGATCTCCGTAATACCGCGTCTGTCCTTTTTATCCTGCGAAGCAAAAAACTCGGTCAGTTCGACATTGAAATCCTGCCGATAGCACTTCATGTCAAGTTTTTTGATATATCCGCTCAAAAGCTCAAAAGCATACTGCCACGCATTTTCGTTGCCGAGATCAAGTATCGCGCTGTCGTTATCCTTGACATGCATCAGCCAATCGGGATGCTCCTTTTCTATCGGAGTGATAAGCGTAGCGCGCTCGGTTTCGAACCACAGCATTATATTCATGCCGATTTTTTTAAGCACATCGCGTACATCCTCAAATTCATTCGGATGCACACGCTTGTTTACATGCCAATCGCCCGTGTGCTGTGACCAATCGCCCGTAAATGATTCATCGCATTTTGTGCAATCGCCGTACCAGCCCGCATCGATCCAGCAATCCTTAAATGGCATATTGTGTTTATGACACTCTGTAATGCGCTCGATCATCGTTTCAGCCGGAAGTCCGCCCCAAAGCTCATACGCAAGGATGCTTGTGCGCCTGTCAGCACCTGCGTGAAGTGCATAGCGTTCCTTGATAAGGCGTCTGAATCTGTTCGTATATTCGCCCTCATATTCCATTATAAGCACGCTTGTCGTGCGCACCTTTTCACCGGGCAGCAGATAGAATCGGGCATTCTTCAAGCCTGTGCGGACGCGCATGCCGACATCTTCTCTTGAAAAATCGGCTTGCCAATCGCCCGTCCAGCCGACGGCAACGACATACCCCTTGCCCATCGCCTCAAAGCGGAAGAACGGCGTCATCACATCCGAGGAGCGTCCCCCGTTGTTAAAAAAGCTTCTGTGTTCGCCGATATTAACGAAAACATGGCGGTGCAGATACTCCGTTGCCGAAAGCTCGTCATCGTGCATATAATCCTGAAAATCCGTCATACCGACCATGTATGTAAGTGTGCAGTCGTATTCTTCGGGCTTATAGCATACAGGAACCGACGGCGTTTTTTCAAGCTTTTGCACGCTGTCGCAATCGAAAATATTTTCAAATATACCGCTGTTCTCTTTTCCGTCATTTACGAAATACAGCATCCATTCGCATGCGCCGTCATACTGTTTTT
>JAZRXI010000016.1:0-25246 GCA_045600145.1 Clostridia bacterium | reverse complement strand
AAGCCTTGTACGCTTCGCGTACCGTATCTCCGATACGTCTGCTCTATTGACGGCTGCGCAAAAATGCCTTTGCAAGCAAGCATTTTTGCTTATGGTATAATATTCGCAGAAAGTCTTGCCACGCAAGCCTTGTACGCTTCGCGTACCGTATCTCCGATACGTCTGCTCTATTGACGGCTGCGCAAAAATGCCTTTGCAAGCAAGCATTTTTGCTTATGGTATAATATATTTTATAAACGCACTCACCTAACGTAAAATTGCGATAATTTTTTCATCGAAAGGACTGCTTTTATGCGACACAAATCATACAAACGTGCAAACAGGCTGCTGACCGCCGCAACGGTGTGTCTGACAGTGCTTACGCTGTTGACAGCGATGTACGGTTGTGTTGTATGGGCAAATCTGCCTGTGATTTCAGCATGGCGCAACATATGGATAGAGACCGCCATGACAACATACACTCACCAATGGCTTGCGACCGATTTTTTTCCGCAATGGCTCATTGACAAGGTCCTGTCTGAAATGGAGATGCCGGGGAAAATAGATGTTTCCGACCCGTCCGATCTTGCTACACCGACGCTTCCGCCCGACCCGCTCGGACAGAAAACACTCGTTGAGGGCAAAGACGATCCGCACGGCAACAAGGTGCTTGTCAATGATATCAACGAAGGCATCGTTATAGTACAGATAAAAGGCTCAACGCCGATAGGCAGTTATGTCGGCAAGCTCGTGCTTATCGACGATCCCGCGCGCGTATTCATCGGCACCACATCCAAAAAAGGCGTGATGGGCGAATTTATTTGTGATATGACCGAGCGCTACAACGCTGTCATCGGAATGAATGCCAGTGGCTTTGACGACCCCGACGGTCACGGAAAGGGCGGCAAGATAAACGGACTGTGCTATTCCGAGGGCGAGCCGTGGGGCAAGCTGAACAAAACTTATTCTTCGATAATAATATCCAAATCAAACAAGCTTATAGTCGGCGATATTACCGATTGGGATAAATACAAGGCGCGTGACGGTGCGCAATTTTTCCCCGTTATTATCAGCGACGGCGAAATAGTTGTCGGAAACAGTTGGAGCCAACAGCCGCGCACGATAATCGCTCAGCGTGAGGACGGCGTAATGATGTTTCTTGTCATCGACGGACGTTCGGTAACGTCGGTAGGCGCTACTTACAAGCAGTGCGCGCAAACGCTTCTCGAATACGGTGCGATCAATGCCGCCGCCTGCGACGGAGGCTCATCGAGTGTACTCGCCTATAACAATAAGCTTATCAATGTACCGTCCACGCCGATGAAAGATACGGGCAGATATCTTCCCAACGCATTTCTTGTGCGCAGTAAGAAAGGATAATCATATGTTATCGAAAATCCATAGTCTCGGGCTTTTCGGCATTGACGGCTTCGAAGTGACTGTTGAAGCCGATGTTTCGGCAGGCGTGCCGTCATTTGAGATAGTCGGACTTCCGGATGCCGCGGTAAAGGAATCGAAGGAGCGTGTCCGCGCGGCAATAAAGAACAGCGGCTTTGAATTTCCAAACGGCAAAATAACAGTCAATCTCGCGCCCGCCGACACGAAAAAGGAAGGTCCCGTCTATGATTTGCCGATTGCTGTCGGATTACTTACCGCAACGGGTCAGCTTGACGCGAACAGTATAAAGGATTGTGTGTTTTTGGGTGAGCTTTCGCTCAGTGGCGAAATAAAAGGCGTCAAAGGCGTTACGCCGATGCTGATTTCATCACGTGCGGCAGGGAAAAAAATCTTCTTTTTATCAGGCGATAACGCGCGTGAAGCATGTTTTATCGACGGCATTTCCGTATTCACACCGAAAAATCTTCAATATCTTGTTTCGCATTTCAGAAATTCCGTTATATTGTCCCCCGTCATCAACGTTTCATGGAGCTCTGTTTCCGTCGGACATGAATATTCAACAGATTTCAAATTCATAAAAGGACAAACGACTGCGCGGCTTGCATCGGAAATCGCCGCCGCGGGCGGACATAATCTGTTGCTCATAGGGCCTCCGGGTTCTGGCAAGACGATGATAGCACGTGCGTTGCCGTCCATACTACCCGACATGACCTTTGATGAGGCACTCGAGGTAACTAAAATACATTCGGTCAACGGCTCGCTTGACGACGGTATAATCTCCGAGCGTCCGTTCCGTTCACCGCATCATACCGCGTCGGTCGCGGCACTTACCGGCGGCGGTCCGAAAGCAAAACCGGGCGAGGTGTCGCTTGCGCACAACGGCGTGCTTTTTCTTGACGAGTTGCCCGAATATCCGCGTGGCTCGCTTGAATCGCTGCGTCAGCCGCTTGAGGACGGAAAAATAACCGTTTCGCGTGTACAATCCACAGTGCAATATCCTGCCGAATTTATGCTTGTCGCAAGTATGAATCCATGTCCGTGCGGAAATTTCGGTTCAAAAAAGAACAACTGCACCTGCACACCGACAGCCATACAGCGCTATCTTTCAAAAATATCCGGGCCGTTGCTCGACAGAATTGATATGCACGTTGAAGTGGATTCAATTTCATATGAGGAAATCGCAGATACAGGACTTGCGGAATCAAGTGCTGAGATACGCGAGCGGGTACAGCGCGCACGGAATATTCAGCAAAAACGCTTTGCCGGAATGGGCATCTGCTGTAACGCGCAGATGGATCCCGAAATGATACGCACATTCTGCGCACTTGACAATGAATCGCAAAAACTCATTGAGTATGCGTTCGAAAAGCTCAACATGAGCGCCCGCGGTTATAACCGTATACTTAAGGTCGCGCGAACGGTTGCCGATCTTGAAAACGCAGAGCGTATCTCTTCAAGACACATAACGCTTGCGATAAGCTTCAGAAATCTTGACAGAAAATATTGGGAGCGATAAAAATGGATATTAAAGAACTTGTAAAAGGAATCAAAAATTGCGAATGCGGAAAAAAGCATTTGTGCCCGATCGAGTATGTTGAAATAGGCGATGACGCGATTTCAATATTGCCAGAATGCTGTGCAAAATACTCAAATATTTTTCTTATTGCCGACGAAAATACATATGAGATTTGCGGCAAAAACGTCGAAAATGTACTTGCGAACAAGCTTTGCAAGGTACTCGTACTTAAGAACAGCAGAAGTGTGGTTATTCCGAACGAAAGCCGCGTAGATGAAATAAACGACGCGATGCCGGAGAATACCGAACTTATTATCGGTGTCGGCTCCGGCGTGATAAACGACCTTTGCAAATATGTAAGCTTCGCCCGTTCGCTTCCGTACTATATAGTTGCCACGGCGCCTTCAATGGATGGTTACGCTTCTGCCGGTGCGGCAATGCTTTTGAATAATATGAAAGTCACTCCTGCCGCCGCGCCACCCAAAGGGATTTTTGCGGATATTGCGGTAATAAAAAACGCACCGCTTGAAATGCTTCAAGCCGGCTACGGCGACATTATCGGCAAATATTCGTGCCTTAACGATTGGAAACTCAGCGAGTATGTCAATGGCGAATACTTTTGCGATACGGTTTATTCACTCACGATGAACACGGTCAATTCACTTGCCCCGCTTGCCGGAAAAATTCTTCAGCGTAACGGCGAAGCCGTCAAAAAGCTGATGGAGGCACTTGTTATCGTGGGTATAGCCATGAGTTATGTCGGCACGAGCCGTCCCGCGTCGGGAAGCGAACATCATTTCGCTCATTTTTTTGAGGTCACTGGCATAGTTAACAAAATGCCGTACTATGCGCACGGCATCGACGTTATCTACTCGTCATACGTCACCGCGCTGATACGCGAATCACTCGTTACGGCTTCGCCGGCAAATACCGCTTTCGACCGCTCGGAATGGGAGAAAAACATCAAGCGCATATACGGTTCATGTGCGGATGGCGTCATCGCGCTTCAGGATAAACTCGGCTGGTATACGGACGATAATTACGACGCTTTGTGCAACAAATGGAGCGGAATATGCGATATTCTCGCCTGCGCTCCGTCCGCTGAAGAAACCGCAAAGTATATTAAGGCAATCGGTCTTTCAATAAATGACTTTTTTGACTTCTACGGTAAGGACAAAATAACCGATGCGATTTTTTACGCCAAAGACCTCAAAGACCGTTACTCCGTGCTGTGGCTGATAAAGGATGCCGCACATTTTGAGCTTCACCTATAAATCTTCACACCGCATACATACGCAACGGGAGAACCAAAGCCCTTCCCACAGGCAAAGCGGCGTGAAGTGCAATAAAAGTTTTGCCGCGCTTTTGAAAAAGCGCGCCGGATTTGGGGCGAAGCCCCGCGGAAACAGGGTCAATGAGCAGAGCCTCTTACAGGTGCGCAGGGAGGCGGAGCCCACGCATAATTAAAGCCACAAAAGAAAGGAAAACATGACAGGAACTATTTTTGCCGTCAAGCATTTTGCCGTACACGACGGCGACGGCATCCGTACCACGGTGTTTTTTAAGGGTTGCCCGCTCTCGTGCATATGGTGTCACAATCCGGAGAGCAAGGCACATTTTCCTCGGCTTGCATATTATAAGCACAAGTGCATTTCATGCGGCGAATGTGTTGCCGCCTGCCGTCACGGAGCGCATGCGATGAACGCACAAGGACATTTTTTCGACCGTTCAAAGTGCATCGCGTGCGGCGAGTGCGAAGACGCATGTTTAGGCGAAGCACTTGAGTTTTTCGGTAAATCGATCACTCCCGATGAGCTTCTGCCCGAGCTTCTTGAGGATAAGCCATTTTACGATTCCTCGGGCGGCGGTGTGACATTTTCCGGCGGCGAATGCCTTTTACAGGCTGATTTCTGCCGTGAAACGGCATTGCTGTTAAAAAAAGACAACATAAATATCGCCGTCGATACTTGCGGTTTTGTCCCGCGCGACGCAATAAATAAAATGCTCGGACTTGCCGATGTTTTTCTCTATGACATCAAAGCCTTCGACGAACAGACGCATATCAAATGCACAAGTCAGTCAAACAAAATCATTTGGGAAAATCTCCGCTATATAACACAAAGCTCGAAATGCGAAATACGGATTCCATTCGTGCCTGATTATAACTCAAATGAAATAGGTAAAATTGCCGAAAAACTTTCGGATTTCAAAAACATCACACGCGTCCGCGTGCTTCCGTACCATAACTTTTCCGGCTCAAAGTACGATGCACTCGACATGAACAATACCATGCCCACCGTGCACTCTCCGACAAAAGATGAGCTGTTTTGTGCTGTCGAAACGCTCAAAAGCTTTGGTCTGAACGCTTCGTGCGCATCGCTGAAATAAAAAACGTGCACACATGCCGATTCATATAATTAAGTCCATTAAAATCATCCGCCGAAGACATAACATCAGGTTTCGTGAATAATTTGTTTTTCCCCAAAAAACAAAATGGGACAGCCTTTCGCTGTCCCGTAAATATTTAATCTTCTTCGCCGTTGATCAGAAGCGTAACATACTCAGTATTGACCTTAGGCAGCGACTTACCTACGACCACTTCGCCCGATGATATCTTTTCTTTCAGCTCCGAATACTCCGCGATACTGAAACCACTGAACAGCCACAAGCTTTCCTCATCGGGAAGATAGATATAGTTACCGTTCTGTAATCCGAAATACACTGTCTGTCCGCCGAGCTGAGCATCCCACGAGCCCGCGAGCATCATTTCAAGCGTTGCCTCTATCGCCTCACGCAAGCCCTTCATCGCGCTTGTCATGAACGGGTTGTAATCGTAAGTCGAGCCGATATACGATTGGTCTGTATTTGTGCCTATCGTATAACCAAAATTATTTACCGCACATTCGGCGCACTGCTGTACAAAGATATCGTCGCCCGAAGCCATAACGATTTCAGTGCCATCCGAATACCATTTTCCGCACAATTCTATCGCCTGATCTTCGCCTTCAAAGTCAGATGCATAGGCGATCTTCACTTCTATTGGCGTTTCGGTCTCTATTGCCGCATCGTTCGCCCCTTGCAGGAAGCCTGCGCAATAGCTCTGATACATTTCGGTATCATGAGCGCCCATAAATCCGAGCTTGGTGAAGCCGTCACGTACCGAAGCGTATCCCGCCATGTACGCTCCCTGTTCCTGACGGAACATTATGCAGTGAGTATTCTTTTCGAGCTTTCCGACGCCCGAAGCCGAAACATCAAGCAAAACTATCTTTACATTGGGATATTTCACCTGCATTTCGGCAACGGTATTTGCGAACGCATCGCCCATACAAATGATCACCTTCGCTCCGTCGTTCACCGCGGCTTCAAACTGCACACTTATCGCCTCATCGGTTATTTCCTCGGGCTTATAGTAGACGTATTCAATACCGCTCGCATCGCCGCATGAAGTGATTCCTTCCCACAGCGCAACATTGTTGTAGTCAAGCTCAAGCTCGATGTCGCTCGTTATGAGCGCCATTTTACTTATGGGCTCACTGATCCCCGTAGCATCATTACGTCTGCAACCCGCACAGCAAAGCAGTGAAACACATAACAGACATGTCAGTATCTTTTTAACCATTGATCTTTTTTACCTTTACAGCTATCCAAATATCGGTCAGTCCCTCAACGAGAAGCATTATGCCCACGATAAGCGCCAACGATTTAATAGCCTGATTTTGGAGAATTATGAGTACAATTCCCGCCACTGCCGTAAGTATCGCTATTACAAGAGCGGCTACCCAATACTTATAATTTGCCTTTCTGAGAAAATGCGTATTTTGGAAATCAAGTATGCCGTGATAAAGAATTATTATGCCGAAAGCCACCGCAACAAGATTTTCAAGCATCGAGGGCTTGCAAATAATGTAAATACCGACAGCACACACAACTAGCCCCGAAAGCAAATCAAAACGATTCGCCGCCTGCGGTGCGCGAACATATTTGATTATGCCCACAAGACCTATCAGTGCCGCCGCAAGTCCGAACAAAATACATACTATGTCGATTGCCACCGAATGGAAGACCGTAATTAGTATTCCAAAAATAACCGTCACAATGGCAGACGTAATATAATCTCCCCAGATTTTCTTAAAAAAATTCTTCATAAAATCACACTCCTTCGGCTGACAAGCTTATTATAAACGATAGTGCGAGAAATGTCAATGTAATATTTTTGTAATATTCGTAAAAGGTGTCGAATCAACCCGCCTGCCCGCTTTTTATCGGTCAAGGGGCTGATTTTTTCCGAAAAGAGCTCTTATATTTTGGCGGTCCAACATAAATCTCCTCAAAACATTAAAAAAGCATTGCGTTTGGGTTTCCGGTATGGTACAATATCCGTAATTATACAGGATATATAGAAGGGGGCGTGTTACAATGCTGTATACAAAGAAAAACGAAAAAGAGCTGACTGAGGAACTGTTCAAAAATCCCACTGCGGAATTTCGCGGCGCGCCGTTCTGGGCGTGGAACACGAAGCTCACCGACGAGCTGTTGACAAGGGAGATAGATGTTTTTAAGGAAATGGGCATCGGCGGATTCCATATGCATGTGCGTACAGGCATGGAGACCGAGTATCTGAGCGATGAATTCATGCACTTTGTCAAGCTCTGCAACAAGAAAGCAAAAAAGGAAAACATGCTTTGCTGGCTATACGACGAGGATCGCTGGCCGTCGGGCGCGGCAGGCGGCTTCGTTACAAAGAATTACAGATACCGCCAGAGATATGTCGTGCTGGACACCGTCGATCCGCATACGCGCAATAATGCGCAGGCGGAAAAGGTATTTGCGGATACCTTTGACGAATATGTTGCCATGTGCGACAGCGGCGTAAAAACTCAAGGCTATTATCTTGCAAAATTCGATATCGTTCTTGATGAGGAAGGATATCTCAAATCATATAAGCGCGTCGGCTATGATGATGCCTGCGAGGGCACACCGTGGCATGCGTATATCTGTGTATCATCCGATAACGGCTGGTATAACGGGCAGGCATACCTTGATACTATGAGCAAGGAAGCTGTCGAAGCCTTCATGCATACGACGTATGATGCATATTATAAGGCAGTTGGCGAGGATTTCGGCAAGAGCATTCCCGCGATATTCACCGACGAGCCGCAGGTACCGCGCCGCGGCTATCTCACATCAAGCACGCAGACATCGTATGTTACGCTTCCGTTTACCGACGATTTTGATGAAACCTACAAACAGGCATACGGTGAAAGCATCATTGAAAAGCTCCCCGAGCTTGTGTGGGAAAAACGCGATAACGCCTGTGCAAGAACGAGATATACATATACCGATCATATGTGCGAGCGCTTTGTTTCGGCATTTGTCGATACGCTCGGCACATGGTGCGAGGAACACGGTATAGCGTTCACGGGGCATATGATGCAGGAGCCTACACTTGCTTCACAGACAAATTCACTCGGCGAAGCGATGCGCTGTTACAGGAATTTTCAGATACCCGGAATGGACCTTCTGTGCGATGCCGTTGAGCTGACCACTGCCAAGCAGGTGCAGTCCGCCGTTCACCAATACGGACGCGAAGCGATGCTTTCGGAGCTTTACGGCGTTACGGGCTGGCATTTCCCGTTCAGCGGACATAAACGTCAGGGCGACTGGCAGGCGGCACTCGGTGTGACCGTGCGTGTACATCACCTTACATGGGCTTCAATGAACGGCGACGCAAAGCACGATTATCCTGCGTCGATAGGATACCAGTCACCGTGGTACAAGCAATATAAGAATATCGAGGATCATTTTGCGCGTGTATATTCCGCGCTTACACGCGGCACACCCGATGTGCGCGTTGCGGTAATACATCCGATAGAGAGCTTCTGGCTCTATACAGGACCTCATGATAAGACCGCATTACACAGGGATTATCTTGACGAACGCTTCCGTGCGCTTACGAGCGCACTCTGCTACGGCGGCATAGATTTTGACTTTATATCCGAATCGCTTTTGCCGTCGCTCTGCGAAAAGGGTTCTAACCCCTTAAAGGTCGGCAAAATGGAATATGACTGTGTTGTAGTTCCCGTAACGGAAACGATGCGCTCAACTACGCTTGAGAGGCTCAAGGCGTTTGCCGAGCAGGGCGGCAGAGTGATAATGGTAGGCAAAGCTCCCGAAAGAGTAGACGCATATTTATCCGACGAGGTCGCAAAGGCAAGTGAAAAATGGACGAATATCGACATTGACTTTGCAACGCTCGTTGATAAGCTTGAGGAATACAGATTCGTTGAGTTCAGAGATATCAATCGCGGCACACGGTGCGATAATTTTGTGCATCAGCTCCGCAATGACGGCGACGGTAAGTGGCTGTTCTTCTGCCACGGCGACGATATGGCGGGACGCCCCAATTATGTTCCCGCGTATTCTTCCGAAAAGGTGCGTGTTACGCTTAACGGCGAATACGATATCACGGAATACAACACACTTACAGGAGAAATATATACACCGTCATATAAGATAGAAAACGGCAAGACCGTGTTCACACGCACGGTGTTTACCGAGGACAGCTTACTCTTGAAGCTTACTCCGACGAGCGGAGACAAGGCAGTAGCGGGCAATGCGCCCAAGCGTGCGATGCCCAAAGGCGTTGATGAGCTTGTTATGGTACGACCGTCGGCAAAGGAGGCACTTCCGATATCCTTTGATAAGGCGATAAAGCTCAAGGACGAGGTTTCGTATTCGCTGGATGAGCCGAATGCGGTACTGCTTGACCGCTGTGTTTATGCCTTTGACGGCGAGGAATACGGAGATATAGAGGATTCCATCCGCATAGGCGATATAGGCAGACAGAGATTTTATACTGCGTTCCAAAGCCAGACGGTCATTCAGCCGTGGGTGCCGATCCCCGAAGAGCTGAAAAAAGACAAGGGACATACGGTAAAACGCAAATTCGAATTCAATACCGATATCGAGCTTGACAATACATATCTTGCACTTGAGCTTGCCGAAGATGCAAAGATAACCGTGAACGGCAAGAGCATCGGCAACACCGTGTGCGGTTGGTATGTCGATGAGTGCATAAAGAAGGTAAAACTTCCGAAGCTTTCTGCCGGCAAGGTCACGATAGAGATAGAAACGCCGTTCACGCTCCGTTCGCGCACGGAATGGTGCTATGTTTTGGGTGATTTCGGCGTAAAGCTGACGGGCAAGCATGTAACGTGTGTAAAGCGTGCGGAAACGCTTGCTTACGGCGATACGGTATATCAGACGCTCCCGTTCTATACGGGCAACATAACATATCATATCCCGTATACCGAAGTGAAGGGCAACGAAAGAACACTTCAGATATCCGATTTCGGCGGCGCGCTCGCCCGCGTCAGCGTTGACGGAAAGGATATCGGACCTGTCATGATATCGCCGTACTGCATTTCGCTCGGCAAGCTTTCAAAGGGCGAACATATGATAGATATAACAGTGTTCGGAACACGCAACAACGGCTTCGGACCTGTTCATAACAATGTAAATGCGTTCAGCTATCTCGGACCAAATTCATGGCGTACTTACGATTCGCCGATGTGGACCGATAATTACAGACTGCATCCTGCGGGCATACTCAACGATCCCACCGTTTATTAAGGAGAGCTTATGCGAATAGTTGTAAAAATAGGAACAAGTACTCTTGCTCATCCGACGGGGCATTTGAACATCCGCCGCGTCGAGGAGATATGCAAGATATTAAGCGATATAAAAAACGCCGGACATGAGCTTATCATAGTTTCTTCCGGCGCGATAGGCATGGGAATGGGCAAGCTCGGGCTCAGCAAGCGTCCCGAGGATATCCCGTCAAAGCAGGCGTGCGCCGCTGTCGGACAGTGCGAGCTGATGTATGTTTACGATAAGATCTTCGGAGAATACAATCACACCGTCGCACAGCTCCTTATAACGGGCGACGATGTCGAAAACGATTCAAGAAACGAGAATTTCAAAAATACGCTCGATCGCTTGCTTGCACTCGGCGCACTGCCCGTCATAAACGAAAACGATACCGTTGCGACGGACGAAATAGTCATCGGCGACAACGATACGCTTGCGGCGATAGTTGCAAAAACGGTCAGCGCGGAGCTGCTTATCTTGCTTTCGGATATAAACGGTCTCTATACTGCCGATCCGCACAAAAATGCGGACGCTAGGCTTATCGAAAAGGTCGGATGTGTGGACGAAAGCATTTACGCGCTTGCAGGCGGTAAGGGAACATCGCTCGGTACGGGCGGTATGGTTACAAAGCTGAACGCGGCGAAGATCTGCCTTGAAAATCACTGCGATATGGTGATAGCCAACGGCAACGATCCCGAAAAGCTTTATGATATCGTTGACGGCAAGCCCGTCGGAACGAGATTTACGGAGAAAATATGACAGAAATGCTTAAACGTGCAAAGGCGGCAAAAAGTCAGATAGCCGCCTTGAGCGAAAAAGAAAAAAATACTGCGCTTGCGAGCATGGCTGACGCGCTTGAGGACATGAAAACCGAAATATTGCACGCAAACGAAACGGATGTCTTAAAGGCACGCGGAAATATTTCCGATGTGATGATAGACCGTCTGACGCTTGATGAAAAGCGCATAAGCGCGATGGCGGGCGGAATAAGAGAGCTTATCGCTCTGCCCGATCCCGTCGGCAGAGTGCTTGAGGAGCATACGCGCGCGGACGGATTGAAAATATCAAAGGTATCGGTGCCGATGGGTGTGGTCGCAATAATTTACGAGAGCCGTCCCAATGTCACGAGCGATGCCGCGGCGCTTGCCTTAAAAAGCGGCAACGTGTGCGTGCTTCGCGGAGGCAAGGAAGCATTCAATTCGGCAAACGCTATAGTTGATGCACTTAAAGTCGGCTTGCGCAAGGCGGGGATAACCGAGGATGCGGTAAATCTTGTTCAGGATATATCGCGCGCGAGCGCAAACGAGCTTATGACGGCGAACGGATATATCGACCTGCTTATACCGCGCGGCGGTGCCGGACTTATCAATGCATGCGTTCAGAATGCGACCGTGCCGTGTATTGCAACGGGTACGGGAATATGCCATATATATGTGGAAAGATCAGCCGACCTTAATAAGGCGGTAAAAATAATAGAAAATGCCAAGACGAGCCGTCCGAGCGTATGCAATGCCGAAGAAGTCCTGCTTGTAGATAAGGCAGTGGCTCGGAAATTCCTGCCGCTTTTATACGATGCACTTGTTGTAAAGCGCGAGCATCCCGTTGAGCTTCGGCTTGATGAATATGCTCAAAAAATAATAAACGGCGTTCCTGCCGGAGAAAATGACTTTGATACGGAGTTCCTTGATTATATCCTTGCGGTAAAGTGCATCGAAAACGTCGATGAAGCGATAGCACACATCAACGCTCATTCGACGGGACACAGCGAGGCGATAATCAGTACCGACGAAGCGGCGTGCGAAAAATTCACGCGCATGATCGACAGCGCGGCGGTATATGTCAACGCTTCTACACGGTTCACGGACGGCGGCGAGTTCGGCTTGGGCTGTGAAATGGGCATTTCCACGCAAAAGCTTCACGCCCGCGGTCCTATGGGCTTGCGCGAGCTGAACACTTATAAATATATCATACACGGTGACGGCCACATACGCTGAAGCCAAAGGAGAAATTATGAAATATTCATTTATCGGTTGCGGAAATATGGGCGGTGCGCTTGCACTCGCACTTTCAAAGGCGACAAAAGATATACTGCTTTCGGATTTTTCGGCCGAAAAAGCGGAAACCACAGCACGCGAGCTTGGAACTTCACACGGCGGCAATATGCAGGCGGCGGAGTGCGAACGCATATTTTTGGGCGTTAAGCCGCAGGTGCAAAAAAGCGTGCTTGATGAGATAGAGCCGATACTTAAAGCAAAAAAGCCGTTGCTCATTACGATGGCGGCAGGAATAGAGATCAAAACGGTCGAAGCGACGGTGGGCAAGCTGCCGATAATACGCATCATGCCGAATACGCCTGTGGCGGTCGGCAAGGGGCTGATACTCTACTGCGCGAACGAGCTTGTTGACGAAAAAACGCTTGACGATTTTCTGTTTGATATGCGCTTTGCAGGCGTTTTGGATAAAATCGACGAAAAGCTGATAGATGCGGGTTGCTCCGTTTCGGGATGCGGACCTGCGTATATGTATATGATGATAGAAGCGCTTGCCGACGGCGGCGTTGCGTGCGGCTTGCCGCGTGACAAGGCGATAAAATATGCGGCGCAGACGATGCTCGGCTCTGCTGCGACCGTGCTTGAAACGAATAAGCATCCCGAGGCACTCAAGGATGCCGTATGCTCTCCCGCGGGAAGCACGATAGCAGGCGTTAAGGCGCTTGAAGACGGCGGCTTCCGCGCTTCTGCGGCGAACGCGGTCATTGAGGCATATAAGAGAAACAAGGAGTTAGGTAAATAATGATAAAGGTAGTTGCGTTTGATCTTGACGGTACTCTTACACAGCACAAGCAACCGCTTTCACCCGAAAACCGGGCGGCGCTTGACATGCTTTCAAAAAAGTACAGACTTCTGATGGTAGGAGCCGGACAGGTGATGAGGATATTCCGTCAGTTGGGAGGATATCCGATAGATATTATCGGAAATTACGGCTTGCAGGCGGGCAAATACGATAGCGCAACGGGCGAAATGGATATCACTCGTGATATCAGCTTCGCCTGCGACAGGGAAAGCGTCGAGGAACGCGTTACAATGCTTCGCAAAAGATATGGCTTTACCGATTTTGTCGGCGACAATGTCGAATATCATCCGTCGGGCTGTATAACCTTTCCGATATTGGGCACAAAGGCAAAACAGGAGGATAAGCTCGCATTCGATCCCGACCGTAAAAAGCGCAGAAAAATATATAAAGATGTGGTGAACACCTTTTCGGATTATGTCGTGTTCGTCGGCGGATCGTCGAGCTTTGATATGGCACCGAAGCCGTATGACAAACGGTACGCGCTTGACCTCTTTTGTGCCGAGAACGGGTATTCGCACGGCGAAATATGCTATATCGGCGATGATTACGGAATGGGCGGTAACGATGAGTCGGTATATAAGTCCGATTATCGGTATATTACCATCGACAGTTACCTTGATTTCCCGAATGTTATACGGGAGTTGCTTTGAAGGCTGTAGTCCGTAAACGAAATACAATGAAAAGACCGCGCTGAAAGTAATACCTCGGAGGAAATAATGGAATACAATATCATTGATTTCGGTGCTGTCCCGGATGACGGGACTTTGCAGACCGAAGCGATACAAAAAGCGCTTGATGCCTGCTTCCTTGCAGGCGGCGGAACGGTCACCGTTCCCGCAGGCGTTTATGTCACAGGCGATCTGCGCCTGCGAAGCCATACCGTGCTTTTACTAAAAAAAGGCGCACGGATACAGGGCTGCCGCGATCCCAAGGAGTATTTCCACCATCGCGCGGACGTGATCGAGCCGTTGCGGCCGGATCAGATCACCGATGCACCGTATTACATCTTTCTACGATAAAGGGCGAAACGCGATCTGATGACCGCGGCTTTGATGGCGTTCAAAAAAGTTTTTTTAATAACGGGTATTCAAACGGGTTTTTCCCGCAAAAAGAAAGGAATATATTATGCAGATCAAAAGATGGATGTGCGGACAGATAGATTTCCGCGCGCAGGACAACTATGGCGATCCGTTCAATGAGGTAGACATTACGGTAGCGTTCACGCATGAATCGGGCGAAACGCTTATCCGCCCGGGCTTCTGGAACGGCAAAGACGAGTTTGCGGTGCGCTTCGCGCCGACGCAAACGGGAAAATGGACATATAAAACGTATTGCTCTAACCGCGCCGACAAGGGGCTTCACAATATTTGCGGCGAGATAGAGTGCGTGCCGTACGACGGCGAGCTTGAGATTTACAAGCGCGGCTTTATCAAAATATCCGAAAACAAAAGATATTTTACATATGCCGACGGTACGCCGTTCTTCTATTTGGGCGATACGCATTGGCTTATGCCGTCGGAGCAGTTAGATACATCGAATGCCGACGGAATAGATTCGCAGTTCAAATTTATGGTGGATATGCGTCTTACGCAGGGATTCACCGTTTATCAGTCAGAGCCGATATCGCCGCCTGATCTCAATTACGATGACGGCTTCGGTGAGGACGATGCCGAGGTGTTCAGAGAAAACCTTGACAAAAAATTTGCATATGTTGCCGAAAAAGGTCTTGTTCATGCAAACGCGCAGATATGCTTTGCCGGCTCTATACAAAATCCGAAGCTGAATGCCGAGTATCTTGTGCGCCTTTCGAAAATGTGGGCGGCACGCTATGGCGCATACCCGGTGCTGTGGACGGTAGCGCAGGAGGTCGATCCCGATTTCTATTGCCATGCAAATGCGGATAAATGGATAATCGTCGGCGAAACGCTTTATTTGAACGATTGCTATAAGCATCCGCTCACCGGGCATATGTGCAATGAGGGCAGATGTCATCCAAATACCACCAAATGGGGCAAGCTGTATTATCATTCGTGGTTCGGAATGCAGCCGCAGGGCGTGAGAAGGGATTCCTTTGAGGAATTCTGGAATTATTCGCCCACAAAGCCGATAATCAACTATGAAACAGGCTATGAGCATCTGTGGAACAGCGCGGACGGAGCGCTCAATGCCGCATACCGTTCGTTCTTCAACGGTGCATTCGGCTACGGCTACGGTGCGCACGGAGTATGGAACAATAACATTTCCAATACGCGTTGGATGAATTACGACGGCTATATGCGCTGGCTTGACGGCACGCTTCAGCCCGGCGCAACAAAGCTTTGGTATTTTGTTCAGTTTTGCAAAATGTTCGCATGGCAGGAGCTTATCCCGCATTTTGAGGATTCGGAATATTGGAATGTCCCCGATAGCGCCTGTCTTGCGACGCTCGGCGATACGTTCATGGTGTTCAACTTCGATGCGACGGACGCCGATATAACGCTTAAAAAGCTCGAAAATGTTCAGTATAAGTACTATACGTTCGACGTAAATACAGGCGAGCTTGCGCTTAAGGGTAACGTTACGCCCGAAAACAACGAGCTTACGTTGCCGAAGAAAAACACTCATACTGCATTGGTCCAGATAATTACACATGAAGATTTCGCACTGCCGTTCCATATTTTCGAAAAAGAAAACAGAACGCTTATGCGTTTTAAGGGCGAAAGTCTTTTGCTTGATACTACGCGCGAAAATGTCGTTTGGTCGGTAAACGATGCTGAGATAGCCACGGTTTCTGCAGACGGTGTGCTGACTGCGGCGGGAAAGAACGGTATCGTTACGGTTAAGGCTGTCTGCGGCGCGGAAACTGCGGAACGTAAATTCCTTTGCGTTCGCCAGAATAAAAGCGTTCCGCCGGAAAAGCCCGAAAAAATAGAAATGAGAGTGAATTATAAGGGGCAGGCGATAACGGAGCTTAAAGCACCGTGGCAGGGCGGCTATGTGACCGCATTACCCGAAATGATCCCCGAAACCACGTGGTGTCACGCACCGGAGCTGTTGATTTTAGACGCTGACGGCAAAAAATCAAAAATACTGCTTCAGTCACGCAACTATACGCTTAATCCCGTTTGCGACGGCGAATGCTATCTGAAAATGGTGCTTGACGGCGTAGAATCCGAGCCGTTCAAGCTGACACTGAGCGGCTTCGGCGAAGAGAGCGTGTTCGCGGATGCGAATGCTACCTGCGATGATTATCATGAGCATTACGATGAACGCTGTCTGCCGCAGAGCGCGATAAACGGCGATTGCAAGCGTTTTTCGGGCTGGTGCAGTGAAAAGGTCTGCTCACTGAAAGATCCCGCAATACTTACCATTACGTCGGATCAGCCGAAAACGATAAACCATATCGACCTTTATACCACCGACATCGGCTATTATTTGCGTTCGTTCGACATCATCATCGAAAACGATACCGAGAAGAAAACTATTGCGAGCATCCGCGATAACGACGGCAAAACACAGTTCTCATACGATATTGATGAATTTGCGGTCAAAAAGCTGTCCGTTGTATGCTACGAAGGCGATGGGGCGGGACATGCGCGCGTAGATGAAGTCAATGCGTTTTTGAGAAAATAAAAAAATATCATAAAATGCTTGATTTTTGATAAAAACCGTAGTACACTTATAGAGAATAATTTATTCGGAGGATAAAAAAATGAAAAAATTTTTTGCAGAATTCGGTGAATTCATCAAGCGCGGCAATGTGCTTGACCTTGCAGTCGGCGTTATCATAGGTGGCGCGTTCCAGGCGATCGTTACCTCACTTATTGATAACATCATCTCGCCCATTCTCGGCTTTGCGTGCAAGATGAACTTCGATAATCTTACTGCCGACTTCAATTTCGGCGATACCGAGGTAGTGCTTAAGTACGGCGCGTTCATCACGGCGGTGATAAACTTCCTTATCATGGCGTTCGTGGTATTCCTTATCGTTAAGGGCGTTAACCGTCTTACTTCACTTCGCAAGAAGGAAGAAGCTCCCACGGTTCCCACAACAAAGAAGTGCCCCTTCTGTTGCAGTGAGATCCCGATAGAGGCTACACGCTGCCCGCACTGCACATCGTTGCTTGAGGAAGCCGAAGAAGCCGAACCGGCAGAGTAAATAAGTTTTTTTAAGATTTTAAGGAGTTGGTTTTCACGGATCCGCTACCCCGAAGTTGCAGAACTGTGTTTTTGCTTAACTGTATAGATATAATGACGGCAAAACTGCCTTTCCGTCGGGGAGGCAGCTATGCTTAATATCGGTAAACATCTTATCCTGCAGCTCATATTTATAGTAATAAGCGCGGTATTCACGTCGGCGTACACAGCGACCGAAAGCGTTAATACCGCAAAGCTCAGATCACGCGCCGATGACGGCGACAAAAAAGCTCAGCGATTGCTGAAAATAACGGATGAGCCGGAAAAATATCTTCCGGCTATCCGTAATTTGTCTGTATTTTCAAGCTTTTTGGGCGCGGCGTTCGCTTCATATGCGTTTGCAGCTCCGCTCGCCGAAGCGATAGGCAATTTGTTGAATATAAGGCTTTCGGGCAGTTCCGTCGGCGTTGCCGTGACAGCTGTTATACTTGTGTTTTTCAGCCTGCTCTTGGGCGAATATGTTCCCAAACGCGTTTCACTTCGGCACGATGAGAAGCTTGCGGACTTTTACTGCGGGCTTGTGCGCTTCTTTGCGTGGCTGTTCACGCCCGCAACATGGCTTTTGAATGCCTTGAGCGATTTGCTTGTGCGTCTCTTCGGCATTGACCCGAAGGAAAACGAAGAAGCCGTTTCCGAAGAAGACATTGTTATGATGCTGGATGCGGGCGCGGAGGACGGAACGCTGAACAAGGAGAACATCGAATACATCAAGAATGTGTTTGAGCTTGACCACCTTACGGCGGCTGATGTCATGACACCGCGAAATTCTATAGAGTTGATTTCGTGCGACGCAACGGATGCTGATATAGTAAAGCTTATTGAAGAGAGTGGCTATTCGCGCATACCTGTTTATACAGATACGGTAGATAACATAACCGGCATACTTCACGCCCGAGATTATCTTCTTAGGCACGGCGATGAAGACTTTAAGCTTGCTCATGCAATGTATCAACCCACATTTGTTCCCGAAACGGTGCATCTTGATGCTCTGTTCAAGGATATGCAAACAGACCACAGCCACATGGTCATAGTGGTAGATGAGTACGGCGGCACCGCGGGACTTGTCACGATGGAGGACATTCTGGAGGAAATCGTCGGCGAGATATGGGATGAACAAGATGAGGAAATAGAGAACTTCGTGCAAATTGAGGAAAACACATACAAAATACTCAGCACTACGCCGATAGACGAATTTTTCGATTTCTTCTCGCTCGGTGAAAGCAGTGAAATTGAATCAACAACGGTCAACGGTTGGGTAACGGAGCACAGTGGGAATATTCCCAAGCAGGGCTTTTCGTTCACCTATAAAAATCTCACTATCACGGTTACTAAGGCTGACGAATTGCACACTGAAGAAGTGTGCGTGCGTGTCGAGCCAAAGGCTCCTGACAGCGATTCGCAGGAAACAGAATGATTTCACGGAACTCCGTTAGTGGGGATTCTGTCCACACATTCCTCTTTTATAGCTCCGTCCCCGGACTCCTGCAAACGATTCTCGCGAACAGCTTTACAAAAGATTTTTATTGCGCTTCGCGCCGCTCGACATAAAGCAAGTAGTAAAAACAGTAAGAGTGCACAAAAAAACACAGTGCCTGCGCTATAGCTTAGCATAAGGCACTGTATTATTTTTACCCTGCGCAAAAAGTTTTACCCCGGCTTTTCAAAAGCGGAGTATGGGGCAAGGCCCCGCAAAAGGTTCATAGGGGCAACGTCCCCGTGAAATCAGCAAACGCAGTATCTGTGAGCAAGGCGATTTTGGTTATATAAATACTTTCTTCCATGCTGATACCGGAAACTCTGTCAGAAATACGGTCAACAAACATCTTAAAAACGTCGACACCAACAGGGAGCGGTACTTCGCGCATACCGCTTTCGTCGATAAGCGTGACGCGACCGCACATGTATTCGGCGACGCCCTTACTGCCGACGATACGCAAACGGTCATCGTCGTGAGTAGGTGCGGATTGCGGGCGGAAATAATCGGCGGTAACGGTCGCAATACAGCCATTGTCCATATTGAATATCGCGGCGGCAGTGGTTTCGAGATCACCATTACCGAAATTCACTGAATTATTTGTTGCGGATACAACATTTGCAAATTTCAGCCCGGTCGTAAAATAGATCCAATGCAGGGCGTGGATTCCAACCCACGGAATAAGCCCGCCGAAGGTCTTTTTGCTCTTATAAAAATCAGGGCGCGTGCCGAGCTTGTACGATTTGCGTGCATTGACCATGCGTATATCACCGAGCTTTTCCGCAAGCTCACGCATGCACAAACACCATGGCTCACAGCTTATGCCGAACATTGCCGAAACGAAAGCATCGGTTTTGATTTTTTTGATTTTTTCAAGCTCCTCAAGCGATGTTGCAAGCGGCTTTTCGCTGAAAACATATATGTTGCGTGCAAGACACTCAAGTGTGTATTCCGAATTAAGGTCAAACCGCGTGTTGATTATCGCTATATCGGGCTGTTTTGCTATCAGTGCGTGCGCGTCCGGGAACAGCTCTGCCTGTATGCCGTTTTCCGACAGCGTTTTGACAACACCGTCCATGTTTTCATCCGCAAATCCCGCGGCTACACCGATAACGGTGTGATTTGTGATTTCAGGCAGTGAGTACGACCAGTGTCCCGATGAACCGATTATACATATTTTCATGATAATATCCTTTCTTGTATTTGGGATACAGACTTGCACGTTCACGATGCGTCAAAGATGCCGCAATCCGCGGAAAAACAGGTAGTTACAGTATCAACCAATCAGACGGCATGAGAATATCCCACGGCATCGAATCGTTGTCGTGCGCGGCGATAAGCGCCGTGTCGAGTCCGGGCACGCATATGACATCGTTTTGCGATATCGTGTTTTCAAAATTGCGTATCGTGATATTTTCCGCCGCCGCGCTCACACACTTAAGATGCGGCAACGCAGTATCTACTGTGCAGACGGGCTGTTTTTCGCCACGTGCAACATCGAGCGCGTACCAAATCTTTTTGAATTTGTCCTTGTATGTCGCGCCGTATATCTTTTTTTCGCCGTTTGCAAGTACAGCAACGACGCTTTCGTCTCCGTCGTCCTCGGTAATGATGACTTCGGCTTTTTCAAAACGCAGACGCGTGTGCGGATTCATATTGCTTTCTGTCGCGTGTGAAGCCAAAAAACGCACGGGAATACCATTATACATAAGCTCAAGTGCCACGGTGTCGAACATTTCGATATCGTTTGCACGGTACAGCGCACCGCGGAGCTTTTCGGGCATCGCGGAAGAAACGGTGTTTTTGCCTAAAAGAAACAACATGACATGCAGATAGTGCGCACATGCGTTCATAGCGATGCTATCATTAACCTCAATACCGTTTATCGACTTTCTTGCCGCCCATGAACGTGCAAAATATTCCAAATTACGCGGCCAGCACGTCAGCGAGTGACAGCTCAGCGCCTTGCCGAACGACGGGATATCCTCTTTTAATTTGAGTATCGCGGGCGCATAGGAAAGCTGAAAGCCGATATTGAGATGCTTCCCGTACTTCTCACTTGCCTGTTTCATTTCCATAGCCGCTTCCACGGTCGGTGCGATCGGCTTTTCACATAAAACATCACTGCCGTGTGACATGCAGTATATGCACTGCTGTGCATGCAGATGTATTGGTGTTGATATTATCGCAAGCTCCGCAGATGAATTTGCATAAAAATCCTCAACTGATGTATATACGGGAATTTTTCCGAGCATATCCTTAACGGGACTGTTTTCGATGAACGGCTCTACTATGCCGGAAACGAACGCGTCATGTGAAGCGGCATTTTCAAGTACCTCACGCGCGATAAGTCCACCGTAGCCACCGACGCCGATAAGAACTATTGAGGTCATATATGTTCACTCCTTGCAAGAAATCAGATGATCATAAAATCAGATAAAAAAACATATGTCCGCGAGAATCACAAACACTATGATGAACGCAACCGCTATTTTCCACCACGAAATATGCTTGACCGGCGGTATTTCCTTTGTAAGAGTGCGTCCGCAGGCATAGCAGAATGTCGCGTCCTCATCATTTTTCGCGCCGCAGGCGCAAATCAGCTTTTGCGGGAAACGGTGCCCGCATATCACGCAGAAATTTGCGTCGGGTGCATTTTCAAAGCCGCATTCCCTGCAATGCTTATTCTTTTTATTACATTGCGGACAGACATCGTTTTCATCATCGTAAATATGTCCGCATCTTTGACAAACCTTCATTGTTCAAGTCCTTTTAATCTGTGCTCACGTGCGTAATAGAAAAGATATTGCTGTGCTATCCCGGCGTATTCACCAAATGCCGACTGCGAAAATTCCCATATTTCTCGATTGCTCGCCGTGCGTTTTAAAAACAGCGTCTCCATTACTTTCTTTATCCATGTATCAACGGGAAATGCGTCAAGATAGTTCAGTCCGAACAGACAAATGCAATCCGCGACCTTGGGACCAACGCCGTAGAGCTTCATAAGCTCCTCTTTTGCGCGGAAATATCCACATGAAGCAAGAAAATCGAAATCTATTTTGTTATCCAGCATATCACGCACGGCTTTTTCAAGATAAGGCGCACGGTAGCCGCATCCGAATTTTTTGTAATCCTCGCTTATAACGTCCTTAAGCTCCTCGGGCGTCGGAAATGCGTGGAAAACGGTACCGTCATAGATGATTTCTTTACCGTAAGACACGCATATCCTGTCAACTATTGCTTTTATCCGCTCAATATTATTATTTTGCGATATCAAAAACGAAATGAGAGTTTCCCACGGCTCCTGCCTGAGTATCTTCATGCCGTGACCGTAAGAAATCGCATTTCTGAGATTTTCTTCATAATAAAACGAATCCGCGATTTTTTCGTAATCGCGTTCCAAATCGAAATAATCGTTGAATTTTTTATCAAATGTGCTTTTGTCGACGCCGTCAACGACAATGACACCGCCGCATTTCTCAAGATATATGACCTCACCGAGCGCAACACCCAAATATCCCGCCTTATACGGTGCAAAACGAAAACACTGACCGTTATCGAATGTATTTTTCAAATCAAAATCGTTAGTTATTTCAAACATGATACTTAAATGTAATGACCGCACTTTTTTGCGGTGCGGTCATTTTTTCCATTATGCTACGGGATAGATGCTTACCTGCTTCTTATCCTTGCCCTTATGCTCAAAGCGAACAACACCGTCAGTCATAGCGAAAAGCGTATCGTCACTGCCGATACCTACGTTAAGACCGGGATGGATCTTAGTTCCTCTCTGACGAACGAGAATATTGCCTGCCGTTACTACCTGGCCGTCGGCGCGCTTAACGCCGAGACGCTTGGATTCACTGTCACGACCGTTCTTGGTAGAGCCTACTCCCTTTTTATGGGCGAATAGCTGAACGTTAATGCGGAGCATTACTGCTGCACCTCCTCAAAAATTTGGATATGTCCCGGATTGTCTTTGTCAAAGCATTGCAGTCCGAGAACAAGTGTTTTGAAAATAGTCTGGCTTTCGATTTTTTCGGCATCGCCGTCACCGATCTTTACCGAAAGGTACCCGTCGCTTGTGACTGCCTTTACCTTTGCGTGTGCAACACCCTCAAGAGCGTTGCATGCAGTCTGCGTAAGCGCCGAAACGTACGCGCAGTAAATATCGTTGCCACGCGTGGCATGCTTATCTGCATGCCCTTTGGCGCAGAAGCCGAAAATATCATTGTTCCGATTCTTAAAAACCGTTATCCGTGTCATCTTACTTTGAAATTTTCTGGATTTCAACTTTTGTAAAAGGCTGACGGTGACCGGTGGTCTTGCGGTAGGTCTTCTTGCTCTTGTACTTGAACACCACTACCTTCTTGCTCTTATCCTGAGCAAGCACTTTGCCCTCTGCGAATGCGCCTTCAACAACGGGAGTACCGATGGTAACGTCTTCATCCTCGCCACAAAGCAAAACGTCGAATTTCACGGTGGAATCAACCTCTGCGTTGAGCTTCTCTACATAGATTACGTCGCCTTCCTGCACACGGTACTGCTTACCGCCTGTTTTGATAACTGCAAACATGATGTAGCACCTCCTCTACAAATCTCGCCAAGCTTCGGTACTTCTTAACAAAAGAAGATTTAACATACACGAACATGTGCGGCTTGATTATAATAACACACATACGGCAACATGTCAATTACAATTTTTGTATTTTTTGCGCAAAAAGAGTAAAACTTTACTTGATAAATATGAGATAATGTGATACAATCGTTTATTAAGAGGTGATTTTGATGGACAGAATAGAACAAACGGTGCGCCGAACCAATCTCGATCAAAAAGAAAAGGATGTGTTCAGGTACAGAATACGTCTTGCACTTGCCATTGCTTTTTCCGCCTTGGCGGTATTATTGCTTATTTCGATGTTCGCCTCGGCAAACGTAGAAAGTGGATCGGCGTTTACAACCGACAGCCTGATAATGCTTATTCCGATATTTATATCGTCGGTAATCGCGGCAATATTTTTCGTAATAAAAGACAACGCAATAATAGAATATGACTACGCGGTTGAAGATGATGTGTTTACCGTAGCGAAAATAAAGAATCTTTCCTCGCGTAAAACACTTTTGAATATCAAAGTGAAAAATTTCAAAAAGCTTGAACGTTATTCGCGCACAGAGCTTAAAAAAATGAAGAACAAAGTAACCGATTGCTCGCTCAATTCTCAAAAGGATAAATATTTTCTTTTTTATGACGATAACGGTGAAGTATCAGTGCTTATCTTTGAACCGAACGATATGTTCCGCGATATGATAAAAAAAGAATTCGCGCATCCGTCAAGCGATGGACATCACCGCCATCATCACAGCTCAAGCGAGGACGGCTCGGAGCATCACCACCATCACCATCATCACCACAGCGATTCGGAGCATACCGATACGTCAAGCTCCGACGGGGAGAAAAAATGATATATCTTGACAATTCCGCAACGACACGAGCTTTCGATGCCGTTGCGGAAGCAGTTTTCAAAGGGCTTACGGAAAGCTATTATAATGTTTCGTCGCCGTACTCAGCGGCACTTGACACTGAAAAGCAGATGCGCACAGCCGTCAAAAGGATAGCCGCAACTTTTTTCTGCGACGAAAGCGAACTGCTTTTTACCTCAGGCGGCACGGAGAGTGACAACACCGCACTTGCATGCGCAAGCGACAACAGCGATGTCATAGTATCGAACGTCGAGCATCATGCGATACTTGAATGCCGCAAAATGCTTGAAAAACGCGGATGCAGGATGATACTGTGTCCCGTCGGCACTGACGGCAGGGTCGCCCCGGAAACACTTGCTTCACTCGTTACGGAAAACACGTCGCTTGTCAGCATAATGCATGTAAATAACGAAACGGGCGCCGTAAACGACATTGAAGCACTTGTAAAGGCGGTAAAGGCAAAAAATCCGAAAACACTGTTCCATTCCGACGGCGTGCAGGCATATATGCATGTTCCGACGGATATGAAGCATCTCGGTGTTGACATGTATTCCGTCAGCGCGCACAAGGTACACGGACCGAAAGGAATGGGTGCGTTATATATAAGGAAGGGAACACCGTTCTCACCGTATCTTTTCGGCGGCGGTCAGCAGGGCGGCAGACGCTCCGGCACGGTGAACGTCGCGGGCATACTCGGCTTTGCGGCGGCGATCGAC
>JAZRXI010000015.1:0-2329 GCA_045600145.1 Clostridia bacterium | reverse complement strand
CTTAACGACGTTCAAAAGGCTTATGGAAGCGCAAAGTCATTCCCGACACTTCGGAATATCACAAAGACAAGCTATGAAACAGTAGATAATCCCTTGTACAAGTGGAAGAGCGCACAGCTTGTACTCAATAGTTCATTGAGCTGTGTTTTCAGGTTCATTCCGATAGGCACTCCGGATGTCGAGCCTGCAAAGGTGATCGTCACGGTTGGCGGAAACAGTACTGAGATAACGAAGATCACGCTTGAAGAAGACGGCAAATATGTCTTCCGCTTTGACGGCATGCTCGTTGATAAGATGCGCGAGCCGATATATGCTGTTGTATGCGATGCGTCCGACAACGAGATAAGCAATACGCTTAAGTACAGCGTTGAATCCTATGTAAGTCAGAAAATCAACGCAACAGACGCGCCGGAACTTGCAAAGCTTGTTGAGATGCTTATCAAATACGGCGATTCGGCAGAGAAATACTCCGATTCGCTTAAATAAATATCCGATAATTTTTGCGATGCGTTTTCCTTTCTTTATTTTTGCACTTTTTTTGTTCTTTTGCATCGCATTGATTATACCGTTTGCGGCGGCATCAAGTCGGGTGTCGCCGCGGTAACGGAAGATCAAAAATATGAGGAGCATTGTATGAAGAAAAAATATGAAACTCCGGAAGTATATTCTGTAAAGTTTGATAAGGATTATATCCTGACAGACAGCACCGTACTTCCACCGGATGAATTTGATGATGAAGTCGACGAGCCGGAAGAAGGAACCAATACAGTGCCGTCAGACAGCAATCAAAAATTTATGATACCTTGAATATGCTTTTCCCCCAAAAAAGGAAAATCATAAATATAAAATAATGACAGGAGGATAATATGAAAAAGGCTCTCAGTATCATTGCGGCGATAGTGCTTGCGGTTTGCTCTGTATGCACTGCCGCTACCGTCTTTGCAGAACCCGGAATGAAGCAAGTCATCAACGGTGATGCGGAAATGGGCGATCTTACGGGGTGGAAATGCCTTGCACCCGGCACGACGCTCGCCAATGTAAAAGAAGACGGCAAAAATAACCGCGTGATAGAAGTCACAGCTCCCACTGAGGGAAGCTATCCGATAAGCGCAATGTTCGATATCGGTGCGCTTGTTTACGACGATGAAGCAAACGGCTACGCAGGCTTCGGCGCCGGCAATTACAAGGTTTCGTTAAACGTAAAGGTAAAGGATGCAAGCAAGCTTCCGTGCTATGCGCATCTAACGCTTGTTTCCGGCACACTTGACCAATCCGACGCACAGATGGTTGCAACACATCCCGAATATTGGCCCGAAAGCATTATCGGCTTTACGCAGAACAACTGGCTTGTTTTGGGCGGTAACAGCAATGCAGAATACACCGTTACGGCACTTGATAACGGTTGGTTCAATATCCAAAAAACATTTGCCGTAACACAGGGATTTATTGATGCGAACAAGGCGCGCTTTACGGAGAATGCCGATGCTTACGGGCTTTATGTAGCACTTGACAATCTTGTGACGGATTATTATGTCGATGACGTAAAGGTCATCATCCCCGAAGATAAGAGCGTCGTCAACGGCGATGCCGAGCTTGGAACACTTGAGGGTTGGTCATACCGCGCATCGGGTACAGTGCTTAACAATATCGAACTCGGCGGCAACCGCGTGATAGAGGTCACCGCGCCCACGGGCGGAAGCTATCCGATAAGTGCAATGTTCGATATCGGCGCACTTGTCTTTGATGACGGGCTTGCAGGCTATCACGGACTCGGTGCGGGCAAATATACCGTTTCACTCAAAATAAAAATCAAGGACGCAAGCAAGCTGCCGTGCTACGCGCATGTTTCGCTTGTTTCAGGTACACTTGACCAGTCAGACGCAAATATGGTGGCGTCGCACCCTGAATATTGGCCGAACAGCATTATCGGCTTCACACAGGGGCAGTGGCTTATTTTAGGCGGAAACAGCAACCCCGAATACACCGTTACCACGCTCGGCGACGGCTGGTACAAAGTCGAAAAGACGTTTACCGTTTCGCCGGATTTCCTTAATGCAAAAAAATCCGAAAAAGCGCAGAACGATGCGGCGTATGAGCTGTATGTTGCTCTTGATAACATCACAACGGACTACTATATCGATGATGTTTGTGTTGAGCTTCCCGAGACGGTAAACGGCGATGCCGAGCTTCAGACGCTTAAGGGCTGGAAAACTCCCGCAAACGGCACTGTGCTTACAAATGTTGCCGAAAGCGGAAAGAATAACCGCGTGATAGATGTTACCGCTCCCACAAGCGGAAACTATCAGATATCGGCGATGTTCAATATCGG
>JAZRXI010000014.1:0-5602 GCA_045600145.1 Clostridia bacterium | reverse complement strand
ACGTAAGGTGTTACTTTGATCTCGGGGTCAGCCTTAACGACCTCGGGGGCAAATAAGGTGTTCTGCAGAACGAAGAAGTCATCTGCCTGGCTGTATTCCGTGATATACGTTGTCTTGCCGTCTGCAAAGAATGAAGTATTGCCCTCTGTTGTTGTGAGCGTGCCTCCGCCTTCACCTTCAATGGTGTAAATGAAGCCTGCTTCTTCATAGTCTTTAAGATTTTCGTCGAGCATCGTTACGAAACGGAGTCTGAGGTCATCGCCCTCGGTCTTGTACTGTACCATTGTTCTGAGGTACCACGCCTCGAAGGTTACTTCTTTATCTGCATCGTATACTGCATCGTCAAGAACGACTTCGTTACCTAAATTATCAAGGTAGTAGGAATATCTGTTGTAAAGACCGCTTGCGCCGTTTGCTATAGGCTCGTGACCTTCAACGAGGTAGTTCTTGTAAAGAACGGTTACCTTTTCGCCGCAGACCGTGCATTCGCCCGTTGCGTCGTAGGTGTGAGTGCATACAAATCCGCATACGTCGCATACGCCGTCTGTGAACGTATCATGAGAACACATATATCCGCATTCAGCGCATTTGCCGTTTTCCCATGTGTGGGTGCCGTATGCCGCGCCGTCAAGGTCGCAGGTGGAGTAATCTTCAATGTCACAGCCCTCTGCCGTGCATTCGTGCCAGTGAGCTGTTGCGTCAGTTGACCATGTTTCCGCAAACGTGTGGGTGTGGGAAACGAGATTTTCCGCACCGCAGATACATACGCCATCGATGAAGATGTGTGCTTCGGTATTGCCGCTAACACCGCAGTCACATTTGCCTGTATGTGTGCCGTCGCCGTTATCGACATAATCACTTATGAAATCGTGAGCCGGTGTAGTTGCTTTGACAAAAGTGGTATAGGTTGATTCGCTGTTTGCACCTGTGATCTGTGCACGAACAAAATATTCGGTTTCGGGTTTAAGCCCTGTAAAATAAACCTTGCCGTCCTTAAGTTCGCCCTGCTTCTGACCGATAAAGTAATCATAGCCCTCTGCGGGGTTATTTACAGTAACAGTAGTGCAGGTGGTTTCCATCTGCGGGGGATCGATAATATTGATGGAAATAGTGTTACCACTTAATTCTTCGGTACTGCCGTGATACAAACAATTTGAGGCTCGTATGGTGTAACTTACGGTAATATTCTTTTCGAGATCGTTAGCGGTAATGTTGTTTCCGGAAACAGAAATTTCATCAGTTCTGCCGGATTTAGTAACACGGCTGGCAACAACAGAATTGCAGGTAATATGGGGTATACCGCATCTGCCGAGAAGTTCCTGTATGGATCGTGTTTCGCCTTTGAACATTGTAACCGTGCTGCCGTTTACAACAGATCCGAGGACCTCTTCGGACTTTGCGGTGAAATCCTTATAGGCAACGACCTTTGTTTCGCCGTCAATGATCTGACAGACGGCAAAACGGCAATTTTTTGGTGTGCCGGTGAATGTAACTTTCACTGCGCCGTACAAAGCATCGGGAGACATCAGAAATTCTTTTCCGTCAAGATAGGTATCGGGGGTTTCAAAGCCGGCAATATTAGAGGTATTGGTGTTATCTATCGCAGTGTTGTCGCTGTTCATTGCAAGCCATGCGTAGAACAAATCATCGGGAAGCTCTCCGTCTTTTGCGGTGACATCCGCTTTTATCATTTCGCCGACATAAAATGTATCATTATCGGGAATTTCACCGTTTTTATAGCGCTTTAAGGTGATTTGGATGTTATCGTTGATTTCTTGTGCCGAGAATAAATTTTCAGCATCTATATTTAATCCTGCGGTTATTCTCTCAACTGTTGAAACCGGAATAATATTCGATTTACCCGTCGGAGCAAGAATCAAATCCGTCTGTTCCTTGTTGTAAAGCACATTGTCAACAACCGAAAAATATTCATTTCCTTCGGCAAGATTTATAGTTTTGAAAGCTTGATCATATTGGAAGGTTGTGGAATGAAGATAAAGTGATTTCAGTGATGCAGGCAGATTTAATGTAGAAAGTACAGTACAATCTGAAAATGTATTACCTTGTGTTAAAGATATGCTTTCAACACCTTCAGCGAATGTTACATCGGTAAGGTTTCTATGCCTATATACGCAATAGTTGTGGACTATATCAAAATGCTTGCTTTTGATCACTATATCCTGTAAATTGCCAAACATTAACGCATCGGAAGAGGAATCATATAATTGGGGAAGATTTGTGATGCCGTTACCGATAACAAGTTGAATTACGCTCAGGTTGGCTGTTTTGTACCACGGATAAGAAGCAAATTTCATTTGAGGTATAGCACCTTCGCCGCCGATGATCATTATGGAATTGGAATTGTCCAAATAATACCAGATTTTATTATCGGTATCGGGGACATAGCCCGTAGCATAGGGAGAAGAATCCAACTCATAAAAATCAAGTGCATTGCCGTTAGTTGTGACGGTTTTGTCGTTTATAAGGATAATATGACCGTTCATACAAAGGTTCACGTTTCCCGTAAGGGTGCAGTTGTCAGTCAGTTTCACATCCTGCGTCAGATACCAGTTTCCGGCAGTGGTGGGGATAGCCGTGCTGCTCGTCCACGGCTGAAACTCTATTCTGACACCGTCTATGACGTGGGCATGGTATGTAATGGTGAACTCCTGCCGTGCCGTAAGGCCGCCCGCCGTGACCAATGCAACATAGTTACCTGCCGCAGTGAACTCATCGGTAATAGGGTGGATAAGGTCGGATGCGGAATAGTATGTAACAGCAGGCTCTGCCGCCTCGTGTAATTTCCACGTTTTCAGTTTATCGGCGTTAAGGATGCCGTCGCTGTTCAATGTGAGCTGCAGGGGAGTTTTATCAAAGCCGCTGACGCAACCGTCCGCACAGGTGGCTGTTATCGTGTTGCCTTCTGCTTCGTACGTAAAGTCATGGTTATGGAACGGAACAATTGCGGTCAGGCGGATGATAACTATGCCGCTGCCGCCCGCACCGCCGTATGCTTTGGCAGAGGTACCAGTATTCCCGCCCTGTCCGCCGTTACCGGTGTTGGCATCGGCGGCAACAGCAAAGCCACTGGTTGTTGCTTTGGGTCCGCCCGTGCCATAGGTTACCGGTGCCCCGGTGATTGAGCTGACCGTGCCGGATGTCGGCAAACCGGCAGAGGAAGTTGAAGTAGTGGGAAGATTACCGCCGTCTCCGCCATTTGCGGTAATTATATTATTCCCGTCTGCTCCGGTCACAGTGGACGGTGCACCGGAGTTGCCCGAAGAACCCGAAGTTGTTGAGGTTTTAACTGGCTCACCGCCCGCTCCGACTGTGATAACCAGCAAGCCGCTTTTCAGCGAATATGTTCCTTCTGCAACATCACCGCCGTTGCCGCCGTTACCTTTATTAGTGGTTCTCGAACCGGTACTACCGGCACCGCCGCCGCCGACAACGAGAATATCGGCTACTGCTAAATAGCCGGCAGGGATGGTCAGGGTGTCTTCCCCGACAGTTTTGTAACACAAAATAAGATCGCCGTTTTCGGCAGTAGTGCATTCTGCGTTTCCGCAGTCAATGCTCACGCCCGAAAATTCGGTCGTGGTCGCAAACGCCGTAAGCGTTCCGATCGGTATCATGCTGAAAATCAGCACGACACAGAGTATGAAACTGATGATTTTTTTCTTCATTGGTTTCTCCTTTGATATAAGAATTTTTATATTTTATAAAATAATAACCGTCGCTTTTCAAAAGGCACTTTGCCCCCTGAAAAATCACGGTTTATGTACGAAAATATTAAAATAAGGCTCGACAAAGGAGCGCAGCTCTACCGCGCTTCTGACAGTATAAGATTCCGACCGACCGACCGACCGACCGACCGACAAAATTGTCGCACACTTCGTCATCCTTGTCAAGCTCCTTTCACTTTTTAGAAATAAAAACCTATTTTATCATATAATAACATAAAACAATCTGAAATGCAATAGTTATTTTATTATTTTTACGCATCTGTAGCGCTCGGCAAAGCCTTCCCTTTGTGGGAATGCGTATACAGTGATGAAGTCTTGTTAAGGCCTCATCAGTCAGCTGCGCTGACAGCTTCCCCCAAGGGGGAACCTCAGCAAAACTTCATCATCATTTACAGGTCGGGGAGATTCCAAAGAGGGGCGACTTTGTCTCGCTTCGGCGAGACACCAAGCGCCCGCTTTGGCTCGTTTCTTTGGTACTTTCTTGCCGAGCGGCAAGAAACGTACACCTTATTCGGTTTTCAAAACCGAGAAAAACGTCATTTCTTCTTCCCGAAGAAGAAAGAACGAAAGAAGACGGCTCAAGGGGAATTTCCCCTTGAGAACCCCCCAATTCGTGCTGATGAATAAGAGAAAAACAAACCAACTTCATAGCCTTCTCCCAAGGGAAAGGCTTTTGATACAGTAAACAAAAAAGTGCTTTTGCCGCGAGGGCAAAAGCACTCATTTTTTGTTTACTGAAGCGGATCTCCGAAGTCAAAACCCGTATGGTATCCGTCGTCGTCGTTTGAGCCGCCGTTCTTCATCGGGTCCTTTGCGGGGGGATTTTCCTGTCCGCCGCCGGAGGTCGTGATAACGTCGCTTGTAAGAAACTTTACGAACTCTATCTCGGGTTCAAGCATTATGTTCTTTTTCATAGTTTACCATCCTCAAATTCATTTTGCTTCGTAATAGAAAGTAATTGTATCAGTAGGTTCTCCGTCATCATCCCAGAATCCGTACAGATCGGTGTCTTCGTTGACGACAAAAGTGTCTTCCTCGATTCGATTTTCAAAATTCTCATCGGTAAACCAACCGATAAATCCCGTCGCTCTCGGACGAACTATCCAATACTGTTCTTCTGTAACACAATTATATCCGGGGACATCCTTTCCGTTTACGAAAAAGTCAGCGCCGATTTCAACGTTGTTCATAACATCGGTTTCGGCAACGGCAGTGCCGTCTGCTTTATTCAGGTATCTTATATATACCGTTATCGGACCTTCACACTCAACATAATCATAGGACGGTGCAAGTGTATAGGCTGTGCCGGGTCTGATGTAATTTACGGGTGCAGGCACGCTCTTGCCTTCGGGAATGCTGCCTGCTACATGATACGTGATTTTATATGTGTTTTCGGTAAAATCGCTGAGGTGGAAGGAAACCTTATTGCCTGTGAGAACAGTACCGTCCATCAGCTTAACGAATGCCTTAACGGTGATTGCGGGGTCAAGATCAACGACTTCCGCCGCGAACAGAGTGTTCTGCAGAACGAAGAAGTCATCCGACTGGCTGTATTCCGTGATATACGTTGTCCTGCCGTCTGCAAAGAATGAAGTATTGCCCTCTGTTGTTATGAGCTTGTCTTCTGCACCGTCAACTGTGTAGATGAAGCCTGCCTCTTCGTAGTCTGCAAGATTTTCGTCGAGCATGGTTACGAAACGAACGTCGAGCTTACCGTCGCCGCCGTCCTTGTACTGTGCCATTGTTCTGAGGTACCACTGCTCGAACGTCACCGATTTAGCCGTATCATATACAGCCTCGTCAAGAATGACCTTTTCGCCGTCATCGTCTATATAGTAAGACGCTCTGTTGTAAAG